>SYEM01000196.1 GCA_005801385.1 Verrucomicrobiales bacterium | reverse complement strand
GCCCAGCCCGTGCTCCACAAACCTCTCGCGCCACTTGTAGCCGGTCTTCCGGCTGATCCCGTACTCGCGGCATAGCTCCACGAAGTTCGGGTGGTTCACAGCCTTCATCACGAACTCAATCCGTTGGTCCATTGCTTGGGTCTCCAGCCAGGGCATGCTGGCTAGCTTCATCGCTAGCCAGCATCTCTAGCCATTCTGTTACCCATGTTCTGAACCAACCCTGTCACCCATGTATTGAACCTGGACCGACGCCTAGAGGCGTCCCTTTTTTGTGCCCATACGGTGGGACGCTGGGCGCTATGGCTGGGCCGCGACCACAACCTTCAGGGACTCTGGAGATGCCAAGGCCGCCAAGGCGATGGCCTCAGAGGTCCGTTCGAGGGGAAAACGATCGGTGATCAGGGGGCGGACATCGAGTCGACGCGAGAAGACCATTCGAGAAACCTCGCGCTGCAGGGAAAGATCCGAGGAGTAGCTGCCCAAGACGGTTTTCTCGTCGACGCAGACGATGGAAAGATCCGTCGGCGTCCGGTGGCCCCGAAGCGTGTGGGCGAACAGCAGGATGCGTCCGCCTCGCCGCACGAGGTCGAACGCGGTGTGGAACGGTCCATCCTGCGGAACCGTGAGCACGACCGTGTCGGCACCGCGTCCGCGGGTCCGCTTTTGGACCTGTTCTGCCAGGGTTGGGTCACTGCCGTTCCAGGTGGCGGTGGCTCCCCAGTCGCGACCCAACTTCTGGCGACGTGGGAGCAGATCGACCCCGAATACGTGATGGCCGGAGAGGGTGAGAATCCGGTTGAAGAGCAATCCGATCGGGCCCTGACCGACGACCACCACGGAGTCGCCGCGATGGAGTCCGAGGCGATGCACGGCCTTGAGGACGGTATTGACCGGTTCGAGCAATGCTCCTTCCTCGAACGTGTTGCGGGACGGAATCCGGACGACGCCAGGAAGGCAGAAAGGCAGCACCTTGACGTACTCGGCATATCCGCCGCCGGCCGATTCGAATCCTGCGGTGACGCCGGTCCGCAGATAGGTCGCGCACTGGGCGAAGTCGCCATGGGCGCAGAAATGGCATGTGCCACAGGGCACGTGGTGGTGAAGCGCGACGCGATCGGCGATACGGATCCCCGTCACGCCGGAACCGACTCGGACCACGGTGCCCGCCGTTTCGTGGCCGAGGATCCGTGGGGGTGGCACCGACCCGGTCTGGATCTTCTTGATGTCGGTGGGACAGACCCCGCATGCGGCCACGCGGACGAGGATCTCGTTGCGGCCGATCTTCGGGACCGGCACCTGCTCGAGGCGGAGGTCGTTGGGCCCCCGGTAGACGACCGCCCGCATCTCTTGGGGAATCCGGGACTCCATCGGGGAATTTCTCCGGGAGTGTCTACCGCACCCACAGCAGGATGGCTCCGCCGAGGATCACCCGATACCAGCCGAAGGGCACGAAGGTGTGGTTTCGGATGTAGCCCAGGAGCCATTTTACGGCGAGGAAGGCGGTCAGCGCCGAGACGACGGTTCCGAGGAGGATGAGACTCCACGGTTCGTGGGCGGCATTGGGCGTTTTGAGGACATCGAGGGTTTCCTTCGCGCCGGCGGCCAGCAGCGTGGGGATCCCCAGGAGGAAGGTGAACTCGGCGGCGGCCGGCCGATTCATTCCGACCATGAGCGCGAGAAGGATCGTGGTCCCAGACCGGGAAGCCCCAGGACAGGTGGCGGCGATGAGTTGTCCGATGCCGACGGCGATGGCCACGCGCCACGTAACCTCGGCGGACCCCGGGTGGTTTCGCAGCCAGCGTTCGATCACGATGAATGCGACGCCGCCGATCAGGGTCGCCCACGCGACGGGATGGGGAGTCTCTGGCAGTTCGAAGCCCCGTTTCTTGAGGAGGAGTCCGCCCACCGCGGTGATCACGAACGCCAGTCCCATTTTGTAGAGGTAGTCCCGCACCTCGGGTCGGGCCCATCCGGTGAGGAGATCACGGACCCGCTGGGCAAACACCACGATGACCGCGACGACTGCACCGGATTGGATCACGACGTTGAAGAGGTCGCTGCGATGTCCCAGCCAGTGTTCCGCGATCAGGAGATGACCCGTGGAGGAGACGGGGAGGAACTCGGTGATCCCCTCGATGCACCCCAGCAGGATGATGGAAAGCCAGTCGGGCATGGCTTGGGATGAACCGGGAATCCCTTCCTTGGAGCAAGGTCAAAGCAGGTTTCGATGCGGTTGGAATCGGGTGGAGATGGGTCCATGGCGAAACCGGACTTTCCCGCCAGGACCTGGCACCGCAGGCTCGCAGCATGTTCCTCGCTGATTGGTTCGGGAAGGGTTCCGAGTCGCTGTATCAGGTCCGATCTCGCGCCGTGGGTCCGTCGGGCAGACTACCTCTGACACCTGACCAGCTCAGGGACGCACCCAGCGGAGATCTGTTCGGGCTCACGCAGAACGCGGGCATGGGATGGGAGCCGTCGGAGCTGGGCCGCGATGGATTCCTGGTCCTGAGCACCTTGGGCGGACTGCGGTCGCCCGACGGAAAACCCATCGCCCTAGGGTACCACACCGGGCATTGGGAGTTGGGGCTTCAGGTGAAGGCGGCGGCCGAGGAATTCCGGAATCTAAAAACCCTTCCATTCGCCGGATATGTCTCCGACCCCTGCGATGGACGCACGCAGGGGACCGTTGGGATGTTCGATTCTCTGC
>SYEM01000195.1 GCA_005801385.1 Verrucomicrobiales bacterium | reverse complement strand
GGGTTCGAATCCCTCCCCCTCCGCCAACAATCATTTGTGACTAGTTTCTACATCCAATTGGGAGTCTGGGCGGCCGTCATTGGTATCGCCTTTGGACTGCTCTGGAAGTTTGGCTACATCGCCCGCTTCGCCGCCTATGTTAGCGATACCCAGGAGGAGTTGAAAAAGTGTGCCTGGCCGAGCCGTGAGGAGCTGCGTGAGACCACGGTGATGGTGCTGGTGACCGTTGCAATCTTCGGGGTCTTTCTCATGGTGGTGGATTGGGTCCTGCTCGGGGGCATTCGCTTCCTGATCGGTAGTTCATAGATGCCATGAAATTCCAGTGGTTCGCCCTCCACGTCCTCGCGGGCAAGGAGCAGAAGGTTAGAGACAGTATTAATCGTCGACTCAA
Organism: Verrucomicrobiales bacterium; assembly: GCA_005801385.1. Lineage (GTDB taxonomy): Bacteria > Verrucomicrobiota > Verrucomicrobiia > Limisphaerales > UBA9464 > UBA9464. The sequence continues at coordinate 20,634 of SYEM01000195.1, read as the reverse complement.
GATCGACGAGATGGAGCCGTACATCCGAGAGGTTCTCCTCCCGATGGAGAAGGTCGTCGAAGTCCGCGGGGGCAAGAAGACCGTTACCAATCGCAAGCTCCATCCCGGGTACCTTTACGTGGAGATGGCACTTCTCGATGACAACCGTCGTCTCCTCGAGAAGCCTTGGTATTTCATCAAGGGAATCGATGGGGTGATCGGATTCATCGGGGGAGAACGCCCTGCCGAGGTGGACCTTGAGGAAATCAACACCATCAAGGCGGCCGTCATCGACTCTGAAGACATCGAGAAACCCAAGGTCAACTTCGACTTGGGAGAGACGGTCAAAATCAATGATGGGCCGTTCCTCAACTTCAGTGGCGTGATTGAAGAGATTGAACCTGACAAGGGTAAGCTCAAGGTCACCGTTGACATCTTCGGGCGTAAGACACCCGTCGAGCTAGAGTACTGGCAGGTTGAGAAGTCCTAGTCAGTTTTCCTTTTCCAGATCTGTTCGAACCGAAACCGCTTCCCCTAAGAATTCCACACCATGGCCAAGAAAGTCACAGGAACAGTCCGCTTGCAGATCCAGGCCGGTCAGGCCAATCCCGCACCGCCGGTCGGCCCGGCTCTGGGCTCCCAAGGCATCAACATCATGGCCTTCTGCAAGGAGTTCAATGCCGCGACCAAGGACAAGGCCGGCCTCGTGATCCCCGTGGTCATCACGGTGTATCAAGACAAGTCGTTCACCTTCATCCTTAAAAGCCCACCCGCTTCCGTTCTCCTTAAGAAGGCTGCCGGGGTCGCCTCAGGTTCGAAGACCCCCAACAAAGACAAGGTTGGAAAGGTCACCCGGAAGCAGATCCTCGAAATCGTCAAGCTGAAGGGTTCCGATCTCAATGCCAACAGCGAGGCGGCCGCGGTCAGCATGATCGCCGGAACGGCCCGCAACATGGGCATCGAGGTCATCGACTGATTCGACCCTCCTTCCAAAGATCTACCCCGGTCGGGACCGTTCTTCGGTCCGCCGGGGTTTTTCATGGATACCCCCTCTCCTAAGGCCCAGCCGACGGCTCTCGTCGTCCACGACCGATTGATGCCTGGCTCTGCTCTGGCCAATCGCCTCGTGGATCGGGGTTGGCGGGTGCATTCCCAGAGCGGGGTCGATAGACTCCTCGAGTGGATGCGCTCCTACAGGCCCATGTTGCTTGTGATCCAGCTGGACCTCCGTGGGGGTGATGTCTGCCGGTTGATCCAAGACCTGAGAGCAGACGTGGGGCTGACCCACATCGGCATCCTCGCCTACGGTCCGCTTGCCAGCAGTCGACTTCGCGAAAGCGCCATTGTTGCGGGTGCCCAAGTTGTCGCTGCCGATTCATCGATCCTTGATCAGTTGCCGACCCTGATCGAGACGGCACTTGCCGTGGATTGATCACCTCCGGAGGTATTCACCGAGGGCTTCTTGGAAGATCGAGTCTGGGATGAGACCTGGTGTTCGGTTCAGTTCGAAGCGCCCGTTCTCCGGCGTCGCCACAACCTCAATCTCCGGAACCTTACCTTGCAGAACCTCACAGAACTCCTCGAGATCGAATTCTGGTGGCAGGTGTTCGCCGCCACACATCTCGAGGTTGATATGGTAGATGGGACGCATGGCATCAAATCGCAGGGTTTACGGGGTGTTCAGTTGGGGAAACACACCCGAATTTCAGATTCGACTGCCTGTGGAGCCGGTAGAATGCCAGTTGGGCTAACCCGAATTCCGCATGTCGATCAGGGGACGACGATTTTGGGGTCCCCGACCGGATTGGGACCATCAACGCCCCGATGATTCCGGGCGGCTTGGAGTTCTGGAATGACGTGTCGTACTGGCGTCGCAAATCACCCAACTCCTGAAATCGAGCCGGGGATTGCCATGCCACATCGATGGAGCATCTCACCGATTTCGCGCTCTGAGGCGGTCAGTTTTCCGCGGCTTTTACGAAGATCGGTCAAATCGACCGGATACCAATTCCGCCTTGAGGAATCATTCAGTCCCGCCACGTTGATTGGCTCGATGGCCTCTGTGATGGCGGAAACGAAATCCGTTGATGACAGCGAATCCGCCCGGGCTTTGAGGCAGAGGTTGCGCAGGCTTTCGCGAAAGCCATTTCGGCCACGCAGAAGGAATCCCGGGGCGAGGTCCGCCTTTCCTAGGCGAAGTGCCGTCTCGGAAAAGGAGGCGGCTGCGAAGTACAGCATGGACAGGGTTTGGAAGATGGCCGGCCGCCCGAGATTGTGGTGCAGAGCTCCGACAAGCTCCGTAGCGATCTCGAGATTGGCGCGGTTCTCCGCTGCGTAGATTTCCAGTGCCTTTGGACTTGGAACCATGCCCTGCTCCAGCAGTTCGGCCAGGTGACGAATCCCCAGCAGGGTCAGCGGAAAGCCCGTCGACAGCAGCGGATCGAGGAACCCCATGGCCGAGGGCAGAAGAGCCCACCGGCGTCCAACGGATTGCGGGCAGAAGAAGGCCACCGAGGGCAGGTGGACGAAAGGGTGGACAGCGTGGGCTTCGGTAAATTGAGCGGCGACCGACGGCAACCGTTCCATCATTCGGCGCCAACCGGCTGCTCCTGCCTCCAGATGGAGATCCCTCGCAATCTTCGGATCGACCGAGACGCCGGCGCTGGTGATCCCATTGTTGAAGCGTAGCACCCATATCCATCCTCCAGGAAATACATGATGCAGCGCGGCGTCATCAGGAGGGAAAGGAGGCACGGCTTTGGGCATCTGACCGGATTGAGGCAGATCCCCCGATGCTGAAGGGGGCGAGGCAATGCAGGATTCCCAGCGCCCGACTTTGGAAAAGTGAGTGAAGAGAGCCTCCCGATCGGGAAAGCCCGCAAGGGGCTCTTCCCCGAGGTGGAGTTGTTTCCAGAGAAATCCTCGTGCCCCACTGGCATCGACGAGAAAGCGGCCCCGAAACTCCATTGGCTCACTCTGACGAACCCCTCGCAGGTAAACCCCATCAGGTCCTTCTGAAAACGAGATCAGCTCCGTCTGATCGATGTAGACTGTTCCGAGCGAGACCGCTTCCTCTACAAAAAAGGCGTCGAAGTCGGGGCGATACCAGTGGGTGTCAGCGATCTCGTCGTTTGGACTCGCTGCGACCAGGAGTTCGTTGCTGCGGTCCTCTCGCGGGTACCACGGCTTGGAAAGCTCGTGATGGTAGAAGCTGAATCCCCGCTTGAGCCCGGCCGCGACCCTTGGATGGTTTTTCTGCCACGTGCCCCACTTGGAGAAGGTACGGATCCGGGGCAGACCGTACCGATCTGCCAGCTGTTCGAGGAACAGATTGGTCAGAGGCGTTGAAGACTCTCCGATTGCGAAGCGCGGATGACTTTCTCGTTCGATCAGCACCACGCTCCGCCCGAGCTGGCGGGCGATCGAAGCCAGCAGGGACCCACCAAAGGCGGAGCCCACGATCACCAGGTCGAATAACTCATGGTTCAGCGGCATTCGTTGTGATGGGAGGATCTGTAACGATGAGGTCGACTCCGGTGAATCCCCTTTCAGGAGCGAAGCACAGCATCCTCGAATTGGAAACCTGAGGCTCGACTTGTGGTGGCGCTCGGAACCCTGGTGGATCTGGTGTTCTTGGATTTCTGGAAAAGCCTGAGCCTATGATCAACACCCCGGCTCGGATCTGTCCGCGTAACCCATTGCATCTGCCTGCCGTCTCCCGAACGCTTTGAAGGGTCCTCATGACTCCAGAAGCCCTCCGACACCTCGCTGCGGTGGATTCAACCCTGGCCCGGGTCATCCGCGCAGTGGGACCCTGCACCATACGCCCCCAGCGCAGGTCTCCGTTCGAAGCTCTTGTTCGCGCTGTGGCTCACCAGCAGCTCAACGGCAAGGCGGCCGACACGATCACGCGGCGGTTCCTGGAACTCTTTCCCGGTCGCCGCTTCCCGACGCCGGCTGAAGTCGAGCAGATGGCCGAGGATCGGATCCGGACGGCTGGCTTCTCGGGTTCCAAGGTGCGTGCGATTCTGGACATCGCAGCGAAGGCACGGGTGGGAATTGTGCCGGAACGCCGGGTCCTCGCACGACTTGACGATGAGGCCATCATCGATCGGCTTGTCCAGTGCCGTGGCGTGGGCCGCTGGACCGTCGAGATGTTTCTGATGTTCACCCTCGCCCGCCCCGATGTCCTGCCGGCGGACGACTTTGGAGTCCGGAATGGCTTCCAGCTCGTCCACGGACTTCCCACGATGCCACGGCCTCGGGACCTGTTGGAATTCGGTGAACGCTGGCGTCCATACCGAACCACGGCCAGCTGGTACCTCTGGCGCGCGGTGGACTTGGTCCGGGACGGGAAGCCTTTGCGATAGGCACCGCGTTCGGAGACCCGTTTTGGTCGGAGTTAACGACGCTGGTTCGGGAAAGGGGTTGGTTCCCCGGGAAAACCAGCGGATTGGGTCTCCTCCACTGTGGAAGCGGGTTTTCGGATTATCCAGACCTCGGCGCCATGGTGTGCGGCAAAATCGGGGCCATCGGTAGGCCCAAGCACACTGACCGCGGTTGATAGGGCGTCGGCAAGCATCGCGGAGGGGCAGATCACGGTCACCAGGCTGTGATCGGTCATGCCGATGCCCTTCCGGGGATCGACGATGTGGGAGTAGCGGATGCCACCGATCTCCGCGCGCTGGAAACTGTCACCTGACGTGGCAAGGGCCGTTTTGGCGAGATGGAGAAACCGTCGGGTTGGAGCTTCCGGGGTGTCGAACACCCCTGCCTCGATCCTCCATCCGATCTGTCCAGGCGGAGGATCCCCCATCACCATGTCGCCACCGCCTGAAAGCAGAAACCTTTGGATTCCCTGTTGCCGTAGTACGAGTGCTGCTTCGTCGAGTGCATAGCCTTTGGCAATGGCCCCCAGATCGAGTCGCATGCCGGATTTGACCAACAGGGCCTCGTGACTGCCACCGTTTTGCCGGAGCTCGACCAGGGTCCAACCACTCAGCCGGCGGGCCTCATTGATCGCGGTCTTTGAGGGAAGTTCTCGCTGGCGCCGTGCCCGTTTCCAGAGGGCAACCTCGGGCCCCACGGTCACGTCGAACGCCCCATTGCTGTCTCTGGATAGTGTGTTTGCAGCGATCAGAACACGGGAGAGGTCATGCCCCAGTGGAACCCATGTTCCGGATCCGCTGGTCCGGGACAGACGGCTGAGTTCGGATTCCGGTTCATAGTCGCTCAGGATGCCGTTCAGTTCGCTGATCCGGGACCAGGCCGCCTCGGCCGCGTTCGTCGCCAGGGCTGGGGTGGTGGCATAGAGGACCAGCCGGAACGGGAGCCCCATCTGAGGGCGTTCAAACTCGTACCGTGATAGGGTGTGATGTTTTCCGGAGGATGATGTGGCGCAGCCGACCAATGCCAGCCCTGCCCACAGAAACAGAATCCAAAGGGTTTTCGGTCGTGTCTCGTTATTCACAGGAGGAGTTTCCGAATCTCCGGGACGCTGGCGGTTCCCGTGGTGCCGAGTTGGTGGATGACGAGATGGGCTGCCGCCATGGCCATCTCCATGGCCTCGACCAATGAGGCCCCGGCCGCGAGGGCTGCGGTCAGGTTGGCGCTCACGGCATCACCGGCACCCACAATGTCGATGGGGCCACGGAGGGGATGGTTGGGGACGTGAGCAGACTCACCCGCTGCTGTCGCCCCCAGGATGCCCCGTTCGGAAAGCGTGATGAATGCGGGTCGCCCACTGGAGCGGGCGAGTGCGATACAGGCATTCCGTATATCCTCCAGCGAATCCAACGATCGTCCCGTTAGCACCGCCAGTTCCGCGCCGTTCATCTTGAACAGCAGGGGGGGCCAGCCGCCCAGACCCCGACGGCTGTCGGCTAGGATCAGGGCATCTGGACTCGAACGCGACCTTTCAGCGAGGGCACCGACCACCTCTCGGGTGACGGTGCCCGTGCCTTCGAGATCTACCTGATCCATGACAATCGAACCATCGACCTCGCCGGTCAGCCGGAGCACGGAATCGGCGAGTTGATGGCCGAGGGAGGGTGGGGTGGGGGTCCAGTTCTTCTGGTCGAGACGGCTCAGCTCTTCCGGAGGCCGGTTTGCGTGGTGCACCAGGGGTTTGCTGTAGGTGAAGGTGTTCCGGTCCGGGGCCGTGACGAACGCATCGAGGCGGACTCCCGGCAGCCTGGACAGGGAGTGTCGAAGCGACCATCCCTCCCCATCGTCACCGCAGAACCCGACTGGGAAGAGCGTCCCGATGCCGAGCGCAGCGAGGTTGTTGAGGATGGTCCCGGCGGCCCCGGGCTGGCAGCGGACCCGGGTGACGTTGTGGACGGGAAGACCGGTCTCGATGGAGACCTCGCACAGGGCGGGATCGATGTCGAAGTAGCGGTCGAGGCAGAAGTCCCCGATCACTGCCATGCGAAGTTCGGGATACCGCAAGGCAATGGCGTCGAATCGTTCCGGAGTCATGGGCGGTCGGGTTCAGGCCGGCATGAGTTGACGGTGGAGGTGCTGGACAAAGCTGAGGTTGTCGCACTGCAGATACCGCATCGTTCCACCCATCCGGGAGAAGCTCTTGCAGAACCGGAGGTAGTAGGCCGGATTCGTCTTCGGCGGCTCGCCTAGGGTCCAGTCCCAACCGCCGCCGTCCTGGAGATCAACCACGTAGATCGAGTGGCCGGATACACCAGCGCGTCCGGCCTGGAAACGGAGGTTGTGGACGCAGCTCAGGCTCTTCTCGAAGACCTGCGGGGCCATGATGGCGGAGCCGATCGACAGGACGACCCCGTCGTCCAATCCGTCCACCGCGCCAGCGAAGGACCGAAAATCCTCTGCGGCGGCGCGTCCGATTGCCGCTCCGTGGAACATGGGATGGCAGGAGATGATATCGTAGCCGATGCCCGGGTGAACCGTGACGGGTACTCCCCGGCGCCAAGCCTCGGCAAGGATGCTGGCATGTTTCCAGGAATGTGTGATCGGGTGACGGCCGGAGGCGATGTCGAATCGGTCCAGGACCGAAAGGAGGTCGGTTGCGGCACCGGCGAGAGGATCTAGTGGGAATTCACGGATGAGCTGGACCAGGGTCTCCCGTGCTGGGAATTCGCAGCCGTCCTCGGCGATGAAGCGTCCAAGCGACCGGCCGTACCCGAGCTGATCAAGGGCACCGGTAAGCAGAGCGAAATGGATGTTTCTGCCGGTCTCGTCCCAAGTCCCGAAAGAACCCGTCGCGACATTTTCCTCCACGCTCTCGGTCGAGCGCCCGAGCCAGGCGAATTCCCAGTCGTGGATGGTTCCTGCACCGTTGGTGGCCAGGTGGGTGATCCACCCGCCCTCCATGAGTCCCGAGATCAGCGGGGCTGCGCCGTTCCGGAGGAGATGCGCGCCATACATCACGATCACCGCGCCTCCTCGGTCTCTCGCACGCCGGATCCGGTCAGCCGCTTCCTCTACCACCGGCCTCAGGCTGGGATCGATTGGCCGCAACGGGGCGTCGGGTGCCACCAGGATTGAGTCGACAGTCGACAAGCTTTTGCGCTCCGCCAGGGGTTGGACCCGTAGGCGGGTGAGGTCGAGGGGCGGGAAACGCATGGCGGTCTTAGGATCGTCTCGGTCCTCAGGGGAACAGCGTCTCCATCAGGGCATCGAGTTCGCGGTAGTCCGGGATGCAGAGGTCGGCCCCGACGCCCATGAGTCGCTGGTGCTTCCAAGGGTCAAAGCGGCCTGAACCGTTGTTTCCCTCGTCGCTGGCAACCGCGACGGCGAAACCTCCAACCTGCTTGGTGTTCTCGATCTCCACGTAGCCGTCTCCGAAGGCCAGCAGGGAATCCCCTGGAATCCGGTTCCCGGCAAGAATGCGGTCGATGACCATCTTCTTGCTGAACTTCTTATAGTCGTCTTGGGCTCCATAGATGTGGCCCTTGAAGTAGTGTGTGAGGCCCAGAGCCTCAGCCTCGGCCTTGACGAACTGCTCATCGGTTCCACTGGCCAGGTAGAGGCTGAGCCCCCTCGTGGACAGCGCCTCGAGCAGCGCCCGGGTACCGAAGACGGTGAGCTCGTCGCGACGGATGGTTCCGGCCCGGATGCCCTCGACCCGGTGCCGTATGCGCTCGTCGAGGCGTCTCAGATACTCGTGTTTGTAGTCGAGGGGCTCACCCGGCGTGCCACCCCGTTCCCGGACGCGTTCGGCGAGCTGGATCATCTGGTAGATGGTCTGCTTGCCGTTGAGCCGCATGATGTCCTCGAAGGCCAGCTGACGGCGCTGCTCGTCGGTCTCGTCGGGGAGAGGAGGGAGGATCTCCGTGAAGAGCGGGACCATGACATCGGGCCAGCCCTGGCGGATCAGCGACAGGGTTCCATCGAAGTCGAAGAGGACGTGGGTGAGTCCGGGCCGTTTCTGGAATCCCTGCCGGAATTCCACAAGCCCAGTGAATCGGGAGGTGACGTGCATGAAAGAAGTTCGGGTTCCTGGGTTTCTCAGTCGAGGGTCACAATCCGACCCTCGTGGATCGATCGCTCTTCGGCCTCGCAAAGTTCGAGGACCGCAGCCGCGTCGTGCGCTGTGACCACGGTTGGTAGGCGCTTGGACTGGATGGCTTCGACGAGATGGCGGATCTCTCCGACATAACCGTCGGGTCCATCCAGCGTCACCGTCTGGGACTTCCCATCCCGGCTCACTCGGAGGCGTTGATCGCCTCGGGAGAGATCGAAATCCACGGTTGCCCGTTCGAAGTTCACCGTGAAGGCCATGGTGAAGGGGAATCCCTCCGCCATGCCCCAGCTTCCCTCGGCGCTGACCACCGGCCCGCCCGGGTACTGGAGGAGAGCCACCACGTGGTCGATGGCGCCACTTACCTTCGAATAGCCCGACGCGAAAATCCCTCTGGGCCTTCCGAAGCAGTATTGGATGAAGTCGAGGTCGTGGATGTGGAGGTCGAGAAGGGCGCCGCCCGAATCCCCACCGTTCAGGAAGTGGGCATGTCCCCATGCTGGCGCGGAGGCGACGCGGCGGAACCGGGCATCCAAGACCTTTCCGAAGTCCCCGCTTCGGATCCGGCCCCGAATCCACTCGTACTCCGGCCAAAACCGGATGCACAGCGCAGGCATCAGGAACACCCCCCGGGCAGCGGCGGTCTCGGCGACCTCTGCGATACGCAATGCCTCGGAGTGAGTCCTCGCGAGGGGCTTTTCGACCAGCACATGCTTGCCCGCAGCCAACGCGGCGATCGAGAGATCCAGATGCGTCCGGGTCGGCGTGCAGATGTCGACCAGCGAGATGTCGGGGTCTGAGAACATCAACCCTGGATCCCGGAACGCCTTCACCTCGGACATGTCGAGCCGCAGGGGGTCCGCGTCCCCCACGTTTCCGGCGACCCTGGAGAAGTCCCCATCGAGGTTTCGGCCGCTGGGATTGCAGAGTGCAGCCACCCGGACCCCGGGAACCTGACGATACGCCTTGATGTGCTGGGCGGCCATGAAGCCGGTGCCGATGATGCCGACCTGGATCATAGAGGAAGGATGATGTTTGTGCCGGAGGGAAGGAACTCGAAAGACGATGCAGTCGCTCTGCCGAGCCTTGGGATGTACCGGAGATCCGGGAGCCGGGAGTGACGGATGTTGACCCAAGCCCGCAGTCGCGGGGACCTTAGGCGCATGTCTGAAAACAATCTGAAGGTCGAGACGCTCACCGCCGGCAGCGGAGCCGCTCCGAGCAAGGGCAGCCGAGTAACGGTCCACTACACCGGTCGATTCACCGATGGGCGTGTCTTCGACAGCTCCGTCGACCGAAACGAGCCCTTCTCGTTCACCCTGGGTCGTGGAGAGGTGATCTCCGGGTGGGACATTGGGGTGGCGTCCATGAAGGTCGGGGACAAGGTCCGGATGACGATTCCGCCGGAACTGGCCTATGGTCGCTCCGGCTATCCGGGGGCCATCCCACCGAATGCCACGCTCGTGTTCGAGGTGGAGTTGCTTGGCATTGATTGAGGATTGGTTGGATGGGATTTCCCTGGATCCAAGTCACCGATTTCCCGTCGCCAGTCACAGGCCTAGGCAGATCAGCATCCGCGGATCCCGGGCGACAATACAGCCTTCCCCGATCGCGAACGGCGCACGGGTTCCTCGGCCGAGCACCTGGGCCCGATCCCTTACCTTGAAGGAATCAGGAACGGCGGGGGCAACCGCAAGTTCTCCGGACTCCAGGAGCAGGACAAGTTGGTTGCCGGCAAGGCCCAAAGTCCCGGCACCGAGGCCTTGCTCGGACCATCGGACCTTGCCCGTCTTCCATTCTACACACCGCAGCTCGGGTCCCCGTTCCTGTCGTCCGTGGAAGCCGTAGAGGAATCCTGCGTGCTGGATCGGGGTCGCATAGTGGGCAGACAACGAGTCGTCGTTGGACCAGACCGTTTCGAGTCCCAGGGTTCCCCTTCGGAGCAGGATTCCGCCGGTGTCATAACAGGTGGTCAGGAAGATCTCCTGCCCAACCATCAGGGGGCTGGCTGCATTGACCGAGGCATGCTGTCGGGAACGCCATCGATGCGTTGCTCCAACGTTCCCGGAGAGGTCGGTCAGGACCAGGCCCTCCCGGGTGAAAAACACGATCCCGGCGTTGTCGGAGGTCGGGATCGGCGAGGCATAGCCCGCCTCGTGATCCGTTGCCTTCCAGAGCAGCTTGCCGGTGGCGAGATCGAAGGCGGCAACACCGCTCCCCTCGCGGTTGCCCAGATTGAGGAAGATTCGCTCCCCGAGAATGAAGGGCGAACAGGCGGGTCCGAAGAAGCCAGGGTCGGCACCCAGGCTCTTGCCGGCCTCCACCGTCCATACTGCCCTCCCATCGAAGAGGTCGAGGCACGTGAGGCGTCCCTCTGCGCCGAAGGTCACGACGCGGTTCGTGGTCGTTGCAGGGGTGCTGCGCGGACCGTTGTCGAATCCGAAACCATCCACGTAGCGGGTCGGAGCCCGATGGGTCCATCGGGTGTCCCCTGTGGCGAGGTCGAGGCTCCGGGCCCGTTCCTCGTCCCCCTCCCGATCGAACATGATCACGCGGCCGGCACGGATCACGGGTCCACTGAACCCTGCACCGATGGACTGTTTCCAGAGTCGGCGAGGCCCCGTTGAGGGCCACGGCTCGATCCGATCCGGTGTGGATCCATTTCGGGCTGGCCCAAGAAACTGGGGCCAGTCGGTGGCGCGGACCGGTTCCCCTGCGAGGCCGAGGGCCAGGAGTGCCATCCAGGCCGGACGTTTTAGCCGCCATCTGCTGGTGGAGGGGAGATTCATGCGCAGGGTCGGGTCGAAGGAGGGGAGGGGAGGGTATTCCATGGCCTTCCTTGGGAGACGATAGAGGCAGTGGTGTGGATCAAGGAAGAGAAGGAATCATGGCTTGGGACGTGCCTATTCGCGGTTAGAGCAGTTCCGGAAGCAAACCGCTCGCATCTCCACGAACCGCCCCGGAATCCCCGCGACTCACCCCAGCCGGCTTGTCGTGGCTGATTTGTGATGCGCGCTAGGGAAATGAAGCCCGCGTTGCCCGACCCGACACAACGTGGCCCGCTGTCCCCCTCTCGTTTGGCTTTCCTGGGACCTCCCGCCTTCACTCTCATTGAGCTTCTCGTCGTCATTGCGATCATCGCGATTCTGGCCGGCATGCTTCTCCCGGCGCTTTCCAGCGCCAAGATGAAGGCCCAGCGAATCGCATGCACTTCGAACTCACGTCAGCTGGGAGTGGCCATGACGATGTACGTCACCGACCATAACGGTCAGTTTCCGCCCCGATTTCCGGATCCGGAACCTGGTCCTCTCTTCCCCTGCAAGCCGTGCCGGACCACCAATTGGATTCCCTACTCGCTGCCGTATGTGGGAAATACCACCAATCTCTACCGCTGCCCCTCGGATGTCGGTATCCCGGCCGACTTGGCTGCCGATCCCATCAACCAGACCACGACCAACAGGCCCAAGCGGATGTATGACTTCTACGGGAGCAGCTACTGCCTGAACACGGTTGTGACCCGGCTCGAGCGGGAGGCGGCGATCGTCCAGCCGACCGACACCTATTACGGGGCCGAAATCTGGTCGTGGCACCCGGTGAAGTCCTTTGCTTTGAACAATTTCAGGAACAAGACCGACCGAGGTGTCCGCGTCGCGTATTTCGTGGATGGGCATGCAGGTCTCATCTCCGAACGGGGTCTTGAGGCCCAGTGCGCTCCGCCAGCGGCTCCTGGAATCGGACCGGTGCCATGAACCCATTCCGGTCCTCCACCCGCGCCCTTGGGCCGATTCTGGCAATCGCCTCGATGTGCCTTGGGCCGGGTTGTGCGGAGCAGGGACCCACGGTGCTTGGGCAGTCACCGCCGGGAGAGCCGTTGTCCCTGTCCGATGCCCGCTCCATCCCGAACGACAAGGAGCTCGTTCTCATGGGAACGTTGGTCGAAAAATGTCCCGAGGCAGGCTGCTGGTTTGTCCTCAAGGATCCTGGAGGCACGGTGAAGGTCGACACGAAGACGGCCGGATTCGTCGTCGTCGACGTCCCGCTGAATCGTCGCCTTACCGTCATTGGACGTTGGATTGATCAGGGACGGGAACGGGTCCTTGCTGCGACCGGTCTCCGTTATTGAGGGGAGGGAATGGTGTTTCCCTGGATCACCGTGGGGATGTGTCAACCTGGCTGGGGTCTGCCGACAACCGGGCCTTGGATGGTGGTGTTGCTCCTTCTGCCCCTGGGTAGTGCGCCGGGGTGCCGACGGTTGGATCCGGATCTGCCTCCCCCCGTGGGGGACTCGAGCCGGATTGAGGGGGCGCCTCTGTGTCCTTGGCGGCATCCGGTGGCGGACTGTGCGACCTGGTTTCCGGGTGCCGATCGAACAGAGGCCGAGCTCCAGATGCTCAGCGCCCTCCGGTCCGGTATGGCGGAACGCCTTGGGCGTCCTCCCTCGGCCGAAGACAACGCCAGGCATGTCCATTACGTTTTCCCCGGTGCCCGATGCCTCGGAGAGGTTGTGGTGCAACGGGTCCGTGGGAATTCGGGTGCGTTGGAGGTCGTTGTGGGACTGGATCCCGACGGCAGGGTGGTGGGGGTCCGGATCCAACGGTGCCGTGAACCGGCTCCAATCGTCTCCGCGATCGAAGGCGATTGGCTGGCATCCTTCCGAGGGCGGAGGACTGGGGATCCTCTGCGGATCGGAGTCGGCCTGCCCTCTGTCCCCCCCGAAGCGATCCCAACCGCCGACGCCATTCAGTCCACCGTCCGTGCGGTCCTCATCCTGCGGGATCTGTCATCCCACCCCCGGGTCCTGCGGCGACCCGATCCCGAATCCTCGGTCGGCCGCCTCTGAACCACCATGTTCCGGTTTGCCCTCCGCAATCTTCTCCGTCGCCCTGTGCGCCTCGCACTCGCCACGGGTGGGGTTATGGTGGGAATCTCGGTTTGGCTCCTCCTGATGGCCCTCGGAGATGGATACCGCGCTGGACTTCGCACCGAACTCGACCGTGCCGGGATACAGCTGATGGTCGTCCCGCTCGGATGTCCCTACGACGCCGCGGCCCGGGTCCTGAAAGGACGGTCCCTCGAGACCTCATTGCCCTCGGAGGTCCTGGGGAGAGTCCGGTCGGATCCGGACGTCTCCCTCGCGGCGCCGCTATTGATCGTGTCGACGCCTCGCGAGGACGAACGGCGGTCGGACCTCTGGGTGGGGCTCGATGACTCTGGCCGGGCGCTCAGGCCCTGGTGGAAGGCGGCACAGGGCGCGGGATGGTTCACCTCGACCAATGGCTTCATCCTCGGCTCTGAGGCCGCCCTCATTGAGATGCGTTCCGTGGGCGACCGACTGCATAGTCCAGAACTCGGACAGACCTTCCGGGTGGACGGGATCCTGAGTCGGAGTGGTACCAGCGACGATTCCCTGTTCTTCATCCCGCTTTCCGCGGCGCAGCGCATGGTCGGGCAGGAGGGACGGCTCACCGCCGTCGCTGTGCGCCTCCGTGACCCAGCACGGCTTCGTGAGGTGATGCAACGGTTCCAAGAGCTTCCCGGTGCCCAGGTGGTCACCATGACGGAGATGATGGGAACGTTCCTCCGTCTGCTGGGCACCGTGCGGAGCCTGACGATCGCCCTGACCCTGGCCGCCTGTGTTGTGGGCATCCTCGGTCTCTTGAACACGCTCCTCGCCGCGGTGGTCGAGCGATCCCACGAACTTCGTCTCCTGCGCGCGCTGGGTGCCTCGAGGAGTCAGGTCATGGGGCTCGTGATCCTGGAGGCGGTCCTCATGATGTGGGCGGGTCTTCTCCTTGGGGTAGCGATGGCCTTCCTGATGGGACTGGTCCTCGAGCCCATGCTGCAGCCGCTCCTCCCGTTGGCGCCGCTGGATCACCTGTTGGACTGGCGTCTGGTCCGTCTCCTCCAATGCCTCATCGCCGGCGTGGTGGGCGCATTTCTGGCTGCCACGCTGCCGGCAGTCTATGTGGGACGCCTGCAGCCTGCGGGCGCCCTGACGCCCTAATAAATGCCTCCTGGTTCCTGCTGGTTGTGAAGGAGTTCCGACGTCGACCGGTCCGCACAGGCATCACCGTGTTCGGGGTTGCTGTTGCCATCGCGACCCTCGCCAGCCTCCTGGCGTTCGAGCGGGGCTATCGGCGTGGACTGGTCTCGGAGCTCGACCGGCTTGGGGCGCACATCCTCGTCGTGCCGAAGGGGCGTCCGTTCGACGCGGCATCCATCGCCCTGCATGGGGCCAACTGGCCCTGCTATCTCCGCGAATCCTATCTCCGGGAGGTCCGCTCCGTGCCTGATGTGGCGACGGCCGCCCCGGCGCTGATGCAGGCGACGCCTCTCGAGGATGGCCGTTCGATGGTGGTGGTGGGCATCACGGGGGACTACCTCAAGCTCAAGACAGGATGGACCCTCGAGGGCCACTTTCCAGCCTCCGGCCTGGACGTCCTGGTCGGTTCCGACGTGGCACGCCGTCGGGGTTGGCGGCTCGGGGACACGGTCGAGATCCCTGGAATGCCAGGGTCTCGGACCGTTTCCGGCCTCCTCGCTCCCACTGGAGGTGCGGACGACGGCTTTGTCTTCGTGCCGCTGGAGGAGGCCCAACGAATACTCGGTCGGGATCGGGTCCTGACCCACATTCTCGTTCGTCTGAAGGATCCGGAGGCCTTGGACGGTGCGGTGGGGCGGCTGCGCGGCTGCAATGCGGGCATGGACATGAACATTGTCCCTTTGACCCATCTTTTCCGGACAATCCAGGCGATGATCCGTTCCACCCGCGGCTGGCTGGGTGCCGTGGCCTTCATGGCGCTGCTGGCGGCCATGACGGGTGTCTCCAACTCGATCCTCATGGTCCTTTCGGAGCGGACGCGCGAGGTGGGCGTGCTTCGTGCCATCGGTGCATCGCCCGGTGATGTGTTTCGGCTCTTCTGGCTGGAGACTCTCCTCACGTGTGTCTTGGGAGGTGCCCTAGGTTTGTTTGCCGCCATGGTGGCGTCGCGAGGTGTTGAGTCCTGGCTCCGTTCGCACATGCCCTTCGCGCCCACCGACCCGCTGGTTCGCATGGATCCGCTGATCTTGTGCGCCTGCCTCGTGGGAACCGTTCTGATGGGATCTCTTGCCGGCCTGCTTCCGGCCTGGCGGGCCTCCCACATCCCACCCTAGGAAGCCATCCGAACCCCGTCCGGACGATGAGAAACAAGCCCGATACCGAACCGCATCCGATCCTGATCCAGGCCGAGGGTCTGTCCAAAGTGTATCGCCGTGGCAGTGAGACGGTTGCTGCGCTCCACGGGGTCACGTTCGAGATACGGCGCGGCGAGTTTGTCGCCATCACGGGACCGTCCGGTTCCGGGAAGACCACCCTATTGAATCTGCTGGGTGCGATGGATGTCCCGACCGCCGGGACGCTCATCCTCGACGGCTTCGATGTGGCCTCGCTGACCGAATCCGGAAGGACCCAACTGCGTCGCCACCGGGTCGGCTTCGTGTTCCAGCACTTCGGCCTTGTTCCCACGTTGACCGTTGAGGAGAACGTCGCCCTTCCGGCGTTTTTCGCGAGACGAAACGATGCCAGACAGGTCTCCGAGCTTCTCGAAACGGTGGGGCTGGGGCACCGACGGAACTATTATCCGTCTGAACTTTCCGGTGGGGAGATGCAGCGGGCCGCCATTGCTCGGGCGTTGGTGAACCGTCCGCCCCTGTGGCCTGCCGATGAGCCGACCGGGAACCTCGATATGCAAACAGGCCTCACCGTCCTCGGACTATTCCGCCGTTTGAACGCCGATGGACTCACGGTGTTGGTGGTCACCCACAACGACGTCATCGCATCGGCGGCGAACCGCCGTTTAGACCTCAGGGATGGACGGCTCATGGGGCCTGATACGGGCCCCACCTCGATGCCCAGGGTGCCTGCGGGTCCAGGCTAGACCCCGTGGTAGACCTCGTCATAAAGGTCAAGGTATTCCGTCGCCTGTCGGGTCCAGGAGACGTCGGTCCTCATTCCACGCCTGCGGAAGGCGTCCAGCACCTCAGGGTGTTGGAAGAGGCCGATTCCCTTGCGCATGGCATTGACCAGTGCGGGGGCTGTCGGCTCGTGGAACTTGATCCCGGTGGGCCTATCGGGGTTCTCACGTGGGTCGATGACCGAGTCAGCAAGGCCTCCGGTGGCTCTTACGATGGGGATGGTGCCATACCGGAGCGAGTAGAGCTGGTTGAGGCCGCAGGGCTCGAATCGGGAGGGCATCACGAAGAAGTCGGCTCCGGCCTCGATCCGGTGGGCGAGTGCCGCGTCAAATCCAATGCGCGCCGCCACTGCGTTTGGAAAGGTTCGCGCCAAGCGATCGATTGCCGCCTCCAGTCGTGGATCTCCAGAGCCCAGGAGGGCCAGCTGGAAACGTTCACCGCTGCCGAGCAGGTCGAGGACAGCGTCATGGAGAAGGTCGACGCCCTTCTGATCTGCAAGTCGTGTGACATCCGCAAAAAGGGGAATCGAACCATCGACCGGCAGGCCGAGCTCCTCCTGCAGCGCCGCTTTGTTGGCCCGCTTTCCTCCGAGATGGTCTGCATCATAGGAGGCGACGAGGGCTGGGTTCCCGACGGTGTTCCATTCCTCGTAGTCCACACCATTCAGAATGCCGGTCAGTTCGTATTCTCGTCGTCGGAGCAGGCCATCCAGGCCGCACCCAAACTCTGGCGTGCAGATTTCTCGGGCATAGGTGGGACTGACCGTTGAGAGGGCGTCGGCCAATGCAATGCCACCCTTGAGGAAATTCACCTGGCCGTGGTGCAGGGCGCTCTCCAGATGAAGCCATTGAACAGGCAACCCTGTGGAGTCCCAGTCGCAGATTGGGAAGGACCCTTGGTACGCGAGGTTGTGGACCGTCAGGAGAGTCTTGGGAGCCGAGGTCCAACCGGTCGCAACCCGCTCGTACTGGATTCGCATCGGCACGAGGGCCGACTGCCAGTCATGGGCGTGGACGATACCGGGTGGGTTCGGTAGGTGGCGGTCCAGAAGCGTAGCCGCTTGGGAGAAGAACGAGAAGCGGGCGGCGTTGTCGGGGTAATCGTGCAGACGCTCGTTGTAGAGCCCAGGGCGATCAAAGAACCCGGGCTGGTCGACGAACCACAGAGTGAGATTGGGTTCGGGGTCCAGCCGATGGAACCGTCCCGGGACGAGTTCCGGTCCGATCCGGACCTCGAACCGCCATCCTGTGGATCGGATCGCGGGAAACCGTTGACGGATGCCGCGATACAGTGGGGTGACGACTTGGACCGGATGGCCTGCGCGTGCGAGGGCCTGGGTCAGGGCGCCGACCATGTCCCCAAGTCCGCCCGTCTTGGAGAACGGATGGAGCTCGCTGGTGGCATGCAGCAGGCCGATTTGAGCTGGGTTCAAGACGTTTCCCTATGAAACCCGCAAAGGGTTCCCCCGGGTCAAGCCCAGTCGTAGTTGAAGCTGATGCTGATGCGTTCACTCCGGACCGGATTCGCCACAACCTCGTGGCGCAACCAGCTCTCAAACAGGATCAGATCACCGGCCTTTGCGGGGTAGGTCACATAGAGTTGATTGGCGGGTCGTGCACCTGTTCGGCGGGGAGGCGCGGCCATGAGCCGACTGAGCCGGGGATCCTCGAACTTTAGTCCTGCACACCCGCGCGGGGTCGCCACATAGTAGGTTCCGCTCACCACCGAGTTCGGATGCAGATGGAGGCTATGCGCGGTGTGGAACGGCATGATGTTGACCCAACAGTCGGTCATCACGAGCCGGCGTCCGCCAAGGTCCCAGTCCAGGGATCGGCCGAAGGAGCGCACGTGGCGATCGAGATCGCGCTCCAGATCACTAAAGGTCGAGGAGAAGCGATGGAGTTTGTCGAGCGAGCCGTAGCTCGTGTAGCCGCCGGGATAGTTCTTTTGGGACCAACGGCGGCCGACCTCATCGAAGTCCCGGAGCTGATGGCATTCCGTCACGAGCCCACGGTTGAAAGCGGTCCCACCGGTTTGTCGCAGACGGGCCGTGTAGAGAAGCGTTGGAAACCAGGTCTGGAAACGTTTCATGACGGGGATGGATGACAGTGCCCGCAATCGGGTGCGGCAAGGGGAACTTTCCTCGGAGCTTTTCGAGTCAGGCGCCTCAGACCGCGACGGCAGATCAGTTGGGTATTGGTGTCCGACAGTTGAAACGACAGAATCTCTCCCGATGCATATGACAGCGGCAACCTTCTCGGTGAATGGTCGGCAGTACTCTCCTCCAGCTCGGCCGGTGGTGGGAATCTGTCTCGATGGATCGGCGGACGACTACTTTGATGCGGCCTTAGCTCGAAGCCGGATGCCCCATCTCCAGCGGATCAGCCTCCAGGGGTGGCGCGGCCTGGCTCGGGGAGCGATGCCCAGTTTCACCAACGTCAACAACTCCTCCATCGTCACCGGGGTTCCTCCATCGGTTCATGGCATCGGAGGCAATTTCTTCTACGACACCGCCTCGGGGCAGGAGGTCATGATGAACTCCTCCCGATTTCTCCGAGCGGAAACCCTCTTCCCGGGCGCCCAGAAGGCAGGCCGGAAGGTGGCGGTGGTCACAGCCAAAGAGAAGCTGCGGGACATCTTCGCCAATGGGCTCGTCAGTCCCGGCATGCCTGGCATCGCCTTCTCGTCCGAGAAGGCCTCCCAGGCGCGCGTAGAGTCCCATGGCATCGGGGATGTTGAAGCCCTCGTGGGTCCCACGCCGCCGATCTATTCGGGGGAGGCCTCGCTCTACGTGCTCCGGGCGGGTGTCCGGCTTCTGGAGTCGGGGCGTGCAGATTTCCTCTACCTGAGCACCACGGATTTCATGCAGCACAAGTTCGCGCCCGTGGCGCCCGAGGCTCTCGACTTCTACGCGGGCATCGACGGATACCTGGGTCGTCTCCTCGAGTTGGGTGCGGTCGTGGGAATCACCGCGGATCATGGCATGAATGCCAAGCAGCGGTCGGATGGATCCCCCAACGTGGTCTATCTCGAGAGCGAACTCGTGGGTCGATTCGGGGCGGGGTTCCGGGTCATCCTCCCGATCACCGATCCCTATGTTGTCCACCATGGTGCCCTCGGATCCTTCGCCCAGGTGCATCTGCCGCGCACCGATGCCGGGTTCGTTGCGGAGGTCGTCGCATTTCTTTCCGGGCTTTCTGGGGTGACCGAGGTTCTCGAGCGTCCGATCGCGTCCGCGCGGATGGAGCTGCCTGCAGATCGGATGGGGGATCTGGTGGTGTGTTCGGGACGGGATGCCGTTCTCGGGCGGACACCCGAATACCATGACCTGAAAGCGATCGAAGGAGGACTGCGGTCCCATGGAGGCCGCTATGAGGAGATGGTGCCCCTCTTCCTCAGCGAGCCGCTCAAGCCCGCCTACGAGGCCCGAGCCCGGGCGGATGTCCGGAACTTCGACCTCTTTGATTTTGTTGTGAATGGCACAACGGCCCGGTGATGGGTCGGCTGCCCGAGCTTTGTGACAGCCACATGAATTCCCGCCACCGGTTCCGAGCCTTCACCCTGATCGAGCTGCTGGTCGTGATCGCCATCATCGCGATCCTGGCCGGGATGCTCCTTCCGGCCCTCGCACGGGCCAAGACCAAGGCCCAGCAGGTGCAGTGCACCGGTAATCTGCGTCAGATGGGGCTCGCCCTGTTTAACTATGTGAACGACACGGGGAAAATGCTGCCCTATTCCCGTCCGGGAGACCCCCACCTCTGGATGTCGCTGCTGATGGAGAACCAGGCCCGGGTGCACAAGATCCGATACTGCCCCTCGGCACCGGAGCCTCGAAAGCGAATCGTCCGGAACTCGGCCAACCCCGACTATGGGACCTCGGACGAGACCTGGATCTGGAGGACGAACCCGGCGTCCTCGAACAACGGATACCAAGGCAGCTATTCGTTCAATGGATGGCTCTACAGCGGAGCGGATGGGTTGCCGACACAGTTCGCATTCCGCGGTGAATCCAGCATTACATCGCCCGTCCAGACTCCGGGGTTTGGGGATGCGATGTGGGTGGATGCCTGGCCTATGGCGAAGGAGGCGGCGCAAAATCTTTTCTGTAAAATTGGCGGCGCTTAAACCGAGGGCTGGGTTTGGCTGTCCATGCTGAGGTAGATTCTTCCGGTTTCCCATTCCTCGCTGAACTCGACGAGGAG
>SYEM01000021.1 GCA_005801385.1 Verrucomicrobiales bacterium | reverse complement strand
TGACCTGGTTGGCCTTGGCCTTGGCCCGGGCAAGACCGGGCAGGAGCATGCCGGCGAGGATCGCGATGATGGCGATCACAACGAGCAGTTCGATCAGGGTGAACGCGGAGCGGGACCGCGACGACGCGGGCGACAGGGACAACCGGGGCATATGCGAAGCGTGGAAGGAAACACCGTCCCGGTAAAGAACGGAGCCCTCGGACCGGAGACGAGGCGTCGATGCCCGAGGAATCCCCAACCCTGTGCCACCCATGGGCGCTCTGCGCCCAGTGATGCAGGGCACTGCATCACCCACCGCCCTTGGGTCCACACCGCCATTGGGTCCAGGCTCCTACGGGAAACGCACGATCGTCCCGGCCCCACCCTCTCCCGGCTGGTAGGCCGCCGACCGCCACCAGACACCCTGCCCGTCCACCTGCCGCAGGGACCAGAAATCGAAGGCCCCACTCGCCCGATCCCCCGCTGCATTGAGGACCACCGGCCCCGTGCCTCCCGCATAGTTCCGGGTCTCGGTCAGGAATGCCGTCTTGAGATCCGTGAAGCCGGGACGTGCCCCCACCCGCTGATAGGCCCCGACCGCGATCTGAACCGCGTCGTAGGACGCCAAGGTGAAGGCATCCGCCTCGGTGCCCCAGACCGACTTCAGGCGGTTGGCCACCGGCTGCCAGACGGATCGATATCGATCGTCGAGGCCGTAGATCGGACATGGGAAACCGCGCCCCTGGCCGAAGCCCACGGCCCTGGAATTGGACCGCAGGGCCTCGCTCAGGGCCACCCCATCGCTGCCATACCAACGGACCGAGGAAAGCACCGGGTCCTGAGCTGCGGCACCGAACAGGTCCGCCGCCTCATCGAAGGCGGCGAGGTAGACCACGGTGTCGTTGGGATGGACCGCCTTCGCAGCAGCCACCTGGGCAGAGAGGTCCGCCACCACCGCGGTGAAGTCCTTCGTGTCCGCGCCATACCGGATCCCGGGTGGCTGGACCACCGACGCGAACAGACGGGCCATGGCGTCGTGGAGCCCCTGGTTGCCCACATCGTCCCGCCATGCCGACACGACCGCGCCAACCCCGTCTTCCTTCATCAGCGCGACCATGGCCGCGATCTCCTGGGAGTCGTCCGGACAGAACCGGAACAATGTGTCGTCTGCGATCGCGAGGGAACCGGCCGTGCTGCTGAGACTGACCAGAAGGATGCCGTTCTGATTGGCGAACTCGCGGATCGCGGCCGCCTCGGAACTCGACTGGGGACCGATCACAATCCGCACACCCCGGGCTGCCAGATCCTTCAGCTCCTCGAGGGCATTGGTGGGAACCAGCCGGGTGTCACGGACATCCGCCTCGAAGACCAGGGGAGAACCACTGGAGCGCTGGGCCAGGTTCGCCGATTCCAACGCCATCGCGATGACCGTCTGACAGTTCCGCCCCAACGTTGACCACTCACCGGTCAACGACAGCAGGGCCCCGATCGTGACGGTCTGACGCGTCTCCAGGCGGTAGAACTGGCGGGGCTGCGACACAGGTATCCGGGCCGTCACCCGACCGTCCTCCGGCGCGTTCGTCACCGCCACCTCGACCCAAGGCCCCTTCCCCAGATCCGAGGCGGTCTCGAGATGGAACGGATCCAAGCCGGCAGGGAACGAGACCCCGAGGCCCTCGGAATCAATGTGGGCCGAAAGGATCGGCTGCGTGTACCAGATCGCCCTCAACCCCATGGTCCGACCCTCATCGTTTCGGAGGGGAATCTTGGTCACATGGACCCGGGTTCGGACGCCACCGATCGGCTGGTTGTCCTCAACCTGTTCGAGGGGCACCCCGCCAGCGATCACGTGGGCATCATCCGCCCGGAACTGCATCGCCAACTCCTTCGGATAGAAATCAAAGTCGTTCCTCCCCACAAGATCCGCGGCCGCGCGGATCTCCGGAAACGCGGTCTGCAGGGAACGGACATAGACCGGATTGGCGTTCACGAAAAATCCGTTGGTGTCCTTGTCGAGGACGTTCAACTGGGCTGCGGCCCACGGATTGGCCGGAGGCGGGATTGGAACCTGGGCGACCGCGGAAACGCACCACCCCAAAGCCATCACGCTGGGGAACAGACTCCCGAGAAGACGTCGAATCATGGGACCCACCCTAAATAGGAACCGCGCGGGCCCCCAACATCAAAGCCGGTCCAAAACCGGTCGAATCCACGACCCACCTCGGGCACGAGGCTCCCTCGGTGAAGGTGGCTCCCTGCGAACCGCACCGGTGGGCGCCATGTGCCCAGTGATGCAGGGCACTGCATCACCCACCGATGGAGGCCTCCGCGTGAGTTTCCTCAGGTTACCGCGTGGGTCCAACGCCCCTCAGGTGGCCTCCTGTTCCTCGGGATTCTTGACCGCAAGCGACCAAACAACGCCGGATCCAAGTACCAGCACCACGATGGCGAGGCTCACAAGGTTGGGAACATGGAGGTGGAACGCGCTCCCAATGAGCTTTCCGGCGACCAGCACCAGGAGGCCAAGAACTGCCTTGTCCAAAGCCCAGAACAGGTTCTGAGCCGCGACCAATAGGAAATAGAGACTTCGCAGGCCAGCGGCATCTCCAATCGCAATAGTCCCGTCACGGATGATGAATTTTTTGACGGGCTGGAATTGCCGTCCAACTGGGTCGATTTAAGGACAGAGATGTATCAGACTGGACATTACAAATTCCCAGCCGGGCAATCCAAGAAACTCTATCCCTGAATCGTCTCCATTTACAGCACCCGCACCCTCCAGAATCGCACTCCAGCGTTTGGATCGGGAACCACTATCACACGCACCGGCCTACCAGCACCCTGACCCGTTAGACGCTGCACTTCGGACCAATTCGAAAGATCGGCCGCCGTTTCAAGCATGATCGCCACACCAAGGCCGGCCTCGATATCCAATGACAGCGGCCCATCCTTAGCCATCGGCTTTAGCGCCACTATGCCCGGCTCGATCGGCGAGTTGCGGATTTCATACTGGTAGAGCTCCTTCACCTCCTGATCCGACAAGGCCCGGTTGTAGATGCGTAGATCATCCATCACACCCGACTTCGGGAAATAACCAAAGTGCCAGTAGCCATTGAAGACTTCGGCTGAGGTGACCGAGGGATCGTGGCCCGCCAACTCCCCATCGACGTACAGCTTCTGCCCCGATCCGGACAGGGTCACCGTCAGCAAGGTCCATTTGTTGCTCGATATCGCCCTGGAAGATTGGAGCCACTCCTCCCGCCCAGGATAGACATAGAACTTGAAGACCGATCCACC
>SYEM01000194.1 GCA_005801385.1 Verrucomicrobiales bacterium | reverse complement strand
GTCCCGTTCCTCCGGAGCGACCCGGGTCAGGTCCGGAAGGCTCGACTCGGTGTGGGTGGCTTCGATGGGGGACGGACGGGGGGCGGGATTCGGGGTGGCCACGGCGAGGGGTGGTTGAGATTGGGGATCCCTGAGTGGACTGCAGCGGCAGGCGGTGGGGAAAGGCCAAACCGCCGAGGGCGGCGGGGGCGTGTCACAGCCTCCAGGCGGCCCACACCCCCAGATGGGCCAGGACAATGGACCAGGTCAGGATCTGGAATCCCCATTTCCGTGTCTTGTGACGGAACCGCCGCTGTCCCAGCAACGCCCCGGGCCAGCCCCCGGCCAACGCGAGGAGGTGGAGGGTGAGTTCAGGGATCCGTCCCCGGTGCCGGCGAGCCTGGGCCTTGTCCGCCCTATAGGCGATGAGGGTCAGCGCACTCATCATGGCATAGATTCCCAGGATCCAGTTCATGCAAAGGTCTGGGCCTGCTGGAGCCCATTGGATCCGCTGACCAGACCGGGAAAGCATCGGGTACCGCGCCCGCCCTCGGGGCCACCGGCTCGGATTCTGATTCCCGTCGAAACCGCCGTTCTCGTACGGTCCCGTCCGTGCAACCCGCGATCGTGTCCCCTGGCGAAAAGGTCCACCTGATCCAGCGCCGGCATTTCGAGCTCGAACCTCATCGTCATTTCGTCGGAACGGTTGAAGCCTACTCCGAGGGACTCCTGCGTGTCGTGGGCCATGTGTTCGCCGTCGATTCCTCGACCTTCGAGTTCCGACGCCGTCCCGAGGTCCGAACGCGCATCGTCTCCGCGGTCAGTGGTGAGGTGCTGATCAACATCCTCCCGCCGTCGGTGGATCTCGCCAAGGTCGTCTACCGCCAGGAGGCCGGGGCGCTCCGGGTGACGGACGGCACCGACTGGCACCTGGACCTGAGCGAAGTCACCTGGCGCTGACCGGCTGTCTCGCCCGATGGCGGACCACCGTCGGCGAACCGCATGGACCCTTGTGAAGACGATCCGCATCCATGTCCCCACCGCCGTGGGCATTTCCGGGCAGGTCCATGACCTGCAGAACGTCGGCGAGGAGATCCACTGCCATTTCCTGGGAACCGGGATTGTGGAGATCCCGGATATGGATTCGGCGACGACATCGCTCCATGTCCGGGTCTCGGCTCCCCGACACCTCGGTGATATGACCCGGGTGATCCAGAAGGCCCTGAAGCGATACAGGCTATCGAAGTTGGCCGAGGTCACCCGGGGTTGCTCCGCCCGCCTCGGATTCAATCTAGGAGCACGGCCACGCTGTGCCGTGTCCCGTCGCGTGACAAAGGGGACAAGCCCGCTTGCTACCTGGGCACGTTTCCGATGCACTTCTTTAGGTAGATCTGGAGGTCCATTTGAGCGGAGGCGTTCCCGGCGTCGGCAGCCGAGATTGAATTCTGGGACCCAGGCCCGACTGAATCCTCCCGATTGATCCACCCCATCTCATGCAAACCTTCCTGATTCTCCTGCAGCTGGTGGTAGCTCTCGGCATCATGAACGTCTGGCTCCTGCGTAGCGGCAAGGCGACTCCCTATCGGGGTGGAACTTCACGGACTCTCCGCGAGGAGTTCGCGTTCTATGGATTGCCCTTCTGGTTCATGTGCGTTGTTGGCGTTCTCAAGATCGGGTTCGCGTTGTCCCTTGTTGCGGCCATCTGGATCCATCCTCTCGCCCGACCCGCCGCGATTGGCATGGGCGTACTGATGCTCGGGGCTCTGCTGATGCATCTCCGGGTGGGCGATCCCATTCGCAAGGCCCTACCCTCGATCGCCGTCCTGGTGATGTGTGGGGTCCTCAGTTTCTGGGGGGGCTGGCCGGATATCGTGGACGGGGACGGGAATGGTTTGGATCGAAAAGTCGGCATCCGACGAGGGCCCGTGGCACCCACGATCCAACGCCATGCCGATGTCCGGATCCGCATCGTCTCCCCGGTCGGCGGCTGAGGGTTCCCCACGCTGGGTGCGGTGCCCTCGGCCGGGAGGGCGGGAATCCGGATTCCTTCGCGGGCTCCCTCAGAGCCGGGCGTTCAGCCATGCGAAGCACTCGCCGATGCAGCTTCCGGGGAGGCTGAAATGGTCGTCCTTCGGGTATTCCCGCGTCGTGATGGAGCCGCCCATCTTCTCGGCCGCTGCGATGTAGGCCCGCTGCCAGGGCACCGGAACGGCGGTTCCTCCCATGAAGCCGTCGACGCACACCAGGACCGGGGCGATCGGACGCTTCTGTCCGCCGGAGCCGGCCATGATGGCCGCCTCCCATCGGGCGAAGTTCTCCATCTTCGACTTCAGGATCGGTCCGTGCAGACGGAACAGACGGCCGATGGTGTCGTTGATGTGGTGGACCGGCTGGTGGTTCCAGGCCTTGAGGACGATCTCCTCCCCGAGTGGGGTGAAGACATCCGAGAGCTTGAGATCGGGATTCGCGGCGGCATGGCCGCAGAGCAGCATGACAAGATGGGAGTCCGGAGGAACGGTGGGGTCCTTGAGGGCCGTCCCGACCCCGGTGGGGTCCATCAGTCCGAACTTCGCCACGGCCGGTGACATTCCGACGACGCCGATCAGTTTCAGGTCGCCAAAGTCCTCGGCCTCGAGCTCGGCCATGGTGACCGCGGCGCCCCCGCCTTGGGACCAGCCCATGCAGCCCACCTGGGTCCCTGCGCCAAGGTTCATGTTACGGACGGCATGGACGAGGGTGAGTCCATCGAGGGCGTTGCTCCGGTTGACCGTGTACTGGTGCATCCCGGGGGAACCGAGGCCCTGGTAGTCGGTGGCGCAGACGATCCAGCCCGCATCGAGGAACCGCTGGGACCCGGGGACGCCGTAGTCGATTTGGGCGGTCGAATCCGCCTCGAAGTAGGTGCTGAGTTCGCGCGCGGGATCCGGGAGGGCCGAGGGACACCCGGCGTCGCCGATGCCGGTGGTTCCGTGACACCAGGTCAGGACCGGGCGGTTGGCCTTGCTGGAATTCGGAGCCACCACGAGACCGCTGACCCGTTGGGGTTTTCCGTGCGAGTCCTTGGAGACGTATTCGATCCGCCAGGCGGTCGCGTTCTTGAGCGAGGTTGGGATCCGGTCCCTGCGGAGCACCGTCCCGACCGGCTTGCCGGCGAGCGCGCGGATGTCGGCCTCGGTGGGGAACATGGGCTTGGTACCCGATGATGAAGCGGTCGTCAGCCCCGGGGTGTGGCTGGTGGCCGTCACACATCCCGAGAGTCCCGACAGCATCCCGAGGGACAGGCCGCCGCGGAGGAGCGATCACCGGTCGAACCGACCTGTTGAGTGTCCGGGGATGGAAGCCGACGTGGCCTCGGTGTCACTGCGGCCTTTGGGTGGGGACTGGGGTGCTCATGGAATGGCGTGGAGATGGGTGGGCCGTCGAGGTGGTGCGCCCGCCGCGATTCGAACGCGGGACCCTCCGCTTAGAAGGCGGATGCTCTATCCAACTGAGCTACGGGCGCGAACCACGCGGCAAACCTAGGCGGGCCCGGAGCACTCCGGCAAGCCGGCGGACGGCCACCCCGCCGTGGGCTTGCGGGCCCGGACGGGAAGGGCACCCTGACGCTGTCCCCTCCATCCCACCCGGCCGTCCCATGTCCAAACCCACCCTCTCCCCTGTGCGTCTCTGGGAGCTCAGCTTCGGATTCCTCGGCATCCAGTTCGGTTGGGGCCTCCAGATGGCCAACATGAGCCCCATCTACGAGATGCTTGGGGCCAAGGAGAGCAAGCTCTCCCTGCTGTGGATTGCCGCCCCGCTGACGGGACTGCTCGTCCAGCCGATCGTGGGACACTTCAGCGACCGGACCTGGAACGCCCTTGGACGTCGGAAACCCTATTTTCTCGTCGGCGCCCTGCTGTCGGCACTGGCTCTGATCGCCATGCCCAACGCCTCGGCGCTCTGGATGGCGGTCGGACTGCTCTGGATCCTCGATGCGTCCATCAACATCACGATGGAACCTTTCCGCGCCTTCGTGGCGGACCTGCTCCCCGAGTCGCAACGGCCAGCGGGATTCTCCGTCCAGACCGTCCTGATTCGGTGCATCCCGAAGTTGTTGGTGAATGAGCTGGACTACCAGGGTGGAGGTTGGGAGAAAGGGGGATGGACGCAACGGAAGTGATTCAAGGGCGAAGGCTCTCCGAGAGGGATGTGGAGGAGTTGAGGAGCTGGATGGG
>SYEM01000193.1 GCA_005801385.1 Verrucomicrobiales bacterium | reverse complement strand
GTGTGGCCATCGCCCGGGCGCTGGTCACAGACCCGACGCTCATCGTCGCGGACGAGCCGACCGGCAACCTCGACGCCAAGAGCGCCACCGATGTGCTGTCAATACTTCAGGCCTTGAGCCGTGACTCGCACAAGACCGTCATCATGGTGACCCATGATCCGAAGGCGGCCGGCTACGGGACCCGGAGCCTGCATCTTGAGAAGGGGGAGATCGTCGCATGACCCTGCCGACCTTCATCCTGAAGAACGCGTTGCGGAACCGGAGGCGGGCGTTGTTGACGGTGCTCAGTGTGGGCATCAGCTGCGCGCTGCTCGTCACGCTGCTGACGCTCCAGCGTGAGCTGACGATTCCGCCCGAATCGGCGGGCGCCTCGTTGCGGATCATCGCCCGGAACAAGGTCTCCCTTGCCCAGCCACTCCCGGCGAAGCAGCTGGCGGTGATCGAGCGCATCCCGGGCATCGTCGCCGTCTCGCCGTTCACGTTCTTCGGAGGCAACTTCCGGGACGAGACCGTCACGAGCTTCGCGCAGTTCGCGGTGGATCCGAGGCGTTTCCAGGGTCTCCTGGTGGAGGCCCGGATCATGGAAGGCAGCTACGAGGACTTCGCCAAGGACCGCCTCGCCTGCATGGTCGGGGCCGACACGTTCAAGCGGTACGGCCTGAGGATCGGGGATCGGATGAAGTTCACCGGCACATTCTATCCGGTGGATCTCGACCTGAAGATTGCCGCGGTGTTCAACGGCACGGTCGACGACCGGGAGCTCTTCTTCCATCACAAGCTCCTGGACGAGCTGTCGGGGGATCCGGGAACCGTCGGCACGTGGTACATCCGGGCGGCATCGCCCGAGGTGGCAAACGATGTGATCGCCCGGGTGAATGCCGCTTTCGAGAACACCGCGGCCGAGGTGCGGGCGGAGACCGAGCGGGCCTTCCAGCTCGGGTTCGTGAGCATGCTGGGGAACGTGAAGATGCTGGTGCTCCTCATCTCCGGGGCGGTGGTGTTCACCCTGTCGCTCGTGACCATCAGCACCATGAGCATGGCGATCCGCGAGCGGTTCCGTGAGCTGGCAGTGCTGAAGGCACTCGGGTTCCAGCGTCGCGAGCTGTTCGCGTTCATCCTTGCCGAGAGCTTCGGCCTCGCCGCGCTCGGGGCCCTCCTCGGGGTCGGAGGGGCCTGGGGACTGTGGACCCATCTCGACCTACAGAAACTCACCAGCGGGTTCCTGATCTACTTCGAGGTGACCCCGCGCATCATGGCCTGGGGTGCCGCCGTGGCCGCCCTCATGGGGGTGGTTGCCGCGTTGCCGCCCGCCTGGCAGACCGCGCGGATGAGCGTGACCGAGGGGCTCAAGACCCTCGATTGACCGGACCTAATCCCCCATGGCACTCCCCCTCAAGTACAACATCCGGAATGTCCTGGTGCGCTGGCGCACGACGCTCTTCACCGTGCTGGGCATCGGAGCCGTCGTGCTGGTCTTCCTGGGCCTCCGGGCCTTGGGACGGGGCATCGAGGCGACGAATGCCAACACGGGGGATCCGCGGAATCTGCTCGTGGTCCGCAAGGGCTCCCAGGCCGAGTCGGGGTCCCTGGTGTCGCGGGACCAGTTCCGGACCCTGCGGGACCTGCCTGGCATCGCTCGCAATGCGGCGGGGGAACCCATTGTCTCGGCCGAGCTGGTGATGATCGTGAGTGCCCCGAGACGGGACGGGGTCGGCGAGGCCAACACCCTCCTCCGGGGAGTGACCCCCCGCGGCATGGAGCTGCGGTCGCAGGTCGCCCTCGTCGAGGGTCGCTGGTTCCGCGCGGGCCAACGCGAGGTGGTGGTCTCGAGCCGCCTCGCGCGTCGGTTCGCCGGATTCGAGGTCGGCGGGACCCTCAAGGCCGGACCCGACCGGCTGACGGTGGTGGGACACTTCGATGGTCAGGGCAGCGCGTTCGACTCGGAGGCCTGGATGGATGCCGATGAGTCGAGGGCCCTCTTTGACCGGGAACAGTACTCCAGCGTCCTGCTCCGTCCGGCGGATGACTCCCTGGCCGAGGGGTTGATCCAGCGCATCGACCAGGACAAGCGCCTCGCGCTGCGTGCCGAGCGGGAGGTGGACTACTACTCGAAGCAGACCATGACGGCGAAGCCGATCAACTACCTGGCCGGCATCCTCGGCACGGCGATGTCGGTGGGGGCGGTGTTCGCTGCCATGAACACGATGTACGCCAGCGTTGGCGCCCGGACCCGGGAGATTGGCACCCTCCGGGTGCTTGGCTATTCCCGACGCTCGATCGTGCTGTGCTTCCTGATCGAGGGAGCCCTGCTCGCCTTCCTGGGGGGAGTCCTGGGCTGTGCCGTTGCCTGGGGACTCCAGGTCGGCCTCGCCGCCTTCAACGTCTCCTTCGGCACCCTCGACTTCCAATCGTTCGCCGAGACCGTCTTCCAGTTCCGGGTCACTCCCGATCTGATGCTGATGGGCCTCGGATTCTCGGTCGTGATCGGTTTGGCCGGCTCCCTGTTTCCCGCCATTCGGGCCGCCCGACTTCCCGTGATCGTCGCCCTGAAATCCCTATGAGTCCGGACAACCTCGAGAAACTGCGCATCGCGTCGGAACAGAAACGGCGTCCACGTGGGCCGATCTGGCTGATCCTCGGATCGATCGCCCTTGTTCTCGTGGTCATTGGCTACTTCGCCGTTCCTCGGGCCTCCGACTCGATCCGGAAGGGCATGAAATCAGGCGGTGGTCCGTCGGGAATCCAGGAGGCCACACCGAAGGGCGTGCCCGCCAACACACCCAATGCCGCGGGTTCCTCAGGTTCAACGGGCACCAATCGTGTCGTGGAGGCCACGGCAAAGGGCGATGGCGAGACCTATGTGTTGAGGACCTCCGGCTATATCGTGGCCCGGGAGCGGATCGAGGTCAGTCCCCGCTTCATGGGACTGGTCACCTGGATCGGGATCAGGAAGGGCGACAGCGTGACCAATGGCCAGGTCGTGGTCCGTTTGGACGACTCGGAATACCGGGCGCGTCTCGCCGAGGTGGAGGGCCAGTTGTCCGTCGCGCGCGTCGCCGAGGAACGAGCCCGGATCGACCTCGACCGCACGCGTGAGCTGTTCGATGAGAAGGTCGAGTCCCAGCAGATGCTCGACAACGCGCGCTTGGCGCTCGAGTCCGCCCGGGCCCAGATCCGCCAGCTCGAAGGATCCCGAAGGGTCATCCTGACCTATCTCGAATGGTGTGTGATCCGGTCGCCGGTCAACGGGGTGGTCCTCGAGAAGCTCGCCGAAGCCAATGAGCTGGTGACGCCCCAGAACTTCGGAGGGTCCCGGGGCCCCAGCACCTCTCTGCTCGCCGTTGCAGATCTGGAGGATCTCCAGGTCGAAATTGACGTGAACGAGCAGGAGCTTGCACGGATTGCCTTGGGGCAGAAATGCCGGGTGAGTCCGGAGGCCTACCCGGACCGGTTCTACGACGGTGTGGTCGCCGAGATCGCCCCGGAGGCCAGCCGTCAGAAGGGGACCCTGCAGCTCAAGGTCCAGATTCTCCGGCCCGACAAATACCTGACCCCCGAGCTCAGCGCGAAGGTGGACTTCCTGCCGCAGAAGCCGGCCACCCCATAGACCTGGCCGACGCCCGGGAGATGTGGCTCCGAAGGGAGGGGGAGGATCAGGGATGGGTCCCTTCCGGGTTCCAGGCCCAGGACACCACGATCCCTGCCGGATCGGTGCTGCTGTGCCGATTCGCTGCGACGTCCCGGACGAGTTGCTGGAAGTCCGGGCTGTCCGGGTGTCGATCCACTGCGGATTCGGTCAGGATGGTCGCCCCAAGCGGTCCTCCGATTCGGGCAAGCGCCACCGCAGCGGCCCGGGCGAGATCGGGTTCGGGTGCGTGGTGCACCAGCTTGGCAAGACCCCGGAGGGCCTCCGGATTCTGGATCCGCTCGATCGCCCAGAGCGCGGCGAAGCGCTGGGTCGGTTGGAGTGGGGGCTGACGACTGATCTCGGCCAGATACTCCACGACCTGGGGTGTCGCCGAGCGACTGATCATCTCGGTCGCGGCCTCGAGAATCCGGAAGTCCGATGTCGCCGTCGACGCGGAGGCCAGCAGCAGGATGTCCTGTGGATCCGACAGTCCCTTGAAGGCCTCCAGGATGGTCTGGATCGACTCCTCGTCCTGCTCTCCGGTCGCCAGGGTCACCAACTGCTCCACCGCTTCCCGTCCCCCCACGGCGGCGATCCGGTCGGCCCACTCACCCTTCTGCACGGCGTCCGGAGCGGAGCGCAGGGCCTCCGCCATGGTGGCGAGGCTCATCTCCGGATCCGCAGGGGGGTAAGCCTCGGGGGCGGTGTGATCCGACGCATCCACGACGATCGATATCCCGGTCCTCCCGCGCGACACACCCGCTGAGGTCTCGGATCCCGTCGATGCGGACGGTTCGGCGAGAGGCAGGATGGCCGTTGAGGTTCCTGAAGTGTTCCCAGCGTCCCCTTCGGAAGCGTTCCGGAGGTACAGGAATCCGGTGAACAGGCCGAGGCCGAGGGTTGCTGCGAGGAGATGGTGTCGAGGCATGGGAGGCGGGCTTGAAGAGATGGATCCGTGGAGGAGACGGGGAGCCCCGATGTGGAGGCTCCCCGACCGGCGTGCTTATCGGCTGATCTCGAGTTTGTAGGTGCCCTGTTCCGTGCCTTCATACCCCTCGACCGCGATGAAGTAGGTGCCGGCCGACAACGAGCGACGGATCCGGAAGTTCAGGGTTGTTCCGTAGTCGTCCTGCTCGGCCAACACCCGACCGGTCGCGTTGACGAGGGTGCCGTAGGTGTCGACCGGACCGGTGGTCCGGATCGTGACGGTCGCGGCTTGGGTTAGGGTGAACTGGAAGACATCCCGGTCGTCGTTGCCCCCAAGGATGCCGACCGTCGATGACGGGATGGCGACCCGGGTTGCCGTCAGAGTGCTGTTGCCGTGGTCGTCGCCGGCGCTGGTGCTGGTGCCGGTGCCCGTGAGCTTCACGTTGTAGGGGTTCTCGTCCGCGTCGTTGTTGGGCACGACCAACTCCGCGGTGTGGGTTCCTGCCGCATTTGGGTCATAGACCACCGAGAAGGTGGCCGAGCGTCCGGCCGCGATGGAGGTGGCGGGTTGTGTGGCGATCCGGAACTGGGCGGCATGGGGCCCCTCGAGGCGGACGGGTCCGACACTCAGGGCGGCCTTGCCGGTGTTCTTCACCGTGAACACCGATGTCTTGCTGCCCGAGGCGATGTCGAGGGATCCGAAATCGGTCCCCTTGGCCACGGTCGGGCTGGTCAGCCCGTCCGCGATCTCGGTCTTGTCCGCGCCGAGCAGTGTGATCTCGGGCTGGCCGGTCGCGGTCGGCGTCGGCGTGAACTTCGCCAAGACCGTGTAGGCCCCGGTGACGGCCCCGTTGCCCCGGACGGCGACATAATAGATGCCGGCCGGCACCACCGAAGAGATCCGGAAGTTCGGAGCTCCGGATCCATTGTCATCCTGCGCCAGGACGGTCCCGGCGGTGTTGGAGAGCGATCCCGCGACGTCGGTGGTGCCGCTGCTGGTGAGGACGACGGTGCCTCCCTGGGTCAGTATCAGCTGGAACACGTCGATGTCCCCCGAGGTCTCGAGTCTCCCGGGCATCGGTGTGTCGAGCACCAGCGTGGTAGAACCATTTGGCGTGTTGCTGTGGTCATCCCCGGCCGTGACCCCGATCTGCTGGAGGATCCACGAGCGGAACGTGAGGGTGTTGGCGTAGATGCCGGGGATCTCCGGCCGGGCGCAGCCTTCGCCATAGCTGACGGCTCCGGCGTGGAGCCAGCCGCCCTTGCCATCGGACACGAGCAGCGGTCCACCGCTGTCGCCCTGACAGGTGTCCTTTCCGCCCCCGGCGACTCCCGCAGCCAGATGGACGGAGGACAGTCCGGGATAGAACAACCGGGCCTGGTCCAGGCTGATGAGGCCCATGTCGACCTGGAGGAGGACCGGCGATGAACTCCCGTTCTCCGAGGTCGTTCCCCAGCCGATGGCACGGACCGCGGTGCCGGCAGCCACCTGGCTGGCCTGGTCGACGAGTCCGAGAGGGGGCACGCCGGTCGCGGGTTGGGCGAGCTTCAGCAGGGCGAAGTCGTTGGCGAGCTCCCCGTTCACCGTCCCGTACTGGGGATGACGGATGATCTGGGTGACACCGATCCGGACCCCTTGGGAAGTGTTCCGGAGGTCGTGGGCGCCCACGACCACATCCATGGAGGAGGCGGTGGTGCCTTCGACGCAGTGGGCCGCGGTGAGAACCCATTGAGGATGAACCAGGGCACCGCCGCAGAACTGTCCGTTCACCGCGGTGTAGCCTCGAGCGACGAGGGCCGTCATCCAGGGGTAGGCGCCGACGGGTGCGGTGGAACCGCCGACGATCCGGGCGACCTCGCGGGTGGGCGCGATGCGGCCAGATTCCGTGGGGCGGTCGACGGCGAGGGCCACCTTGGTGGTGAGCAGGGCGGGGAGGAGGAAACTGCGGATCTTCTTGGCATTCATGTCGTGTGGTTCGTTCTGGGTTGCTGGTGCCTCAGGGACCATGGGCCCCGCGCACGGCATCACCCTGGTGGGAGCGTGTTACCGCGTGATGACGGTGCGTCACATTGTCGGTCGGAGGAGGCTGGCCGGCGGTGATGCTGGGGTGATCCGGGTGGTTCCAGGTCTCGACGCCGGGACGGGTCTGAGGTCTGCTGGGGACATGATGTTCCCCGCCCGAATTGTTCTCGCGCTCTGCGTCCTCGCCGGGACGCTCCAGGGTGCCCAGTGGCCCTCGTGGCGCGGTCCCCACCAGGACGGCACCACGCCTGACACCGGGTTCCCCGTGAAGTGGGACAAGTCCACAAACCTCCGCTGGCGTACCGAGCTGCCTGAGCCTGGCAACTCCTCGCCGATCGTGTGGAACGGTACCGTGTTCATCACGCAGGCGCTCGAGGACGGGAAGGAACGCACGGTCATGGCGTTCGACCGCAGGACCGGGAAGCTCCTGTGGCAGCGCGGGGTCCGCTACGATGCCAAGGATCCGAGGCACCAGACCAATCCCCACTGCGCCGCCTCACCGGTCACGGATGGGGAGTGTGTCGTGGCCAGCTTCGCCTCCGCCGGAGTCGTCGCCTATGACTTCGCGGGCAAGGAGCTCTGGAAGGCCGACCTCGGGAAGCAGGTGCATGGCTGGGGCCAGGGATCCTCACCCGCTCTGCACGGAGATCAGGTGATCGTCTACCACGGACCGGGCGAGTTCTCGTCGCTGGTGGCGCTCGACAAGCGGACCGGCGCCGTCCGCTGGCAGGTCCCGCTGAAGGAACAGCACCCGCCGGAACGCTGGGATGGATTCGCCGGGAAGAACGACGGGATGATCGGCACCTTCAGCACTCCCCTCGTTGTGCGGACCGGAGGGCGCGATGAGATCGTCCTGCCGGTGGTGAACCAGCTCAGGGCGTTCGATCCCAAGACGGGGTCGGTCCTCTGGTTTGCCGACGGCATCAATCCCCTCGTCTACAGTTCTCCGACCCTCGGGCAGGGGACTCTCGTCGTGTTCGGTGGGTTCTTCGGCAGCGGGATGTTCATCCGCCCGGGCGGTGCCGGGGATCGGACCGCAGAACGCCTCTTCTACGAACGCCGTCTCAAGAAGCACACGATTGGCTCGCCGATCGTGAAGGACGGCTACATCTACCAGAGCTCGACCGATGGCTTTGGCCAGTGCTTCGAGCTGGCGACCGGGAAGCTGGTGTGGGAGGAGCGGTTGCCGTCGACCGGTGCCAGCGGCCAGACGTGGTCGTCGATGGTCCGTTCGGGGGACCTGCTGTATGTCGTGAACCAGTCGGGCGACACCCTGGTCCTGAAGGCCTCGCCGAAGTACGAGCGGGTCTCGACCAATCCCATCGGCGAGGTCTCCAACTCCACCCTGGCGCTGTCCGGGGGCGAGGTGTTCCTGAGGACCCAATCGGCCCTGTATTGCATCGCCGAGACCCGGAAGCCGTGAGCGGTCCCGAGTTTTTGATCGTCCGGTGGTCCTTCGCGATGCTTTCCTTTCACGAACCTTGATTCCGTGAGCAGTTCTGAACCCAGGGTGTTGGTGGTTCCCGCGTCGGAGATGGCGCGGAAGCGGACCATTGGCGGCGGCGAACGCTACGCAATGGAACTGGCCCGGGCGTTGTCGGTCCGCACGCCGACCACCCACGGCCTGTTCGACACGACCCCGGGCGAGGACCGGGACGGGAGCCTGACCCTCCGGACCTTCGGGGTGCACCACACGGACTCCTCCCGCTTCCTGTTCCCGGCGACGGGCGACACCTGGCAGGAGATCTCCGGATACGACATCATCCATGTGCTGTGCTTCCCGACCCCGCTGTCGGAGGCGATCGTCCTGCGCAATGTCCTGCGCCGTTGCTGCGGGGGCCGGCAGAAGGTTGTCCTGACGGATGTCGGCGGCGGGGCCGTGACGCTCGGGGGCAAGTTCAACCGCCTGCATCCGCGGCTGAACCTCCATCGGATGGCCCATGGACTGGCCCATCTGTCCGACTACGCCGGACGCTTCTTCTCCGACTGGACCCATCCCGCTGTGACGTTGTTCGGCGGGGTCAATCCGAGTCTCCTGGGCAATCAGGCCGGCGATCCCGCGGGGTATGCGCTCTATGTGGGACGTCTGCTGCGCCACAAGGGGGTGCTTGAGGCGATCCGAGCGGTTCCGGCATCCACGCCGTTCCATGTCGTGGGTCGTCCCTACGATCCGGCCTATTTCGAGGAGCTGAAGTCCGCGGCCCAGGGGAAGCAGGTGCGCTTCATCACGGATGCCGACGACGCCGAGCTGGCCCGTCAGTATGCCGGGGCGAACGTGGTGCTCCAGGTGTCGCTGCCGAGCACGGATGGAGGACCGGACAAGTCCGAGCTCCTGGGCCTCGTCCCGCTGGAGGGGATGGCGGGTGGGAAGCCGGTGATCGTGACCCGGACGACGAGTCTTCCCGAGCTGGTGGTCGACGGTGAGACCGGATTCATCGTGCCGCCTCGGGATCTCGGGGCCCTGGGCGCAAGGATGGCGTTGCTGGTGGGGGATCCCGACCTGAGCCGCAGCCTGGGCCGCCAGGCGAGGGACCATGTCCAGCGCCGGTTCACCTGGGACAAGACGGCCGAAGTGGCCCTGGGCTTCTACCGCCGACTCCTCGCGGGCTGAGGCTACCGGGGTCCGACCCACCGAGATCGACCTCCGCTCGCGCGAGGAGTCAATTCCCGGTAGGTCCCGGGTTGCCTCCGCTCCGGGGGATGGGCATAGGATCGGCGTCTCACGATTCACCCCATGTGGTTCGGCAAGAAACGCAATCCCGAGGAACACCGGTACTACCTCCTGCCCGGACAGGGGAAGAGCAACCGGCGCAAGCGTCAGCAGCAGCTGGTGGCGGCCATCATCGTGGGCATCATTGCCGCCGCGATCATCGGGACCACCATGTGGCTCATGAATGGCACCCGGTGACTCCGTTCATCCCACGATGGGGCCCGGCCCTGGGACCAGCAGAGGGTGTGGGTTGCAGTCCCGCAGATCGCGGTTAGACATCGGATTCCATGTTCACTGGAATCGTCGAGGAGACCGGGAAGGTGTTGGCGATCGAGCCATCGCCCCGGTCCATACGCCTGGAGGTTGCGGCGGGAGTCGCAGCCCGATCGGTCCGCCTTGGGGACAGCATTGCGGTCAACGGGTGTTGCCTGACCGTCACCGCGATCCGACGTGGACGGACCGCACGCCTCGCCTTCGATCTGCTGCGTGAGACCTGGGACCGGACCAATCTGTCGGCAGTGACCCCGGGTTCCCTGGTCAATCTCGAACGGTCCCTGGCCGTGGGGGATCGTCTGGGTGGGCATTTCGTGACAGGTCATGTCGATGGAACCGGCACCATCACCCGATGGCAGCGGCAAGGGCGGGACCATGTCCTGGAAATCGCCGCGCCGGCCGATATTCGCCGCTATGTGGTGTTCAAGGGGTCGATCGCGATCGATGGAATCAGCCTGACCGTGGCGGGTGTCACCCGGGGTGGATTCCGGATCTGGATCATCCCGCACACCTGGGAGGTCACAGCGTTGCAGGAGCGGAAGGTCGGAGATCGGGTGAACCTGGAAGCCGACCTTCTGGGCAAGTACGTCGAGCGATTCGTGGGCAAGGCCCGAAAGTCAGGCCATTGAGCCTCAAGCAGCGCCGCGGAGTCGTGGAGAGGCGAGAGGGGAGAGAGAAGGTGAAGTCGGAGCGTGCACGTGATCCGGCTTGGCTTCCTCCCGAACCGCTCATCGAAACGGGGTCTCCAAGGAATCCCAGGAGCCCAGGCCCTTCGACCCATTTTCCTGATCGCTCCTGTGCTTTCCTCCGCGTCCCCGCGTCTCCGTGTGAGTCCCTCTTCCCCCGTGTGCGGGCTCGATCTCCCGCTTTCTCCAGTTCCACTCCAACACGGTCCATGATTTGCTCTCTGCCCCGTTTATGGCTGCGAAGATCAAATTTGGAACCGATGGCTGGCGTGCCGTCATCGCCGAGGATTTCACGTTCGAAAATGTCTCCCGGGTCGCCCAGGCGACAGCCGACCACTGGAAGTCCCACCCGCCGGCAGGCACCCAGAAGCGGATTGTGGTGGGCTACGACCGGCGGTTCCTGTCCGATCGGTTCGCGCGCCGGACCGCCGAGGTCCTCGCCGGCAACGGCTTCGAGGTGATCCTCGGAGATTCCCCTGTGCCGACTCCGGCCGTGTCCTTCGCGGTGAAGTCGTTGAAGGCGGCGGGTGGCGTGATGATCACCGCCAGCCACAACCCCCCGGAGTTCAACGGATACAAGGTGAAGGCCTGGTATGGCGGATCGGCGGACGCGTCCATCTGCCAGGCGATCGAGGACTGCGTCGACCAGAGCACCATCAAGTGGACGGCATTCGACGTGGCCGTGAAATCCAAACAGGTCGTCGTCCGCGATCTCCGGGCCCCACACTACGCGGCCTGCAAGAAGCTCGTGGACTTCAAGCGCATCGCCGCGTCGGGAATCCGCTTCGCCCATGAGGCGCTCTACGGCGTCGGTGCGGGATGTTTCGAGGAGCTGCTGGAGGGCACCTCCTGCGTGGTCACCACCCTGAACGCCGAGCACAACCCGAACTTCGGCGGCATCAACCCGGAACCCATCGCCAAGAACTACACCCGGTCGGCCCAGTGGCTGGCCAAGAATCCCCATGACGTCTGCCTCGTCACCGATGGCGACGCCGACCGTGTCGGAGGGATGATGGGGGATGGGACGCCGATGACCACCCATCAGCTGATCTGTCTCCTGCTCCGGCACTACGTAAAGAACCGCCGCCAGAAGGGACGCGTCGTGAAGGCCCTCACCACCACCACCATGGTGGACCGCATGTGTGCGGCGTATGGCCTGGAACTGGTCGAGACGGGTGTCGGGTTCAAGTACATCGCCAGCGAGATGATCCGGGGCGGGGTGCTGCTGGGATTTGAGGAGAGCGGCGGCATCGGGTTCCCTGGGCACATCCCCGAACGTGATGGCATCCTGGCGGGACTGATGCTGCTCGAGATGCTGGCGGTCGAGAAGAAGTCGGTGGCCCAGCTGCTGGAGGAGATGGAAAAGGAGTTCGGACCGCACGAGTACGCGCGCATCGACACCCATTTCCCGCTCGAGAAGCGCGCCTCCCTGATGGAGTACTGCAAGCTCAACCCCCCGGCGAAGCTGCTGAAATCCCCGCTCCAGGAGGTGAAGTCGTTCGACGGCGTGAAGTTCATCGCCCAGGACGGATCCTGGCTGATGCTCCGGGGCTCCGGCACCGAGCCCATCCTCCGCATCTACGCCGAGGCCAAGTCCAAGGCGGATGCCGAGAAGCTCCTCGAACTCGGGGTCCGCATCACGAAGAAGGTCTGATGCGCCCCCGCGCCTGGGACGAGGGGCGGAGGCCCCGGGTCACTTCGCCTCGGTGGCGGCTTCGGCCATCTTGCGGAAGGCCGGTTCTGCGGTTTTGCCAAGGGCGGAGGGACCGGTGAATCGGATGAACACGGCGCCCTCGGGACCCGGGACGATGGCCCCGAGCAGGAGGGTGTCCGGCTGCGGCGTCTTTGGTCCGCCTGGCATGCCGCTCAGGTAGGTGCCCTGCGCCCGGACGAGGGTTAGATCCTGGTTGCGAACCTTGACGGTCTCAACCTTCGACACGAGGGCGGAACCCTTCTCCTCGAACTGTCCCAGCCACCGGTCGACGTTGGCCTGGACGCCCCCGCCATTGCCGGGGCCAAAGTGGAAGAACACCACCTCCCCGCCGGATTTTGTGTCGGCCCCCGGCACCGACAGCTGCGCCTTGCGCATGGGTGAGCGGGTCTCGATCCATCCCCAGGACCCGGGACGTTGGAAGGTCAGCCCGCCGACCGGGAAGGTCTTGGGGGCATCGGCGGCGATGGAAGCCGAGATGGTGGCGATGAGGCTGGCGAGGGCGACGAAGCGGTTCATGTGGGCGAAGTATGGAGGGAATCCGCCCGCGTCAACAGAGAGGGTTTTCCGGGAATGGAGCCACGATGGGCGTCGTCGAACCGCCCGACAGTGCTTTTCGCGCTTCAGCCGGGCGGAGGTGACCCTCTAGGGTCTTGTCCGCCATGCGTTCCCTCTTATCCCGTCGGACCCCGCGATCCTCTCTCCTGCTGGTCGGCTTGCTCTGGATCGCGTCGCTGGGGCTGGCTGCGGACCTGTCCGAGATGGCCCGCGCTCTGACCTTCCATGCCTCGTTCGATCATGGTGTGGATGCGGATTTCGCCCGGGGGGATCGACGGTTCCTTCATGCGCCGTCCCATGACAAGCGGGCCGAGTCGAAGCCTGGGCTCCCACCGGAGGGTGAGGTTCGGATGGCCGAGGGCGTGGGTCGGTTCGGCAACGCGCTCCGCTTCGTCAAGACCTCGACCCTCGCCTGTTTCCGCGCCTCAGGGAACATGGCCTACCGGAAGACGGGCTGGAACGGGACCGTCTCGTTCTGGCTGAGCGTCGATCCCGGGGCGGATCTGGCGATGGGGTTCTGTGACCCGCTCCAGATCACGTCGAAGGCCTGGAACGACGCTGCGTTCTTCGTCGAGTTCGAGAAGAAGACCAACGAGGTGCCTTTTCGGATCGGAGTCTACCCGGACCCCGCGGCTTGGAACCCCCGAAACCGGAAATGGGAGGAGATGTCCCCGGCGGAAAAGCC
Source organism: Verrucomicrobiales bacterium (assembly GCA_005801385.1). Classification (GTDB taxonomy): domain Bacteria; phylum Verrucomicrobiota; class Verrucomicrobiia; order Limisphaerales; family UBA9464; genus UBA9464. The sequence goes on along the minus strand of SYEM01000193.1, from coordinate 9,882 downwards.
GCATGTCACCGTCCCGGAACCCACACCGTTTGCCCGGGGACGTTGGACCCATGTCGTGTTCACCTTCGAACACTTCAACACGGGGCGACCGGATGGGGTGGTGACGCTCTATCTCGATGGTCGGCGGGTGGCCCAGATCCCCGCCCGACAGCAGACCTTCACCTGGGATCTCGACAAGACCTACATCATGATGGGCATCGGGTATCTGGGCCTCTGGGATGAGCTGGCGATCTTCAACCGGGCGTTGACCGCGGAGGAGGTTGGACGACTGCACGCCCTCCCCACCGGAGTCGCCAGCCTGCACCGCTGACTCCGTCGTGCGCCGGGGAGTGCTGATGGTCAGCCCTTGCCGGGCTAATGGGGTGTCAACACCCCCTCAAACTCGTAGACGGAGGGGCTGGGTTTCCTAGACTTCGGAGACTCCATGGGTATGAGCACTCTCCATCGTTTCCTTGTGGCGGCCTGCACCTCGCTGCTGGCCCTCCAGATCCTCCAGGCGGCCGATCCCCTGCGCGTCTTCATCCGCGGCGGGGTCAAGACGCACGGCCCCAACCAGCACGACCATCCACGGTTCCTCGGAGACTGGACGAAGCTGCTCGGGGAACGTGGCATCCGGGTCGATGGGTCGATGCAGTTCCCGACCGAGGCCCAGCTCAAAGCGTCGGATGTCGTGATCATTTACGCCGCGGACGGCATGCGCATCGTCGGCGAGGAGCGGACCCGTTTTGAGAACTACCTCCGACGGGGCGGCGGCCTCGTGGTGCTCCACGACGGTGTCGTCGCCGGCGACCAGCACGAGTGGGCCAAGAAGGTTCAGGGCGGTGCCTGGCGTTGGGACGGTGACAAGAAGACCACCTGGCATGAAGGCGAGGTGGGGCTGTACTTCGTCGAGCCCGAAAACCCGATCGTCAGGGGGATCTCCAACTTCGACTGGAAGGACGAGGTGTACAACCGGATGGACTTCGCCCCCGACATCGACGTCCTGGCGGTCAGCTTCGTCGACGTCTTCAACATCTGGCCCCAGATCTGGACCCATCAGAAGACGTGGGAGGGTGGCACGACCCCGTATCGAGCCTTTGTCAGCCTGCCCGGCCACGAGTACGACGTCTTCAACACGCCGCACTACCGTGCGATCCTCCTCCGTGGCATCGCCTGGGCCGGCAAGCGGGAGAACATTGACGAGTTCTGCAAACCCGCGGAACTGGCTTCCCTGCGCTATCCGGCTGGAGGCCCCAAGCCGGCGGCCGAGGCGGTCAAGACCCTCCAGCTCCACCCCGAGTTCCAGGTGACGCTGGCGGCCGATGAGAATGTCGCGAAGAAGATCATGTCCCTCGACTGGGATCCGCAGGGGCGCCTCTGGGTGGTCGAGACGCCCGAGTACCCGGGGGGTCGGGACGTCAACAAGAACGACTTCAAGGCCTACTGGAACTGGGCCAGGGATCCCAAGGCGTTCCCGGTCGGCGGCAAGCAGCCGCGCAAGCCTCTCGACCGGATCTCCATCCTCACCGACACCAACGGCGACGGCGTGATGGACCGCCAGTCCGTGTTCGCCGACGGACTGGAGCTCCCGACCTCGCTCGTCTTCTACAAGGACGGGGTGATCGTGTCGCAGGCGCCCGACATCCTCTGGGTCCGTGACACCAACGGCGACGGTACGGCGGACAAGGTGGAGACCCTCTACACCGGTTGGGGCACCTTCGACACCCACGCGGTCATCAACAACCTTCGGTGGGGTCCGGATGGCTGGATCTACGGAGCCGTCGGCTACACCCGGGGTCGGGTGAAGTCCGGGGACGGGTCCAAGGACTTCGGCGACATCGCGGCCGGCATCTACCGGTTCCGTCCGGACGGCTCGATGCTCGAGCAGATCGCTGCCGGCGGCTGCAACACCTGGGGCTGCGAGGTGGCACCCGATGGTGAGATCGTCTTCACCACCGCAACCTGCGGTGAGCCGATCTGCCATGTGGTGATCCCGGAGAAGGCCCTTGCCCGTGGACAGGTCGGGGGACTCAAGTCCTTCCTCAACATCATCGAGGAGAACAAGATCTACCCGGCGTTCGCCGAGAAGCGTCAGCCCTACGTCCAGATCGACTGGGTGGGGGCCTGGACCGCCGCAGCCGGCGCGACCATCTATGACGGCGGTGCCTGGCCCGAGAAGTGGGCTCCGGAGGACCGCTACTCGTTCTTCATGGGCGAGGCGACACGGCAGCTGTTCCACCACGAGTTCCTCGACCCCAAGGGATCGACGTACCAGGGCCGCAAGGAGACCGGCCGCAAGGAGACGGAGTTCATGGCCAGCACTGACTACTGGTTCCGCCCGATCCACAGCCGCGTCGGCCCGGATGGCGCGCTCTATGTGGTGGACTTCTACAATCAGATCGCGGTCCACAACGACACCCGCGGTCCGGCCCACGGGGCGCGCAACGCCGCGGCCCGACCCGATCGTGACCACCAGTTCACCCGCCTCTGGCGCATCCAGCACCGCGACGCCCGTCCGCTCCCTCCGTATTCGCTTCCGGCCGGGGATCCGGCCCAGCTCGTCAAGATGCTGGCCCATCCGAACGGCTGGGTCCGTTCCACGGCGAACCGACTGCTGCTTGAGATCCAGCCGAAGAAGGTCGGCAGCCAGCTCGCCAACCTGCTGAAGTCCAATCCGAGCCGCTTCGCCCGGATCCAGGCCCTCTAGTCCCTCAACAATCTCCACGAGCTGAACGACGGCCTCCTGCTGGCGGCGCTGAAGGACAAGGACGGATCGGTCCGCAAGAATGCCGCCCGCGTGGCGGTCGAGCAGCCGAAAATCGGTGCCGACGCCGTGAAGGCGATCCAGGCCCTGCTCACGGATCCGGACGGCCGGGCGCGCCTGAATGCCCTCGTCGCCCTGGGTGGCCTGCCGCCGTCGCGGCAGATCGCCGATGCGGTCGTGGCCGCGTGGCCGGGGCTCAAAGACCCGTGGCTGGAGTCGGCCGCGGTCGGTGCCGCCGCGGCGGATCCGCTCCTCTTCCTGGAGGCCGCCTTGGGGTCCAAGGATCCGGCGTTCGTCGCCGGCTATGTCCCGCACCTGGCCCGTCTGGCGGCCCAGCAGACCGAGGATGATCGAGCCGCCCGCTTCGTCGCCCTGGTTGCGGGTGCTCCTTCCGGCGCCGACGGGCTCAAGCCAATCGCGCTCGACAGCTTCGCCGCCAACCTGAAGTCGGGCGCCAAGCCGACCGCCGGGGCCCCGCTCCTTGCTGGACTGAAGACCCTCCTGGCCTCTGAGCGCACCGCAGGATCCGCCCTGCCCTTGGTCGCGCGATGGGATTCCAGCAATCAACTGGCCGCGTCGGTGAAGCCGGCGGTCGTTCGGGCCGAGAAGCAGCTCACGGATGCCTCGCTCAGTGATGAGGCCCGGGGCCAGATCGCCGTGAACCTGATCGGGGTCCGCGCCGTCGACCCATCCATCGTCCCATCGGTCGTCGCCCTCTTGGGTGGGAATACTGGGCCAGCCCTCCAGAAGCGCATCGTCGATGCGTTGGGCTCCCAGCCCGACACCGCCCTGGCCCTCGTGAAAGCGTTCCCCAGGCTGTCTCCCGAGCTCGTTGAGCCGGCGTTCGGGCAGATCGTGAAGCGCGCGGAGGCCACCGCGGCATTCCTCGACCTCATCGCCGCCAAGCAGGTGGACCTGCTCCAGCTTGGACCCGCCCGCCAGCATCGTCTCCGCACCCATCCCGATGCCGCAGTCGCCAAGCGGGCCACCGCGGTGATCGAGGAGCTGAAAGGGCCCGAGGCCAAGCAGAAGGAGGCGCTCATCGCCCAGTTGACCCCGGAGATCCACAAGGCCGGCAACATCGAGAACGGCAGGAAGGTCTACATCGCCAACTGCGCCGGTTGCCACGTCTTCAAGACCGATGGCCGCAATCTCGCCCCGAACCTGACCGGGATGGGTGCCCATGGACCCGAGGAGCTTCTGGTCCACATCATCGACCCCAACCGGCTCGTGGAGCCGAACTTCGTCTCGACGCTCATCGAGACCCGCGACGACCAGGCCTACGACGGCATCATCGACCGCGAGAATGCCCAGGAGGTCGTCCTGCGCAACGCCACGGGCGACTACACGCTGCGCAAGGCCGACATCAAGTCGCGGGCGAGCTCCGGTCGATCCCTGATGCCGGAGGGCTTCGAGCAGCTGGGGGCCGACGGTCTGCGGGACCTCCTGGCCTATCTGTGTGCCGACGAGAGCCGGTTCCGCATGATCGATCTCACCAGCGCCTTCACGGCCAACAGTGGACGCGGTCTCTACAACGATCCCGAGGTGATCGATGAGACCGTCACGTTCCGGAGCTACGGGCTGAAGCGTGTCGACGACGTTCCGTTCACGGTGATCAGCCCGACCAAGGCGGTGGCGAACGTCATGGTGCTGCGCGGCGGCGCCCCCAATGCATGGTCGCGGAAGAACCTGCCGAAGCGGGTCGAGGCCAAGGTGGGGGTGGCAGCCAGCCGGCTGCACTTCCTCGGCGGCGTGGCGGGCTGGGGATATCCAGCGGTGGGTGATGACCATCTGCCGGTCCTCAAGGTCACCCTCCACTTCGCCGGAGGCGCCAACGAGGAGCTCCTGTTCCGGAATGGACAGGAGATCGCCGACTATATCGGGCAGTTCGACGTACCGAAGTCCAAGGGATTGCCGCAGTGGACCCGACGAGGACAGATCCGCTGGCATAGCGCGGACGTGCAGGGCACGAACGTGATTGAGAGGATGACCCTCGAGAGCTTCGACAACCACGTGGCCCCGACCCTGTTCGCCATCACGGCCGAGAATGGTCCGCGGTCAGCGACCCCCTCCAAGGAGGCCGCGGCCCAAAAGACCGGCTCGGACGCCGCCGAAGTTCTCGCGAATGCCGCCCCCGGCAGTCTCCGCATCCTTGTTGTCGGCGGTGGCAGCAGCCACGACTTCCAGCGCTGGTTCAACCTCCATGATCTCGAGGTGCTCCGGAAGCTGCCCAAGGCCGTCGTGGTCTACACCGAGACCACGGCCGACATCGCCGATGCGGCGCCGCACTGTGACGTGATCTACCTCGCGAACAACAAGCCGATCGGCCGGCCGGAGTCCCGACAGGCGGTCTTCGACCATGTGAAGGCGGGGAAGGGGCTGCTGCTCGTCCACCCGGCTCTGTGGTACAACTGGGCCGATTGGCCGGAGTACAACCGACAGCTGGTCGGGGGCGGGTCGAGGAGCCACGATCGCTACGGCGAGTTCGAGGTGACGGTCCTGTCGGACGTCCAGTCCCCGGTCTCCACCGGCCTGCCGGCGTCGTTCAAGATCACCGATGAGCTCTATCACGATGTCCGGGACGACCAGGGCATCGCCCGCAAGGTGCTGGCCACGGGCAAGTCCCCGGCGGACGGACGGGTGTTTCCGGTGGCCTGGGTCAGCCAGATGGGAAAAGGGCGTCTGGCCTGCATCACGCTGGGCCATGACGGGCAGGCCCACAGCCATCCGGCCTACCAGCGCCTGCTCCAGCAGGCCACCACCTGGGTGGCGGATCGCGGGGAGTCCAAGTAGGCCGACGGCCAGGAAGGGAGTCGACGCAGGACGGGTTCAACGCCCCGCGGCCTGCTCGGCCAGGATCCAGGCCGCCGCCGCGGGAAGATCATCGACGACGATGGTCGACCCGAGGTCGGCGGTCTTCTTGCGTTCCGTCTCCGCGCCGTAGCCGGTCCGGACCAGTAGGCTTCTGGCACAGCCGGCGTTCCGACCTGCCTCCACGTCGGCCCACTTGTCGCCCACCATGAAGCTCCGGGACAGGTCGATCCCGAACTCATCCCGGGCGTCGAAGAGGAAGGCGGGCGAGGGCTTGCGGCCCCGGCTGGGTTCCTCCGGGGATTCCGGGGCGAAATAGATCCGGTCGAACACCACGCCTGTCGGCTCCAGCAGGCCCAACATGCGGGCATGGATCGACTCCAGGTCGCCGAGGGTGTAGTAGCCGCGTCCGATCCCTGACTGGTTGGTCACGATGATCAGCCGGAAGCCGGCGTCCTGGAGCTGGCGCAGCGCCCGCTCGGCTCCCGGAATGAACTCGAACTGCTCGGGTTTGGAGAGGTAGTGGTGGTCGACGTTGATCGTGCCGTCGCGATCCAGGAAGACAGCACGGGGTGCCGCGACGGGGCTCATTCGGACCCCTCCAGCCACTGGAGCATCTCGTCGGGGGTCACCGTGGCGGTGCCGATCTTGCCGACCACGATCCCGGCGGCGTGGTTTGAAAACAGGGCCGCCTCGATCGGCGAGGCGCCGGCCGCGATGGCCAGGGTGAAGCTGGCAATCACGGTGTCGCCGGCACCCGAGACGTCGAACACCTCCTGGGCGACCGTCGGGATGTGGAACGGCGTCTTGCCCCGCTGGCAGAGCATCATCCCCAGTTCTCCCAGCGTGATCAGCAGCAGGGCGGGCTGGAGATCCTTGAGGAGCGTCTCGACGACCCGGATCAGTGGGCCGTCCTTCAGCGGGTGGGGGTTTCGGACGGAATCCGTGATCCCGGCCAGTTCAAAGGCCTCCTTGCGGTTCGGAGTCAGCAGCGAAAGCCCGCGCAGATCGAGGGCGTGGGACGGTTTGGGATCGAGGCTCAGCCAGCGCCCCCGGGCCCGGCAGCGTTCGCGGACCGCATCCAGCAGCGGCTGGGTCACGACCCCCTTGGCGTAGTCGCCGATGCTGACGGCATCGACCCGGTCGAGAATCCGGTCGAACCTGCCGAGCAGGCGCTGCAGGTTGCCGGCGGTGATGTCACCGCGGGTCTCCCGGTCCAGTCGCGTCACCTGCTGCTTGTGCGCGACGATCCGGGTCTTGGTCGCGGTGTGGTGTCCCTTGACGGACAGGAGCCCGCTGCATCCGACCCTCTGGTCCTTCAGCAGTCGCTTCAGCTGGGCCGCATTCGCGTCCTGTCCGACCACCCCGAACAGTTCGGCCTGCCCGCCGAGCGAGGTGAGGTTGCGGGCGACATTGGCTGCGCCTCCGGGCATGAAGCTCTCCCGTTCGAATTCAACGACAGGCACCGGGGCTTCCGGGGAGATACGGTTGACCCCACCCCAGATAAACTGGTCGAGCATCACGTCGCCGATCACCAGCACCCGGGTGCGGCTGATCTGGTCGAGCAGTTCCCGGAGCCGGGGAGGGGTCATGGAGGTCATGTCGTGGATCTCGTGGCGCCCGAAAGGCTGACAAAGCGACGCACTCTGGCTCAACCCCCGAGTTGGCGGAGTTGCCGTGTCTGTGGGGTTGGACCGGCGAGTGGACCGCCCCGTGACTTCCTGTGCGCCGCCACCGGATCCCGTCATGGGACCCTTGCCCGCCAGAATCCGCGGGGCAGTCCCGTATCGGGCCCGAGGCTCGTCGGGACGGTGACCGGTGTGCTGGGACCGGCGCCGACCACCGTGGCGACCTCGAACCAGGTCATGAGGTCGAGGCTGAACTCCACGGCGATGGGGGAATCGACGGGTCCCGTCGCCCGCACGGTGACCTTTCCTCCAGGCCCCGGGCCGGAGATGGTAAGTCCAGGCCCCTGGGGCCCGGGAGCATCCTGCTGGAATCTCCAGAAACCGCCCGGGCCCCCCGCAGTGGAGCCTGGCTGGACCACGACCGGGACCGGCTGCAGGGGGCCCTGGCCCGTGGCTTTGCCCACGGCTGTCCAGGTTCTTAGGTCCGGACTGAACAGGACCGTGCCGCGCATCTCTGCCGGCGCACGGAGATCCAGTCGATAGGATCCATCCGGTCGTGGTCCCTCGATCGTGAGCGTCGCCGCGGTCGTGGTGCGCGTCACAACGAAACTCCGGATCGCCTCTGCCGGCAGCCAGAGATCCGATCCCCCCTGGAGCGCCTTGACCTCGATCCGTCCGACTCCGGTCGGTGTGAGCAGGTTCCCGGAGAGAACGGCAGGGCCTGAGACGACCTGGAACGTCGCCGGGAGACCGGTGGTCGTCGTGGCGACCAGCTGGACCGGGGGATCGTCGAGGAGGCGGTCCGGGATGGGTTGGAACGCGACTCCTTGGACACCCCGCCCGATCTCGAGGGTCTGCTCGCTGGCAGCCGCGGCGAAGGTTTCATTCCCATCCTGCTCGGCCCGCAGGACGACGGGGCCCACTCCAGTGGTCCTGAGCACGGATCCCTCCAGCACGGCCGGGCCGGACAGGACCCGGATCCGAACAAGCAGTCCGCTCGAGGAGGTCGCGCCCACGGCTCCGCTCTCGGGGTAGCGCAGGGAGGGGAGGTCCTCCCAGTCGATCACCTGGGGCGCGAGGAACAGGAACCGCACGGAATCGCCCTCGAGGAATTCCAAATGGTCTGGGGCATCCGCCGCGACCCGGAGTTCGAGGGCCTCCGAGACGAGGAACGGCGCGGTGTAGGTGGGACTCGTGGGCACGGGTTCCGCCCCGTCGGTCGTGTAGTGGAGAATCCATCCCGGGCGGGCTGACTTCAGGCTGACGAGGACGGGTTTTGAAACCCGGACGATGCCGCTGGCGATGTTGCCCTCCACGAAGACCTGGATCAGGGGCAGGAACGAGATGCTGGCGTCTGCGCTCACGACCTTCCCGAAGGCATTGGAGACCTCGACGCGGTAGGTGCCGGCATCTGCCTCGAGGAGGAACGGGATCTCGAAGATAGAAGTTGTCGCACCGGGAATCGGCTGCCCGTCCTTGAACCACTGGTATTGGAGCGGCGCTGTGCCCCCGGCAGCGACGGAGAGCGTGATGGAGTCCCCCTCGAGTCCTGCCGCCGACTGGGGCTGGGTCACAAGGAACGGCGGGTCGTCGGAAGTTCGAACCACCCGTCCCCCTTCGGACGCGCGGTCAGCCGCGTCCGCCAGGATCCCCGGGTGCAGCAGCACCAGCCAGATGATCGCAAGAAATAGGGATCGGACCCCTTTGCAAAGATTTATACCCATCCTGCACCTCCTGACGGACAGTAGACCGTCCCGGTCGTCCTTTCGAGGAATCTCTTCGATCCGATGGGAATCGGCTGGGTCTTTAGATGCCGGGACAATCCGCATCGACATCCACTCGTGGCTTGCCACATCGACCTCGGCCGGTAGCCTTCAGCTTCCTTCCGGCGCGAGTCGCAGGAAGCCACTCCACTACACGCCATGGCTGTCAACGCTAACGAGCTCCGCAAGGGCACCGCGATCCTCTACAACAACGACGTCTGCGTCGTGCTCGAGGTCACCCACCGCACCCCCGGCAACCTCCGGGCGTTCGTCCAAGGCATCCTCCGCAGCGTCCGGACCGGCAAGTCCATGGACGTCCGCTTCAGTTCCGCAGAGAAGATCGAGACCGTCCCGCTGATGACCACCAAGATGGAGTTCAGCTACAAGTCCGGGGATGACTACGTGTTCGTCGATCCCGAGAGCTATGAGGAAGTCACCCTCACTCCCGAGTTCGTCGGCGACACAAAGAACTACCTCATCGAGAACGGCGCGGTGACGATGACCTTCGTCGAGGAAAAGCCGGTCCAGATCGAGCTGCCGCCGAGCGTGGTGCTCACCGTTTCCGACGCCCCCGAGGGCATCAAGGGCGACTCCGCCAACAACGTCCAGAAGACCGTTACCCTCGAGACCGGCATCACGATCAACGTCCCGCTGTTCATCAAGACCGGCGAGAAGATCAAGATCGACACCCGCACCGGGAAATACATGGAGCGCGCCTGATCGGCTCCATCCCGGTGGCCGACACCCCGGGTTGAAACAGAAGAACCCCGGCTGGAAGGCTCCAGCCGGGGTTCTTCTTTTCAGGACGGCCTGGTCAGGCGTTGTAGGTGCTGGAGCTGACCCGTCCGCCGGAGCCGGTCCAGTTGGTGTGGAAGAACTGACCGCGGGGCTGGTCGACGCGCTCGTAGGTATGGGCCCCGAAGTAGTCGCGCTGGGC
>SYEM01000192.1 GCA_005801385.1 Verrucomicrobiales bacterium | reverse complement strand
CGGTGCACCTGCTCTGGATCAATCTCACGACGGCGATCTTCCTCGGCCTGATGCTCGTCTTCGAACCCAAGGAACCGGGCCTGATGAACCGTCCACCCCGCGATCCGAAGCAGCCGCTCCTCTCGAAGGCGCTCGTGATGCGGACCCTGTTCGTGTCGTTGCTGATGCAGCTGGGCGGTTACGGACTCCTGATCTGGGAGCAGCAGTACCGAGGCGCCACCTTGGCCGAGGCCCGGACGATCGTGACGAATCTGATCATCGTGACGGAATCGTATTACCTCCTGAACTGCCGATCCCTGACCCAGCCGTTCGTCCGGTTGGGCTGGTTCTCGAATCCATGGATCTGGCCAGGCATCGCCGGGATGCTCGGAGTGCAGCTCTTGTTCAACTACGCGCCGTTCATGAACCGCCTCTTCCATTCGGCGCCGGTTCGGCTCGAATCCTGGCTGCACGTCGCACTGGTTGGAGCGGTGGTCTTCCTCCTGATCGAGGCCGAGAAGTGGATCCGCTTCCATCGCCGTACTGCGCCCGACGCGGCACCTGAGTAAAGTCCCCCTCCCCTCATTTGGGCTCGATCCGCAACGCGTCCAGCCACCGGATCGTGAGACGCAACAGGAGGAGGTTCATCCCCAGGCAGAACAGGCCCAGCAGCGCGCCGACCACAGGCAGGAACTGGAGGACCAGGGAGACGATGTTCAGCAGACAGACGACCACCAGGAACCACTTGAAGACGGCCCCCAACACGCCCCTCGTCCTGGCCTCGTTCAACAGTCCGTAGAGCGTGGCAACGGGCGACAACACCGCCGGGGTGATCGCCAGCTGGAGTCCGACCAACGCCCCGACCATGGCCTCCATCCCCGCCACCCAGGCCGTCACCGTCCCCACGATCCCGAGAAGCGGCAGGGCCGGGAGGCACCGGATCGTGGTGTGCTTCCACCGCAGAGTGGCGACGGTGTGCAGGCGGATGGGGAGGAGTCGGAGGACCCCGAGGTCCGAGAAGCCCGAGAACCACGGGACCAGTGCACCGACCGCAAACAATCCACAAATGAACGCGGCAAGGAACCAGCTCTTCATCTCGTCGCGGGTCATCAGATGGACGCTCACCCAGGTGCAGGGGATCGCCCCGAGGCCGACCCAGGTCAGGGGCCCACCCCAGCTGATGGGCCAGCCCCGGACCATGCATTCCGCGGCAAGCCGCTGCTCGGGTGTCCACCACCGCCAGGTCCAGCGGTTGATCCAGCCCCGGGGTTCGGCCAACGGGGATTCCAAGAACGCCCGACTCAGGATGGTCTCCGTGTTCGCGGTCGTACCCGGCCGATCCGACGCGTCGGCTGCCACCCGCCAGGCCTGGACCTCGTCCGCAAACTCCTCGGGCAGGTCCTCTGGGATCTCGCCCAGTCCCTCGAACAAAATCCGGTCGCGGAACCGGGCGGCCTCATGGAGTTCCCTCCAGGCCATGGGCACCGCCCAGAGCACCCACGGGATCGGGAGCAGGAACAGCGCGTTGTCGAGGGGACCGCCCTCGACCCAGGCCGACCACGGCAGGATCAGCCACCCGGCCGGCATCAGCAGGGCCAGGAGATCCCCGTGCTGGGCCAATCCGTCCTGCAGGAGCGGACGGAGGCCCGGCACAAAGACCAGACCGCCCGATACTGCGAGGGCCAGGCAAATGACCCCTTGGAAATAGCGTCGGATCCAGGGCCGCCGGAGCGCGATCCAGGACTGCAGGATGCCAAACGGGAGCACCAGGGACCCGAGCACCACCCCTTGGAGCGCCACCCGGAGGGGATGGGTTTGTCCAGGAACCAAACCCACGGAGATGCCGTATCCCACCGCCACAAGCAGGGCCCACCAGAAACCGGCCCAGAGAACCCTCCGTTGTAGGGCGGTGATCACGGGATCTTCGGGGAAGGGCCAGAAGGTGCAGACGGAGTGCCACCGGTGGGCACGGATCCCGTCGAGGTTGCCCGCGAACCCGCCGATCACGATCTGCAGAAGAAAGGCGAGAACGGCGTGACGGTGCCCCGGGATTTGTTCCGAGGACCACATCATCAGCGAGATCAACCCACAGAGGGGCAACGCCATCCACAGATACCCGAGGTGCTCCCTGAGCCGCCCCCACCCCGACCTTCGGGGATCGCGACCGAGGCGCTCGAGGATCCCACGCCAGACGGCGGTGCGGAACTCCGGACGGGGCTGGAAGGGCTGTGTCATTGATCCCGGAGCTGGGACAGAAGGGCGGCGATCACAGGATCATAGGTGTCTCCTCCCCGGCCCCGCAGTGTCCCGATGGATTCGTTCAGACGCAGCTCCCCCTTGTGCAGGACCCATCCGATGTCAGCCAGCCGTTCGGCCACCTCGACGATCTGGGTTGAGAAGACAATGGTCCGCCCGCGTGCCGCCGCGGCCCGGATCTCGCTCCGAAGCACCCCGAGTCCCTGCGGATCCATCCCCGAGGCCAGCGGTTCATCAAGAAGCCAGAGCTCGGGGTCGATCGTCAGCAATGCAGCCAGCGCCGTCGTGTAGATCTGGCCCCGGGACAATGTGTGGATCGGTT
>SYEM01000191.1 GCA_005801385.1 Verrucomicrobiales bacterium | reverse complement strand
CGAGCATGGTGAGGATGTTGACCGAGTAGCCGAGGACGTAGAGCAGGGCGAAGGTGCCGATGAGGGAGACCGGGATGGCGACGGCCGGGATGAGGGTGGAGCGGACGTCGCGCAGGAACATGAAGATGATGAGCACGACCAGGATGCAGGCCATGGCCAGGGTTTCCCAGACCTCGGTGATGGCCTTGGCGACGAAGGTGCTGGAGTCGAACGCGACCCACATCTCGCAGCCCTCGGGCAGGCTGGGTCGGAGGGCGTCGGCCTCGGCGCGGATCTTCTCCGCGACGGCCACCGTCTTGGCCTTCGCTTGCTTCACGATGCCGAGGAAGATGCAGGGCTTGCCACGGGCGCGGGCGACGGTCCGGTAGTCCTCCACGCCGTCCTCCGCCCGTCCGATGTCGCGCAGCCGGACCAGATTGGCGCCATCAGCCCGGATGACGAGGTCGTTGAACTCGGTTGCCGTGGCCAGTTCGCCCCGGGTCTGGATGGTCATCTCCCGGTCGAGGTTCTCCACGCGGCCGCTCGGCAGGTCGATGTTCTGGGCCCGGAGGGCGTTCTGGACGTCGATCACCGTGACCCCGCGGGCCGCCATCTTCTCGGAGTCCAGCCACAGGCGCATCGCATATCGCTTCTCACCGCCGACGGTGATGGACGACACACCCTCCACACCCTGCAACCGAGGCTTCAGAATCCGCTCGGCCATCGTGGTCAGCTCGAGGGGGGAGTACCGGTCGCTGTTGACCGCCAGCCACAGGATCGGCTGCGCGTCGGCGTCCTGCTTGGCCACGATGGGTTCGAGGATGTCGTCGGGCAGCACGCCCCGCACACGGGAGACGCGGTCCCGGACGTCCTGGGCGGCGATGTCGATGTCCCGGGAGAGGTCGAACTCGATGGAGATGTTGCTGACACCCTCACGACTCTCGGAACGGAGGGTCTTGATGCCGCTGATGTTGTTGAGGGCCTCCTCGAGGCGCTCGCTGATCTCGGTCTCGACTACCTGGGCGTTCGCACCGGGATAGATCGTCGTGACAGAGATGATCGGAGGATCGATGTCGGGCAGTTCCCGGACTGGGAGCCGGGAGAGTCCGATCACGCCGAACAGGATCAGCGTGAGGTTCAGCATCGTGGCCAGGATCGGCCGCTGGATGGAGAGGCGCGGAAGGATCATGGCACGTTCAGGGCTTGGGTGCCGTGGCCGGTCCGTTGCTCCGGGTCATGATCGGCGCCCCGGGGCGGAGCTTCTGGAGGCCCTCGGTCACAACGGATTGTCCGTCGGCGAGGCCCTGGATCACCTCGACCTTGCCCGCGAGGCGGAGTCCGGTGCGGATCGGCTGGATCATCGCGGTGTTGGTGGAGGTGGCGAGGAAGACGAGGGTGGCGTCACCGTTGTTGAAGACGGCGGATTCCGGGATGACGAGGGCGGCGTCGCGCAGCTGGAGGCTCAGCTCGAGGTTGGCGAACATCCCGCCTCGGAGCCTGCGGGAGGGGTTCGCGATGCGGGCCTTCACCAGGGCGGTCCGGGTGCCGGGATCGAGCTGGGGTGAGACGAAATAGACCTCGCCCTCGAAGGTGTCCTTCGGGAATGCGGCGACACGGAACCTCACCTTCTGTCCCTCCTGGACCTGGCTGAGGTAGCGCTCGGGCACGGCGACCTCGACCTTCACGGTGTCGAGGTCCACCAGCTGGGTGATGCGGGTGGAGCGGGTGATGACCTGTCCGGGGCTGATCTGCCGGGCGCCGGCAATGCCGGAGAAGGGGGCCAGGATCCGGGCGTCCCGGAGCATGCGTCGCTTGAGGTCCACGGAGGCCTCGTTGGCCGAGTAGGTGGCGGCCGCGGTGTCGTATTCCTGCTGCGAGATCAGCTTGTCGCGGAACAGCAGCTTTACCCGTTCGAAGGAGGTGCGGGCCAGCTGCAGCTGGGCTTCGGCCTCCTGGACCTGAGGAGCGAGCTTGGTGTCGTCGAGGACCACCAGCACGTCGCCCTTCTTCACCGGCGTACCCTCGTCGAACCGGATCTCCTTCACGATCCCATCGGTTTCGGAGGTCAGGTCGATGATCTCGTTGGCCATGACGTTGCCGACGAGCGAGACGGTCTCGACGACCGGCTCGGTCTTCACCGGGGCGGTGATCACCTGGACTGCGAAGGCGCCCATAGGAGGACCGCCGGCGCCGCCTTGTTTCTTCTGACAGCCGAGGGCCAGGAGGCCGACGAGGGAGAGGACGCCGAGGGGACGAAGCACCATGACCCGGAAAGACTGGGTGGAACCGATGCGTGATTCCATCCCTGGATTGGTGAAAACGAGGCGGGAGTCGGGCGTCGGGAGTGGAACATCGTCCTGTACATGGGCGCGTCCGATGCGCGGGCAGGCGATGTCCCTCAACCCTCGACTCTCAGTCGAGCCCCCGTCTCCCCAGTCACTGTGTCTTCGCCGGCAGATTCTCGGAGGGGAACCTGTCGAGGAACTGATTCCACTCCTTCTCCGTCACCGAGTTGGTGATCGCGGCCGCGCGGCCGGTCTGCTGGCCGGTGATCGCTGCGAAATCGGCCGGCGTTCGGATGATGCGGGGTGTGAGGAAGATCAGAAGCTCGGTCTTCGCACCCGTCTTGCTCGTGGTCCGGAACAGGTTGCCGATCCACGGGATGTCGCCCAGCCAGGGGACCTTGCGGACCGACTTGGTCTGGTCCTCCGCGATGAGGCCGCCGATGACCACGGTCTCGGAGTCGGGAGTGACCACGACGGTGTCGGCCGAGCGGACGTTGATGTACGGGGCGCTGACCTGGGCGGAGAGGGATTGGCTCTGGGTCTGGGAGACCGACGAGATCTGGGGTTGGACGATCATCTCGACCTTCCCGTTGGAATCGATGAACGGGGTCACGTTCATGATGATGCCGACGTCGGTGTAGTTGACGTTGATGATGGGGATGGTGTTGCCGCCCGAGGTGTAGAAGGAGACGCCGTTCGGGAGCGGGACGCTCTGTCCGACGACGATTCGGGCCTGCTGGCCGTCGCGGGCCACGACGGACGGACGGGAGAGGACCTTGGCCTTGCCGGAGGTGGCGAGCGCCCGGAGGGTCGCCTGGAAGTTGGAGCCGGCGATCTGGTAGAGGCCACCAGCGCCACCTCCTGTGGAGTTCGGCGTCAGGGCGGTCCCGGCCTGCTGGCCGAGGCCGTTGAAGTTGGTGACCACGTTGTTGAGCCCGGCGAGACCGAAGACGGTTCCGGCGGTGCTGGGGTTGTTGCCACCCTTCACGTACGTGCCCTCCACGCCGAACTCGAATCCGTCGGTGTGGGTGACCTCCATGAACACGACATTGATCAAAACCTGGGGCTTGGGGGCGTCGAGGTTTGCGATGACGTTGCTGATCTGGAGGCTGGTCTGGGCGTCGGTGATGACGACGATGTTGTGGGTCTGGGGGTCGACCGAGATCAGCGCGGAGCCCACCGAGCCGTTGAAGTTGTAGCCCGCACCGGTATTGCGGGAGCTGGCGCCTCCGGCGCCGCCGAACTGTCCGCCGAACCCGGCACCACCACCACCACCACCGCCGCCGCCCTGCCGTTGCTGCGCGAGGGTGACCGGGGCCAGGGCGAGGACGAGCGCGGCGAGACCGACCAGAGAACCCGTGCGTGAGGAATGTCGTTTCATGGCTGGGGAAGGGTTGGGGTTCAGAAGAGCTGTCCACCGGTTCGGCCGGTGTTGTTGCCACCCCCGAAGCCGCTGCCATTGGCGCTGCTGGAGCTGCCCATGGTGTTGTTGTTGTTGAGCTGCCGTTGCATCAGCGCGCTGTTCTGCTGGTTCTGCATTCCGGTGCGGTTGGCGGTCTGGCTCTGGAACATGTTCTGCAGGACCTGAACGGCCTGCTGGGGATCCGCGTTGGTCATGCGGAACACATAGACCTGCTGGTCACGGAGGGTCGGGACATCGAGCTCCTTGATGACATCGCCGATCTGGCCCATGAGGTCTTTGGACGCCGTGACCACGACCGAGGACGTCCGGAGATCCGCCACAGCCAGGACCTGGCTGGCCTTGCGGATACGGTCGCTCTGGGCGGAGCTGCCACCGGAGCGGCCTCCGCCGCCCCCTCCGGCTCCACCGCCGCGTCCGCCTCCACCGCCTCCACCGCCTCCCCCGCCTCCGAAGCCCGCGAACCCTCCGAAGCCACCAAAACCGCCCCCGCCGAACCGGATGGGGGCCTGGTTGTTGCCGTTGCCTGACCCTGAGCCGCTCGAGCTGGGGAAGACCCCCGACAGCGCCGTGGCCACGTCGTTGGGATTGGCGTGCTTGAGATGGAAGACCCGGATCTCGGTGCCGGCCTCGGCGCTGGAGTCGATGGCTTTGATGATCTCGACGATGTGACGGATGTTCGACTGGGTGTCGGTCATCACGATCGAGTTGCCGGCTGCGTTGGCCACGAAGGTCGCGCTGGGCGAGATGAACGAACCGAGGTCCTTGGCCAGCTGCTCGGCCTCGACGTACACGAGGGGGATGATCTGGGTGACGATTTCGTCGTTGCGCGGGATCGTCCGGGGGTCGTTGCCGACCTTGACCGCGGTGTTCCTCGACTTGGCGGTGGCGCGGTCGACGATGGTCAGGATCCGACCGTCCCGGATCGCCGCGAGGCCATTCTTGTCGAGGATCGAGTTGAGGAGGTCGACGGCCTCGTCACGGTTCACCGGGCGGTGGCTCACGATGTTGACGGTGCCCTTCGCCGGGGCCTCGAGGACGATGACGAATCCGGCGGCCTCACTGAGGTGTTCGAGCACGAGGTCGAGCGGGGCGTTCTTGAAGTTGAGCAGGATCTCATCGGGGTTGCCGTTGAGGGCGGTCGACGGAGTCGGGGTCGCCGGCGTCGGCTGGGCCGCGGGTTCCTGGGCCACGGCGGGTGCGGCTGAGGGTGCTGTGGATCCCGTTCCCGCGGCGGCGGGTGTCGAGGAGGCCGGCGCTGTTCTGGCCGCATCCTGGGCCGGGGCGAGCATGAGGCATCCCGCCGTGGCGAGGGTCATGAGCAGTGGGTTCTTGCCGTTGTTCATTGCGACTCCTGTTCCCGTTTCTTCATCAGACGTTTCAAGATCTCATCCTCCGCGGCGTTCCCGGTGGACCCCGCGGCGCTGCTTCCGGATCCCGTCCCGGAGCTCGATCCGCTCGAAGCGGGCGTCGAGGACGCGCCTCCGGCCTCGGCCAGCTGCCACCCGGCCTCGCCCTCCTGGCGCATCCGGGATCCCACCCGCAGCTCCAGCGGCGGCTGGTTGCTGATCGAGAGCCGGACCCTTGCCGGGGTGATGTCGGTCACGGTGTACCCGGCGATCGTGCCATTCAGCGGCAGTGCCTTGCGGTATTCGGCGGTGCCGCTGTCGAAGAATGCCATGGGACCCTTCTGGGCCTTCAGCACACCGACGAGCGTGAAGCTGGGGGCGTCAGCGGTTCGGGGACGTGGTGGGGGACGCGGTGGCGCCCCCGGGATCCGGGGTTGGCGCGAGGCGTCGAAGACGTTGCGCTCGGCCACCCAGGTGGCGAGGGACCGAAACTCGTTCATGGAGAGTGTCGTGGTAGGAGCGTTGGTCCCCGAGCCCTTTCCTGGGGTGGCGTTCCGCGTGCCTCCGACGGATCGGGCCGGCGTATGGGATCCGGCACCTCGGTCCCACAGCAGGAATCCGACGGCGACCACCGCCGCGATCACGAACCAGACTGTGGTGCTGGGGCGCTTCATGGGGTGGTGGAGGTGAGGACCAGTGCGTTGAGCTGGAGTCCGAGGGTCATCTGCTGGGCGGCGGGATCGCGGGTGGTGAGCTGCATCGCATCCACCTTCAGGTCGAGAGACCCTGACTCCAGACGCTGTAGGAACCGGGTCAGGCTGCCGAGGGAGCCGTTGATCTCGAGGCGACAGGTCAACGTCTGGTGGTCGGCCTCATCGCCCCGCCATTGAGGAACCCGGTCAAGGATCTCGGATCCCGATTCCCGGGCCCACTGGTCGAGGGTGTTGAGCAGCTGCTGCTCCGCCTGGGAGGGATTCGAATGGAGGGAATGGGTCCGGATCCGATCCCAGACCTCCTGGACCCGGTCGGCCCGACCGATCAGCTGTTCCCCCGAGCGGACCTGCTTGCGGAGTTTCTCGATCTGCTGCCCGCGGCGGGTGCCCCAATTGTACAGGGGTTCGATGAGGATTAGGTTCGCCATGTAGAGGCCGGCGATGCTGGCCGTGGCGAGGACAAGCAGGCGTTGGCGGCGTTCCGGTGTCATGGTTGTCCGGCCTCCTCCCAGCGGAAATTGACCTGGAACTGGAGCGGCGACTTCCCGCGGATCTGTTCGCTGTGGAGGGCGCTGACCGAGGGCAGGGCCTGGAGCTTCTCGAGCATCCGCAGCAGCGAGGCGCTGTCGGATGCGGTGCCGGTGCAGACAATCTCGCCCGACTGGCGGATCTCGATGGAGCGGGCCGTCACCGACCCGGTCTCGGGGAAGGCCTGGGTCAACCCCTCTAGGATCTGGAGGGCGCGCGGCGATTCGGGCGCCCACGGCCGAAACTGTCGGATCTTCTGCTGGAGGGTCTCCAGTCGACGGACCCGTGCGGACATGCCCGACCATCGGGATTCGAGCAGCCCGAGCTGGATCTGCTGGACGAGGAAGAAGAGTCCAACGAGGGCAGCGGCGGCCGTGCCGAGGCTCCAGGTCAGCCGGAGGCGTCCCTCGGTGTGCCGGCTCAGGAACTGTTCAAGCGCCGAGGGGGTCGGTGGCAGGAACTCCAGCCCGGCCGGTCGGCCCTCGAGGAGGCGGCGTCCCGCCTCGACCACCGCTTCCAAGGCGACGAAGTCCTGGGGCGACGGGAGGCTTTCGACCGCCATGCCGCTGTCCGCGAACCGGGCGGTGAGTGCGGTGGCCAGCGCGGGGAGCGTCTCCGCCGGACCGTGTAGTCGGAGGAGCCGTATTGAGCCCACGAGCACCTCCGGCAGCTGTCCCATGGTGATGCGGATCTCCCGGGCCACCGCCTCGGGACGAACCGTTGCCGGGCTCGTGGCGGTGTCGATCGCGCGGTCGAGGGACCGCAGGGCCGCAATCCCGCCGTTCACTGTGACCTGGAGGTGGATGCTGCCACTGGCAGGCGAGACGGTGAGATCGAGGCAGCCGGCGGCGTCGGATGTCCTGGCCGCCACGAGGTCGGTGATGGCCGGGGAGAGTCCGAGGTACTTCAGGCGGGCGGCCTCCATCACCCGGCGCAGGATCTCGTGACGTGCGGGGGAAATCGTGGCGAGCGTGACCCAGTGCTGGCCGTCCGGGAGACGACACCGGGAGTCGGCCACCCGGCTGGCGGAAACGTCCCCATGGAATCCCTTCTCAGCCTCGAGCTGCAGGAGGCTGTCGACATCCGCTTCGTCGATCGCCGGGACGAGAGTCTGGGTCGTAAGCACCTCCGAACAGGGCAGGGCCCAGACACACTGGCGCTCCCGGATGGAGGCGCCGTCCAGGAGGTTCCGCAGGGCCTTGCCGACCGCTGTGGCGTCGGCGAGGTCCGCCTCGTCGGGAAGCCGGCCAAGATGGCGCGTGACGACCTCGATCGTGCCCTTGGCCTGTCGGAGGACGGCGGCGGCGACGTGGCGTCCCTCCATCGACAGGGCGAGGACCGACGACGGGGGGCGTCGGAGGCGCTGGATGAGTTTCTGGGTGTCGATCATGGAAGCGTGCCGGCGGCGATCAGGTCCCGGGTACGGGTTCCCAGCGCCCAGCCGAGGCGGCTGAGGTCCTGTCGGAAGATGACCTGTGGAACTCCATCGCTGAGATCGAACACGAGCTTCACCCGGTGGTATCCCCGGCCGTTCGGACCGAGGGCCACGATGTCGCCCGAGTATTGGAAACTCCGTGTGGTTACAAGATCGCGGCGGGCCAGACTGGTTACGACGGGATTCGAGGTTCCCAGGGCGCTGACCAGCCATGCGATGGAGGTCGGTCGGCTGGGGTTCTGACGTCGGTAGCCGACGAGGGTCTCGGCCGCGCCGGCTGCGGCCTGTTCGGATTGTCCAAGGCCCATGAACAGGGCCGTCAGCACCTCCGCGCTGGCCGTGTTGATGTTCACCCGGCCGTAGACATAGGCGTTGGTCGAGGTGCAGAGGTCGGGGGCCATCTTCTCGAACTCGTCCGGGGTCAGGCCGCTCGCGACATAGAATCCGAGCAGGCTCTGGAAGGTGGGAGAGGCGTTCCCGGTGAAGCCCAGCTGGGTGAGGACCTGTCGGCCCCGGGTCGTGCCCAGGGTGGTCTCGAGAAGCGACTGGATCTGGGCCCGGGTGTTGACGTTGGTCAGCGTGGTGCCGTCGGCATGGAAGTTCGGCTCCCGGGTGAAGACCGTGGTGGTCTCGAGCAGTCCGGGAGCGGCCTGGGCGGACGATGAGAACCGGTTCTCGTCGAGATCCAGGACCCCGTTGAGGTTCGGATCCTCCCCGTAGAGCTCGAGGAGGGTCAGGCCCTGGACGAGGCGGAGTTCCTCGACCGTCTCGAAGGGTCCGTGTTTCGCGGAATAGCCGTAGGTGGCGTAGGGCAGGGACAGATCGCTGTTCGTGCTGCGCCAGTCGATGAGGGCGGACGCCAGGTCGGTACCCATGCCGGGGAGCGAGGCCAGGGCGTTGGAATTGGCCACATTGAGGTTGAGCTTGGAGGCCTCGTCGACCAGACCGAACCATGGATCCGTCCGGTAGGCCTCGTCCCGGTTGCGTCCGATCAGCCAGAACCGTGCGTCCCCCACGGCGACGGCCTCGCACTGGAACTGGGCGTTGGTCCGCAGGATGCCGTTGGAGACCGAGTTCCAGAGGGTCCAGCTGACGTATCGGACGGCCCCCTCGGCGGCCTGTTGCGCGGCCAGTCCTGAGACCCGGTTGGCAGTTGCCCGGATCTCCAGACCCATCGAGTCGGCGAAATAGAGGGTGACCGACAGGATGGCGACGGTGACCCACATCACCACGATCAGCACCGAGGCGTCGGCGGACCGTGAACTTCTCCGGGCGATGCCCGTGGCTGGAGGGTTGAGGATCATCCGCCCACGGTGGTTGTCGAATTGGTGCGACTCTGGGTCCCGATCGGCACCAGCAGCTGGACCGGGGAGTCGTCGTCGTCCGCCGCGCGATGGATCATCATCCGGACTGCGACGGGCAGATTGGTGCGGGGGGTGGAGGTGTCGGTGGTGTCCCAGATCGGATACCAGGCCAGGCCATCGTAGCTCTGGATGTCGAGCTGCCGGACGTTCCGGAGGAGCAGCTGGTCCTCGATCTCCGGGGTGGAGGTGGTGAGGAGGTTCCGGCACACCCCCCGATAGAGGTCCTGCATGCCGTTGCCCTCGCTCGACGGCTTCAGGCTGTAGGTGATGCGTTGGATATCGCCCCAGGGCTCGGCGGCAAGAAGGGTTCCGGTGCTGGTGTGGAGTTCGAGCGACACGGGCTGGCTGATGCCGGTGCTCAGGACGGTCCCGCAGCGGAACCCGCCCGACAGGATCCCGGAGACCTTCGGGGGGACGACGCATTGGAGGTCGCGTCGGAGGACATCGAACGCCATCTCGAGCGGGACCGCGGCCTCGAGGGCTCCGGTCATGCGGTCCTGGAGCCTCAGCGTGGTGAAAAGGGTGGACTGGATCGCCAGCAGGATGAGCGCGGCGGCGCCGATCGACAGCAGCAGCTCCAGCAGGGTGAAGGCCTGGGTTGCCCGGGGATGGGGTTGGTCGGCCAGGGTTGTGGAGCGCTGGCGGATCATGGGATCGGGGCGCCAATGGTGCTCAGCTGGACCGAGGATGGCTGGCCCTGGACGGTGAATTGCACCTCGGCCGTGAGGAGGGGCAGGGGGGTGGTGAGCCAGTTCTGTCGGGTGACGGTCCACTCGTAGTCGTGGTTGCCCTCGCTGACGACGCCGGAGCGGTTCCCGGAGACCTGGTTGGTGAAGACGATCGACTCGTTGAGCATGCGCTCGGCGATGCGGGCGGCGACGGCCCGTCGCTCGGCCACGGTTCCTGCCCGACCGGCCAGGTGCAGCGCCTCCACGACGGTCGGGATCACAATCGCGAGGAATAGCAGCGCCGCGAGCGTCTCGGCCAGCGTATAGCCTCCCTCGATGCCTCGGAGGTCAGAAGTTGGCCTGACGCAGTTCATAGTGTCTACGATCGGAACCCTGCACGAGCCACAGCGAGGTACCGTCGGCGTTCGTGATCCGGATCGACTGCGGACTGGTGTCGTCGATCGATCCGTCGGGCATCATGCGGATCCCGGGGAGGATCTGGAGGGGGCCGACCGATACGGCGTTGGGCAGGGGTGGGACCTGGGGCCGTCGGCTGGTGGGGGTCTGCCCGACCAGGGCGTCGGGTGTGTCGAATGCGACCTCGATGCCTGGTGCGAGGGAGAACTCGAGCGCGTTGGTGTCGACGTTCGCCACGGGTCCATCCTGGCGGATCCCGTAGTTCCCCTCGGTTGTATTGATCCAGAGCACGATGGGTCGTCCCTCCGCGATGGCCCGGGAACGGGCGGCATGGGTGAGGGCGAGGAGGCGTCGGGTCTCGGAGTCGAACGCGCGGCCGCTGGCGAATCCCGACAGGCGCGGGGTGACGATGGCGACGGCGATGGCGAGCAGGGCCAGGACGAGGATGAGCTCGAGCAGCGTGAACCCGGTCCGGTAGCCCGCAGCCGACTCAGTTCTGGGTCCAGTTCCCAAAGTCATCCTCCGATCCCTCCTTGCCATCCGGTCCCACCGAGGACAGGTCGTACCCCGCCTTGCTGCGGCGCGCGGGCTGGGCGTAGACGTACGGGTTGCCCCACGGATCCTGTGGCAGACGGTCGAGATATGGGCCCTTCCAGGACCGTGCATTGCGAGGGGCTTCGATGAGATCCTGGAGCGCCTTGGGATAGGAGCCGTTGTCGATCTCGTAGGTGTCGAGCGCGGTCTTGATCGCCGCGAGATCGGCCCGGGCGGCGGCCTCGCGGGCCTGCTCGCTGCGGCCCATCATCTTCGGGACGACGAGGGCGGCGAGGATGCCGATGATGGTGATCACCAGGAGCATCTCGACGAGGGTGAAGGCCCCACGACGGGTGCGCCGAGGGGATCGGGGGGAGGGGATGCGGGTTCTGTTCATGCGATGAGAGGGGTCACTTGATGTAGTCCTGGAGCGAGAACACCGGGAGGAGCATTCCGATGAAGATGATCCCGATGAACCCGGCAATCAGGAACAGCATGAGCGGTTCGGCAAGGGCGACTGCGGTCTTGAGCTGTCGGTCGAGTTCCGACTCGGTCACGTTGGCGATGCGGACGAGTTCACCATCGAGTCGACCGCTCTCCTCCGCGACGGAGATCATCTCCATGACGGGGCCGTTGAACAGCATGGGGCATCGGGCGAGGCTCTGTCCGAGGCGTCCACCCTGCTGGACCTCGGTGATGGATTGGGTGATGGCGTCGGACAGGATCTGGTTGCCGAGGGAGCGTCGGGCGACGTTCAGGGCCTGGATGAGGGGGACGCCGGCACCGATGAGGGTCCCGAGCATGCGGCAGAACCGGGCCATGGCGAACCGGGCGCTCAGCGGACCCACGACCGGGGCCTTGAGGGTCCAGCCTTCCCAGACGCGACGGCCCTCCGCCGACGTGAGCCAGTTCCGCGTCATGAGCACGCCCCCGACCCCGCCCGCAAGCACCACGAGTCCGTAGGAGCGCAGGATCTGGCTAGCTGCGACGATGACCTGGGTCAGCAGCGGCAGGGAGCCCTGCACGCTGTTGAACATCTTCTGGAACTTCGGGATGAAGAAGACGAGGAGGACCGCCAGCACGACGACCGCCAGTCCGAGGAGGACGCAGGGGTAGATCATGGCGGTAGCCACCTTCGATTTGAGTTCCTTGTCGCGGGATTGGAAGTCGGCGATCTGGGCCAGGACGACGTCGAGGAAGCCGCCCGCCTCGCCGGCCTCGACCATGGCGGTGTAGACCTTCGGGAAGGTGTCGGGCGACCGGGCCATCGCCTGGGCGAGCGACATGCCGTCGACGACCAGTCCATGGATCTCCCGCCATTTGGCGGCGGCGATGGGGGTGGAGGCCTCCTTGCCGAGGATCAGGAGGGCCCGGCTAAGCGGCACGCCGGCGGAGAGGAGGCTGGAGAGGAGGCGGGTGAAGTTCTCGAGGTCGGCCGCGGTGACCCGCTCGGGTCCAAGGGCGAGGCGGAAACCCTTCGATGGCACGGCTGGGGAGGATTTCGAGGCGCCCGCCCCCTTCTCCGTGAGGTTCACCGGACGCAGGCCCAGCAGCTCGATCTGCTTGAGGGCCTCCGGGCGTCCCGCGGCCTCCAGTTCCCCGCGGGTGAGGACGCCGTCGGTCTGCAGGGCTCGATAGTGGAAGGTCGGCATGGCGACGTTCAGGCGGTCGGCGTGCCGGAGGCCTCAGTCCCAACGGCTTCCTCTTCCGTGGCCGTGTTAGGGGTCGAAGCCTGGGGGGAAGTCTCCTTGTTGGTCGTGACGCTCAGGATCTCCTCGACGGTGGTGAGGCCCCGGGCGACGAGGCGCCATCCATCTTCGGCCAGGGTCTGCATGCCGGCGGCCCGGGCAGCGTTGCGGATCTGGTCGGTCGAGGCGCGCTCCAGGGCCAGTGTCCGCATCGTCTCGTCGACATCCATCCACTCGAACAGCGCATGGCGTCCGAAGAATCCGGTTCCACGGCACTCCCGGCATCCAACGGCCCGCCGCAGCGGCGCGTCGGCCCCGATCCCCATCTTCCGTCGGAAGGCTTCTGCATGGGCGGAGGTGTCGGGTTCGGCGCAGTGGGGACAGAGCACCCGGACCAGACGCTGGGCCAGGACGGCTTCCAGGGACGAGGCCACGAGGTAGGGCTCGACCCCCATGTCGACCAGACGCGTCACCGAGCCCGGGGCGTCGTTGGTGTGCAGCGTGGAGAAGACGAGGTGGCCGGTGAGTGACGCCTGCACCGCGATCTGGGCGGTCTCGCGATCCCGGATCTCACCGATCAGAACGACGTCAGGATCGTGACGCAGCACCGAGCGGAGTCCGCGGGCGAAGGTGAGGCCGGATTTCTCCGAGACCTGGATCTGGTTGACGCCCTTGAGCTGGTATTCGACGGGGTCCTCGATGGTGATGATCTTGCGGACGGTGTCGTTGATCTCGTTGAGGGCGGTGTAGAGCGTGGACGTCTTGCCGCTGCCGGTGGGTCCGGTGACGAGGATGATCCCGTGGGGCAGGCCGAGGACCCGTCGGAAGGACGCCAGCTGGCCGGGACCGAGCCCGATCTCGGAGAGCTTCCGGAGGGTTGAATTCTGTCGGAGCAGACGCATCACGACCGCCTCGCCGTGGAGCATCGGGATGATCGAGACGCGGATGTCGACCTCCGCCTCCTCGATCCGGACCTTGATGCGGCCGTCCTGGGGGAGGCGCTTCTCCGCGATGTTGAGATGGCTGAGGATCTTCACCCGCGAGACGATGGCGGGCTGGAAGCGCTTGAGGGAGGGCGGGACGGGGATCTCCTGGAGGTCGCCGTCAATGCGGTAGCGGATGCGGAACTCATCCTCGAAGGGCTCGAGATGGATGTCGGAGGCCCGTAGGTCGATGGCGTCCTTGAGCACCTGATTGACGAAGCGGATGATGGAGGCCTCGTCCTCCTGGCCCGACTCGAGCTGGTTGTCCTCGGCCATCTCGTCGAGGACCTGCAGGCTCTTGTCCTCGTCGAGCGTGCCGATGGTGTCGGCACCGACGCCGAGGTTCTTCTTCATCTCCCGCAGGATCGCCTCGCGGGGGGCCAGCACCGGCTGGAGGTCGAGTCCCGACAGCGTCCGGAGCGTGTCGAGTCCACGGGTGGAGAAGAGGCGGCAGGTGGCGATCTGGACATGGGATCCGTTCCGGCGCAGGGGCAGGAGCTCCTCCTTGAGGAGGATCCGGGCCGGGAACAGGGCGAGGACCTGTCGATCGGCCTCGAGGGTGTCGAGGGCATCGAACGGGACGTCGTATTCCCGGGCCAGCCACTGGAGGACCTCCGTTTCGTTGGCGGGGGTGGCAGTGCCATGGCCATTGCCACCATGGCGTTGGCGATGGAACGCCGCGGCATCGGTCATCGACAGCTGCCGTTCGGCCACGAGCGGATGCAGTGGCGAGTCGCTGGGCAGGGGTTCGGTGACGGCCATGGGGATCGGGGGCGATGCGGGACGGTCGGGAAACGACAACCCAGGGGAGGGTTACGGCCCTGCCCCTGGGTTTTGTGGCGTTCCGGCGGGCTATTTGAGGAGGCCCATCAGGACGGCGGTGGCCTCCTGTTTCACGGAGAGGACCTGACGGAGATCGTCCTGGGCCTTCTCGAGGGCGGCCTCCTTCTGTTTCTGGGAGGCGCGATAGGCGGCGAGCTTGGCCTGCACATCGTTGGCGGAAGCTCCGCCGTCGAGGGCGCGTTGAAGCGCTTCGCCCTCAGGACTGGGCTGTCCACCCCAGCCCCCGCGACCGCCGGAACCTCCACCGGGTCCACCCTGTCCACCGGTACCACCGCCGCGGCCGCCGCCGAAGCCACCGAGGCCGCGCATCGTGCCGCGCCGGGCCTCATTGATTTTGTTGATGCGGCCCTCGATGACGCCCCACTCGGCGTCATCCTTGATGCCAAGCTGCTCACGGTAGCGGGTCATCATCATCTGACGCATCTGCTCGGGGTCGAAATTCCCGCGCTGGCGTCCGCCGCCACCGCCTGGGCCTCGGCCCTGCCCCTGGCCGGGGTCGGCATTTCCGGACGCAGCGTCCTGGGCGGGGAGGGGTTGGAGGCAGATACCGAGGGTGAGGAGGGCCCCGGTCAACAGGGTGCGGAATGAGGAGGCATTCATGGACTGTCTTGGGATATGAGGTTCGACTGCGTTGCGAATTCCCTGAGACAGACCTTGTTGGCCTGCGGGTGGTTACAGCGAAGTGGATCCTGCAGCGGGGGTCGGTTGGTCGACGGCAGCCGCTTCGTCCAACGGTAGGCTCCCCACGTAGGATTCGGGAGCTGTTTTTGGGGTTTCCCCGCAAACGTGAGTCCCATCACGATTGACGCATGCCGTCCTTGTCTCTGCTCCCCAACCTCCTGATTTCGATGTTGTTGTTGGGTGGGAGGGCAGCTGCAGAGGTGACCGTGACCGAGTTCCTCGCCAGCAACCGGGAGGTGTTGCCGGACGAGGATGGGGATTTTCCGGATTGGATCGAGGTTCACAATCCGACCTACAAGGGTGTGGATCTCAAGGGGTGGACTCTGACGGATGATCCGACGAGGCCTACCCAATGGGTTTTTCCGTCCACCAACCTTCCTCCGGGCGGATTTCTGGTGGTCTTTGCGTCGGGCAAGGACCGCTCCCTGCCTGGACGACCGCTGCACACTGGATTCAGCCTTTCATCGGATGGGGAATACCTGGCCCTGTTCCCACCGGACTCGAAGAATCCGACCTTCGAGACCATTCCACCCTTCCCGAGACAACTGCCGGACGTCTCCTTTGGAACTCTCGCGGGGCGCTGGCTCTTCTTCACTCCTCCGTCGCCGGGAGCCACGAACTCGGGAGGGTTCATCGACCGAGTCGCCGACACGAAGTTCAGTCACGACCGGGGCTTCTACGATAAGCCTTTTGATCTGGTAATCGGCACGCAGACCCAGGATGCCCTCATCCGCTTCACCACCAATGGAACCCCTCCCAGCCTCGTGAACGGGTTCGAGTACACTGGGCCGATATCGGTCCGAGGGACGACTGTGATCCGTGCCGCTGCGTTCCGCGACGGCTACCAGTCCAGCGGGATCGACACGCACACCTACCTGTTCCTTTCGGATGTGATCCGGCAGGCGGCCGATGGTGCGACGCCGCCTGGGTGGCCCACCTCCTGGGGCTCGAACACTCGGGACTACGGGATGGATCCCGAAGTCGTCGACTCGCCGATCTACCGGGACCGGATCATTCCTGCGCTGCGGTCGCTCCCGTCCTTTTCCGTTGTGACCGATCAGCGCCATCTTTTCGATCCTGCGACCGGGATCTACGCCAATCCCGGGCAGGATGGGCGCGAATGGGAGCGGCCGATCTCACTGGAACTGATCCACCCCGATGGGACGAAGGGGTTCCAGGTCGGCGCAGGGATCCGGATCCGGGGTGGATTCTCCCGCAACCCGGCCAACCCCAAACACGCCCTGCGGTTCTTTTTCCGGGAGGAGTATGGGGTGGGCAAGCTCCGGTACCCCGTCTTTGGCAGCGAGGGATCCGAGGAATTCGACTCCTTCGACCTTCGCACATTCCAGAACTATTCCTGGAGCTTCCAGGGGGATCGTCGCGGGGTGTTCATCCGGGACCAGTTCAGTCGTGATACCCAGTTGGACATGGGACACCAGGGAGAGCGGGGGGACTACGTTCATCTTTACATCAACGGCATGTACTGGGGGCTGTACAACACCTGCGAGCGTCCCGAGGCCTCCTACTCGTCGACCTACTATGGTGGCTCCGTGGAGGACTGGGATGTGATCAAGGTCGAGGCGGGGCCGTACACCCTCAATGCCACCGACGGCGACCTTGGGGCCTGGACACGGCTCTATGAAGCGGCGCGGGCGGGCCTGGGGGAGGATGCCGCCTATTTCCGACTGCAGGGTCGCAATGCGGACGGGACCCCGAACTCCGGCTATGAGAACCTGGTCGATGTCGACAACCTCATCGACTACATGCTGGTGATCCTCTACGCCGGGAACCTGGATGCCCCGATCTCCAATTTCCTCGGGAACACGTCACCCAACAACTGGTATGGCCAGCGGAACCGCACCGGTCTGAACGGGGGCTTCCGGTTCACCTCCCATGATGCGGAGCACACCCTGCTGGATGTGAACGCCAACAGGACCGGTCCGTTTGGAACCGCAACCAGCTGGAGCCTGGCCAAGAGCAATCCCCAGTACCTGTGGCAGCAGCTTTCGGCGAACGGGGAATTTCGTCTCCGGGTCGCCGACCATGTCCATCGCCACTTCTTCAACGGGGGTGCTTTGACACCGGAATCGTCGCGGGCCCGATTTGGAAGCCGAACCAATCAGATCCATGAGGCGGTCATCGCCGAGTCCGCACGCTGGGGAGACGCCAAGACGGCCAGACCTCTGGGCCCCCAGGACTGGCTGAACGCCGTCTCGGGGATCATGGGTCCGTATTTCGAGAGGAGGACGGAGATCGTCCTCAACCAGTTTCGGGCCAGGGGCCTGTATCCCGCCGTCGGCGCACCCGTGCTGAGCCGAAAGACCGGGGTGCTTCCAAAGGGGTTTGTGCTCACCCTTGGTGCGTCGGCAGGTCAGATCCTCTACACCCTGGATGGAACCGATCCACGATCCATCGGCGGCTCGGTTTCAGCGGCCGCGCGGACTCTCTCGAATCCCGGGGAAGTTCGGCTGACTGAAGGCACCCTGGTCCGGGCGAGGGTGCTGCTGGACGGGGTGTGGAGTGCCCTGAGCGAGGCCGAATTCCAGATCGTCCAGGACTTCCGATCGCTGGCGGTCACAGAGCTGATGTACCACCCGCTTGGGGAGGGCGGGCTCGATGGGGACCGTTTCGAGTTTGTGGAGCTCAAGAACACGGGGTCCGACGAGTTGGACCTCGCAGGCCTGCGGTTCACCGCGGGAATTGGTTTCCGGTTCCCGAGGGGATCCCTGCTTGCCCCGGGGGCCTTTGTCGTCCTGGTGAGCGATCCTGTCACGTTCCGACGCCGTTATCCCGGCATCGATGTCGCCGGTGTCTACCAGGGAAGGCTTTCCAACACGGGCGAACGCGTCGTGCTTGCGGACGCCGAGGGGAATCCCATCGTGGACCTCGAATACGCCGAGTCCCTGCCATGGCCGGTCATGGCCGGAGGACGCGGCTTCTCGATCGTGCCCTCCGATTTCCAGACCAGTCCCAATCCCGGAGATCCAACGCGCTGGAGGGGGAGTGCGCGACCCGGTGGATCGCCGGGAAAGGATGATCCGGTTCCCGATCTCCCGCCAGTCCTGGTCAACGAGGTTCTTGCGAATCCTGTGTCTGGCCAGTCTCCAGCGGTTGAGATCCACAACCCCACCTCGGCTCCGGTGGACATCTCTGGATGGTTTCTCAGTGACTCATCAGCCGATCCGAAGAAGTACCCATTCGCAGCAGGCAGCGTCATCCCGGCCGGTGGCTACCTGGTGGTGACGGCTTCCGAATTCGACGCCGCCATGGTAGCGAGGCGCGTCCATCTCGATCCATTCGGAGGCTCGGTCTGGCTCTCAAGCGCAGACTCTCGGGGTGTCCTCACCGGATACGGAGATGGGTTCCTGTTTCCGGCAAGTGCCCCCGGGGAGTCCCAGGGACTCCATTGGACCGCATCCGGCACGCGTCTCGTGGTGCCGCAATCCGCAGCCACTCTCGGTTC
Organism: Verrucomicrobiales bacterium; assembly: GCA_005801385.1. Taxonomy (GTDB): domain Bacteria; phylum Verrucomicrobiota; class Verrucomicrobiia; order Limisphaerales; family UBA9464; genus UBA9464. The sequence goes on along the minus strand of SYEM01000191.1, from coordinate 14,251 downwards.
CGCCAACCGAGGACCGCGGATCGGACCGGTGATCATCAACGAGTTCAGTCCAAGGCCCGCGGTGGGAGAGGTTGAATTCGTCGAGCTGAGGAACATCAGTCATGCGGCGATTCCGCTGTTCGATCCAGCGATTCCTGCCCACCGCTGGCGGCTTTCCGGCGTGGACTTCGAGTTTCCACCGGGTGTCGTGATTCCCCCGCAGGGCCTGGTTGTGATCACTGCGGGTGATCCGACGCGCTTCCGAAACGTCTGGGGGATTCCATCAGGGGTCCCGGTCCTTGGGCCCTTCCTGGGGAATCTGCAGGATGGAGGGGAGCGCATCCGAATTGAGCGACCTGGAACCCCCGAGCGGACCCCAGACTCCACCGGGGAATCCGTCCTGCGTGTCCCCTTCGTTGAGGTCGATTCGGTCCGGTATGACTTCACGCCGCGGTGGCCCGTGTCCGAGACGGCGACGGGAATCACGTTCCTGCGCCGGTCACCGACGCTGCCGGGTGATGATCCCGCTGCGTGGCGAGCCAGTTTTCCGGGCGGCTCACCCGGTCAGGACAATGGGGCGAACCGCCCGCCGATCGTGGATGCCGGTCCCGATCGGGACGTCCAGGGAGACCTGTTCCCTTTGGAAATACCCGTCACTGGATCGGCTCTTGATGACGGCGTTACCCCCGGACCCCTCCGTTATCGGTGGCTGCAGATCAGCGGCCCCGCCGGGGTCAGCTTTAGCACCCCCAATGCCGTGAATCCGGTGGTGAGGGTCCCTGGTCCGGGCGTGTTCGGCATCCGATTCACCGTCGATGACGGCGATGTGTCCTCGTCTGATGCGATGAGTATCCGGGTCGCACGCACCCTCGAGAGCGTGACGCTGCTTCCCTTGGGTTCAGTCTGGCGATACCTCGACACCGGGACCGACCAGGGCTCCGCCTGGCGGGGGGTGGGTTTTGATGATTCGGCGTGGCCCCGAGGAAAGGCGGAGCTTGGATACGGCGATGGTGACGAGGCTACGGTGGTGGGCTTTGGCCCGACAGCATCCTCGAAGTACATCACGACCTATTTTCGGTCCCAATTCGAGGTTCTGGATCTGGCCTCGATCCAGTCACTCCGCCTCGGAATTGTCCGCGATGATGGGCCCGTTGTGTATCTCAACGGTGTGGAGGTCTACCGCAACAACCTCCCTGAGACGGACATCACATTCCAGACACCGGCCACTTCAGCCATCGGGGGTGCCGATGAAGACGCGCTCCTTGAGGCGGTCATCGATGGCGGGGCGCTTCGGGAGGGAGCCAATGTGATTGCTGTCGAGATGCATCAGAACGGCGGCGGTTCATCCGATCTCAGCTTCAACCTTCAGCTGACGGCACTTCGCCAACCAGCAAACCGACCGCCTTCCGTGGACGCGGGATCGGATCGGACCGTCCAGTCCGGCGAATCCATGATGGTTGTGGGCGGGTTCTCGGACGACGGACTTCCCGCACCGCCCGGGGTACCGAAGTTCCAGTGGTCGAAGGTGTCGGGTCCCGGTGATCTGCGATTCACGCCCATCGACTCGCCTCAGACCCAGGTGACCGCAGGACTGCCGGGTGTGTATCGCGTCCGGTTCGAGGTGGATGACGGGCAGTTCAAGGCGGTCGACGAGTTCGTTCTGACGGTATCTGGCGCGCCACTCCAGGCTCCGGATCTCATGGTGATTCCGGGTGGCTCTCCACTCCTCCGGTTCAACGTCGCGGCAGGGGTGGCCTATCGGCTGAGGGCCTGTGAAGTGCTCGGAAGCGAGTGGTTGTCGGTGCTCGAGGTGGCTCCTGGGGCGGTTGACCGGACCATCGAGTGGCCACTACTGGGAGATGGATCGCAGCGGTTCTTCCAGGTGGTGACGCTTCCGGCTCCAGGCCAGTGAGTCCCTTCAGGGAACTGGGGCGGACGCTGACCCTGCGGCCCTGAACCGTCATGGAACTTACCCCTGCGTCAGGGAGACATCTCCGACCCGCTGGAATCCCGAAGCTGGAACCAATAATTCCGGAGCTGGTCCTGCACGCTGAGGGATGCCAATTGGCTCAGAAGATCCTCGGCGGCCTCGCTTCCGCCCGGAAACGGATCGGAGATCAGCAATAGGGTCTTCACCCGGACCTCCGCACCGAAGATGGGCAGCATGGAATAATTGGGATAGAGGATTGCCAGGGAGCTACCGGCCTCGGCGGTCGTGAGCAGGACGTCGGCGGGAGGGTCCTTGGCACCGATGAAGTCCATCACGCTGCCGATCGGGACAAACCGCACCCGTCGACGGGTCTCGGGGCGGGTCAGGTGGTTCCGGACGATCAGCCGTGTCGCCCGGTCCTCACCCGACTGCACCACCGCAATCCGGAGCTCTCGTTTCGAGTCCCGGTCCAGCAGGGCCACCCGGTTGGAAATATCGCGGTCCCGAACTAGCACGGCGAGCGGCAGCTCGTCACAGTCGATCTGGTTTCGGAACGGAATCGAAGCGGTGGATCCCGGGACGATGCCGCCCACGACACAGTCGAGGCGGTTGGAGCCGAGCAGGCCCTCGAGCTGTGTCAGGGACCCGGGCAGCAGCTCCAGACGGACGTCGAGGGTCCGCGCCAGGTACTTGAGGAGATCGATGTCGTGTCCGACCCACTCGCCCTGGCGGTTGAGGAACACCCAGGGTGGGTTGTTGGTGACGATGCCGGCTCGCAGCGACCGGTCGACGGGCTGCCGGGTGGCGTCGGGCAGCCCAGTGTGGGGTGAGATCTCGATGACGACAGGCCGTAGATTTGGAAGCAGGGACGGACGGTCCAGGAGTGTTTCCGGTCGGGTCCCGGCACCGTCCAGGAACCGGGACAGCAGGGAATGCCCAAGAAGGGCGGAGCTGAGTCCCAGTCCGGTCGCCACCACCAGCGTGCCCAGGACCCTGGGGATCCGCCATCGCAGGCATCGCCGCTCGGCGGCCAGCAGCATCAGGATCCCTGTCGTGGTGGCGATGAGGGTCTCGACGCACCCGATCCTCGTGATCCAATCATAGACCGCGAAGTAGAGGTTCAGCATTTCCGACGGCAGGCCGAGCTGACCGAGTCCTTCGCTGATCGCCGCGCCGGGGGCTCCCAGCGAGGCGGGAAGTGCGGTTACGAGGAGCGAAAGGGTCTGATCGATCGACAGGGGTGTGCCCTTGAACCATGCGGCAAACGGGAGGTAGAGCAGGTTCAGGTGCTCCCCCAGCGAGAAGATGAGGAGTGCCAGCGATGCGACCGCGGTCAGGCCATCCACCGTGGGCTTCACGTCCTCATCCCCATCGCGGGTGTCGAGGATGAACCGTTCCAGGTTTCTGCAGAGGAGGGGCAGGGCGAGGATGATGTTGCCCGTCGTCACCGAGATGATGACGGGCTCCCGGATAATCCGGACCACGGCCGATAGACTGAATGGGGTCGACGCGAGGTACAGTCCTGGGTAGAGGACTCCTCCGTTGACCAGCAGGGTCACCAGGAACATCGCCAGGAGGCCGACCAGTTTCTGGGTGTCCACGGGATCTAGTGTGCCAACGCTCACCGCGACAATCCCCAGGATCCCGATCGGCGTCAGGATATCGAGTGCGAGGCAGAAGAACTCGGTGAACAGCCGTCGGATCGGGAGCACCACAGCGAGGATCTCCTCCCGACGATCCATCCGCTGGATCGTCAGACCCAGGCACGCCGAGAAGAGGACGAGGGCCGTGAAGTTTCCCTTCGCGAGGGCCTCGACGATGTTTTCCGGGAGGAAGGCATCCAGCAGGGAATGGGTCGGGAGCGTCTCGAGCATTCTGGGATCGAACGCGGGAGAGAAGGGGAGATCGGCCAGCATCAGCGGCAGCAGTACGATCTCGGCTCCGCTGAGGACGAGTCCGAACCCGAAGAGGAGGCCGCCGCCGCGTGTGAGAGCGCGAAGGGCCGGGGCTTCGAGGCTGCCAAAGAGACCGGTGAGCTCGAACAACAGGTAGGGCAGCACCAGCAATAGGGAGGCCCGGGCGAGGATGTCACCTAAGGGCTTGAGGAACGCGATGCGCGGACCGAATCCGAGGCCCAGCAGGATGCCGAGCCCGAGGGCCGCCGCGCACTGGGCCGCGAAGCTCCGGGGAATCAGTCGTCTCAACAGATCTCTCATCGGATCAGCACCCCATGGATTGAAGCCGTGCCGGAGTCCCCGGGGATTTCGGGCACCGGATGTGCACCGGGAATGAACACCCGCAGCCCCTCGCACCCACTCCTGCCCGTCCCGGCATCCGGCCCGATGCGCCTCACACCTGCTTCGGAATCTCGAACCCCTTCCGGCCCGGCTCCGACAGCAGCTGGTTGGCCGCCTTGCTGTTGGTGAAGTGTTCCTCCCTGGGGTTCATCCGCAGCACGGCACCCAGGGTCAGCGGGGTCTTGCCGAGGTCGATCTCGTTCGCCTTCAGATGGGCCCCCATCCTGTCGAACGCGTCCTCCATCCCCCGGTCGTCATGGATCCGCTCCCGGATCGCCGCCGCCGGGAGGCGCTCCCCCAGTCGATGGCTGATGTTGCCGGTGTGGCACAGGGCGCTGCTCAGGTGCCCCTCGAGGATGTCGGCGTTGAGTTTCCGGTGATCCCGGGCCCGGACCGCATCGATGAAGTTCGCGTAGTGGTCGGCACTCCCCTGGAACCGCTTCACCTCCTTGCCGTCCTTGTCGTAGGCGATGGCGGAGTCGTACGACGGGATGACCATCCGCCCGTTCTCACAGAGCACCACGACACCCACCTTGGCGCCGTGGAAATCATCCATGTTACCACCCCAGGCCTTCGGCTGCTGGAACTCCTTGGCCTTGGGCAATCCGCGGACCTCGAAGATCAGTGGGGCGCGGTGGTAGGCGTGGTAGATGATCTGGGTGTTCGGCGTGTTGCCGTCGTCCACGTACCCGAGGCGACCGCCCACACTGACCACCATCGGACTCAGTGCATGCTCACCCAGGATCCAGCGGCCGATGTCCATCTGGTGGATGCCCTGGTTGCCCAGATCCCCGTTGCCGGTGTCGAACACCCAGTGCCAGTCGTAGTGGAGCTTCTCCCGCATCAGCGGCTTGTTCGGGGTCGGACCACACCAGAGATCGTAGTCGATGCCGGACGGGATCGGCGTCGGTGCCGACACCTTGCCGATGCTCTGTCGGGGCTTGTAGCAGAGACCGTTGACCTGCTGGATCTTCCCGAGCCCGCCCTTCTGGATCCAGGCGATGGCCTCCTGCAGACCTGGATTCGACCGGCACTGGGTGCCGGTCTGGACGATCCGATGGTGTTTCCGGGCGGCGGTCACGAGCATCCGTCCCTCGTGGACATTGTGGGAGACCGGCTTCTCGACGTAGACGTCCTTGCCCGCCTGGCAGCTCCAGATGCCGATCAGCGCATGCCAATGGTTTGGCGTGGCGGTGGAGATGACGTCGACGTCCTTGTTCTCGAGCAGTTTCCGGACGTCGGTGTATCCCGCGACCTTGTTGCCGGTGTCGGCCTGACGCTTCACCTCGGCATCGAGCACGTTCTTGTCGACGTCGCAGAGGGCCACGAGGCGGACGCCCTTGATCTTCTGGAACCCGGCGATGTGGTCCTTGCCCCGGCTGTTGAAGCCAACCACGGCGACCCGGATGTCGCCGTTGGCCCCGAGCACGGATCCGGGGGACGCGCCCCAGACGGAGGAGGACAGGGCTGCACCGGTGCCGGCCAGGGCGGTGGTGCGGAGGAAGTCACGACGACGGAGGTTCATGGTGTTCGGGGTTGGAGGCTGTGGGCGGGAAGGAAATCAGGGTTTCTGAGGAGCGGACCAGTTCTGGAACGCCTCGGTGAGGTGGGCGCTGGTCGTGTCGCCCGGGTGGAAGATGAAGCGGTACCGGAACGTCGCCGACTTCCCGGCAGGAATCGTCAGATTGCCGGTGCCCTTGTCCTTCTTCTCGAAGTCGTGGACACCGAAGGGATTCGCGGCGAACAGGCCGTAGTCCCGGACATGCCACCACGTCGGGAACCTCGGGTTCGCGGGATGGTCCAGGATCGCGACCCCGACCGTCTTGCCGTCCACGGGTCCGGTGTAGTCGACCCACGCTGCCCGCTTGCCCCAGGTGGCCCCGTCCTTCACGCCCTCGGAATTCTCGATGTGGCCCTGCCCGGCGACGCCCTTGGGCTGTTTCAGACGCATGGACTCGGCGATGCGCAGGGCCATCGTGCCTTCCTTGGTGTCACCGAGGACGAGGTCGCCGTGGCTGGCGAAGATCGTGATCGTGAAGTCGATCCACCGCGGGTCGCCCTTCGGCGCATGGAAGCGCATCGTCCGCTCGTCGGAAGCGATGATCTTGCCGTCCTTTGCGATCCACCGGTTGCGCGAGGTGATCCCCCCCGACTCGTTGCCCGAGGCGATCTCGGCAAAGGACTGGTGGACGGTGCGGCCGGCGTCCTTGGATTCCGACCAGAAGTCCACCCCATTCGCGTCGCCATGGGACCACCAGAGGCCCTTGTGATGGGGGTGATCCCGCTCCTCGCCGGCGATTTCCTCCTGCGGCCAGCGACGGGTCATGTGCCGGTTGTCGGCGGTCAGGATCGGATAGAGGAACGGACGTGAGACGTCGCGGAAGTGGTATTGGGTGAAGAGGCGGCCATCGAGGTCGACCCGGACCACCTCGTTGGTCTCGTAGACCCGGACCCGCGGTTGGGGTTCGGCCGTTGCGCAACCCGTGAGCCCGACCGCGAGGACAACGGCCACCATTATGGCGCGGAGAGGGTTCGGGACTGCCGCCGGGATCATGCCGCAATATGGCGATCCGGCTCCACAAGGGTCAACCGTTAGTCCTTGCACCTTGCGGGTTGAACCCATTGAAGGCCGCCATGGCAGATCCGGATGGTTCACGACAGGTCCGGACGGCACGATGCCTCCCATGAATGCGTGGTTCCTCCTGATCGCCGCCATCCTGCTCGAGGTCCTTGGCACGACCTGTCTCAAGCTCAGCCAGGGGATGACCCGTCCGTGGCCGGTGGTGGGTGTGGGGGTCTCCTATCTCTCGGCGTTCGGGCTGCTGTCCCTGTGCCTCAAGACCCTGGAGGTGGGGGTGGCCTATGCGCTGTGGTCGGGACTGGGCACCGCCGTCATCGCGGTGCTCGGAGTGCTGGTCTTCGGGGAAAGCGTCACCTGGACCAAGGGCCTGGGACTCGTCCTCATCATCGCGGGGGCCGTCCTCCTGCACGGTGCTCCGGGCACCGCCGGACATTGAGGGTAGGCCACCACGACAAACCGGTTCCCCGACGGCACCGGGTGGCCTAGCTTCGCGGCGTGCGCATCATTGGGGGACAGGCGGCGGGACGGATCGTCCGGGTGCCGGAGGGCTCGCTACAAGTGCATGGCGACCCTCACATCGGAACCGAGCCTTGAACTTGCATCGTGTTTCAGCCCGGCTCTCCAGCGGGCTTTTCAGTCCACAAGTGGTTGATTATCATCCAAACACTGGTTGATAATCCACTCGTGATTCACCGCCATCTCACGGAGCGACTCCTGCAGGCGTTGCAGGACACACCTGCCGTCCTGATCAACGGTGCGCGTCAGACCGGCAAGAGCACTTTGGCCCAGCTGCCTGAATTCGAGAAGCAAGGTCGTCGCTATCTGACCTTTGACGACCCCGGAGTTCTGGCGGCGGCGAAGCGGGACCCCAATGGGTTTATCGCGGGTCTGACCGCACCGGTGACGCTGGATGAAGTCCAGCACGTCCCAGAACTTTTCAGGGCCATCAAGATGGCGATCGACCGTAAGCGTGAGCCGGGACGTTTTCTGCTCACCGGCTCGGCGAATGTGTTGCTGTTGCCAAAGTTGTCCGAATCGTTGGCGGGTCGCTTGGAGGTGTTGACCCTCTGGCCGTTCTCGCAGGGCGAAATCAATGGCGCCCAAGAGGGATTCGTGGACGCCCTGTTTTCAAAGCAGCCGGTCTGGGCATCCGGAAAAAGCATGCACCTCGACCGCGATGAGCTGTTCGAAAAAGTCCGGTCAGGCGGGTATCCGCCGGCGATCGCTCGAAGACTTGTGGCCCGCCGCAAGGCATGGTTCCAGTCCTACCTAACGACCGTCCTCCAGCGCGACATTCGCGACCTCACCCATGTCGCCGACGTGACGGCCGTGCCGCGCCTGATGTCCGTGGTGGCCTCTCGAGCGGGCTGCTTGTTGAATTTCGCTGATCTGTCGCGCTCACTGGCGCTTCCACAGACCACGCTGAAGCGCTACTTCGCGCTGCTCGAAGCGACGTTCCTCGTTCAGCTGCTGCGTCCGTGGTCGAGCAACCTCGGCCAGCGGGTCATCCAGACACCGAAGGTGTATCTCGACGACACCGGACTGCTGGCGCATCTGCTGGGGTTGACCCCCGAGCGGTTGAATGTGGACGGCACCCTGGCGGGTGGTGTGCTGGAGAACTTCGTGTTGATGGAATTGCGCAAACAATCTGCCTGGAGTGAAACCCAGCCGGAATTCTATTTCTGGCGAACAGCCTCGGGACAGGAGGTGGACATTGTCCTGGAAGACAGCTCGGGTCGATTGGTCGGCATCGAAATCAAGTCCGGTGCGACGTTGGGCGGCTCGGAGGTTCGGGGATTGCAGTCGATGGCCAACGCGGCGGGTCGGAGATGGGTTCGCGGTGTGGTGCTGTACACCGGTAGCGAGGTCATTCCTTTTGCGGCAAATATGCACGGACTGCCGATCTCGCATCTGTGGGCAACCCCCACTGCCTGAAACACTGCCCCGTGAATCAGGGAGATGGGGGGCAGAGTCGTCGCAATAAATCGACGTCTGGTACAAAGCGATTCCCCGACGGCACCGGGTGGCCTAGCTTCGCGGCGTGCGCATCATTGGGGGACAGGCGGCGGGACGGATCGTCCGGGTGCCGGAGGGGCTCGGGGTGCGGCCCATGCCCGACAAGGTCAAGCTGGCCGTCTTCAATTCCCTGGGTGGATTTGTCGACGAGGCGCGGGTCCTGGACCTCTTCTCGGGAACCGGAGCCCTCGGTCATGAATGCCTCAGCCGCGGTGCGCGCCAGCTCGTCAGTGTCGAGCGTTCCGAGAAGCATGCCCGCTTCTATCGCAGGAACCTCGAGCTGACCGGACTCCCGCCGGGGGCGATCGAACTCCGGGTGATGGATGTCTTCACGGCGTTGCCCCAGCTTCGGGCCTCCGGGCGTCGGTTCGATCTCGTCATTGCCGACCCGCCCTACGGCGAGAAGAACGTGGGACGCCGATCGGACTCGTTGGCCCAGCGGCTGCTCGATGCCCCGGATCTCCCCGAGCTCCTCGAACCCGCCGGCCTGTTCGTCCTGGGCCACACGAAGCGGGACACCCTGGATCTCACCCCACGGTGGCACGAACGCCGACAGCTCCGGCATGGCGACACCATCATCCGATTCCTGGAACGGGCGGATCTTTCGCGGGCCGGATCCGATCCTGAGCCCTCGGCCACCCTATGAATCGACGCCTGCCCATCGTTCTCTGTCGGGTGTTGGGCCTGGTCATCCTCGGCACCGTCGCGGCACAGGACGCGTCGACTCCCACCCTCGCCAGGCATCCCAAGGCGGTGGCCTCGCCGGTCCTCCACGCCCGGGTCGGACGGGCCGTGGAGCAGACCCTGCTCGAATTCGCCCCCCGGAATCTGTCGAGCGACCAGATCGCCATGACCGTGGTCGACCTCTCGGAGCCGTCCCGTCCCCAGTGGGGCAGCTACCGAGGCGGGATCCCGATCTACCCTGCCAGCGTCGTGAAGCTCTTCTACCTCGTGGCGGCCGAGCAGGCGCTGGAGGAGGGGCGGATCCGCGACACGCCTGAGCTTCAACGGGCGCTCCGCGACATGATCGTCGACAGCGCCAACGAGGCGACCCATCTGGTCGTCGATGTCCTGACCGGCACCACCAGCGGCCCGGAGCTATCGGAACCGGAGCTGAAGGACTGGTTCGACCGACGGAATGCCGTGAACCGATTCTTCGAGGCGCGGGGCTATGTCGGGATCAACGCCAACAAGAAGCCCTGGTGCGAGGGACCCTACGGCCGGGAGAAGCAGGCCATCGAGCGATTCGAGCCGAAGCGGAACACCCTGACCACGGAGGCGACGGCGCGGCTGTTGACCGAGATTGTCACCGGCACGGCGGCGTCGGGTCCCCGGACCCTTCAGATGCTGGACTGGATGAAGCGGGACGTGCACGGACCGGTCCAGGACCCGGAGGACCAGACCCATGGCTTCGTGGGGATCGCGCTGCGGGATTCGGCGTTCCGGGGTTCCCGGCTGTGGTCGAAGGCGGGCTGGACCAGCCAGACCCGGCACGATGCCGCCTACGTCGAGACGGCGGACGGGCGGCGCTGGGTGTTCGTGGTGTTCACCGTGGGCCACGCCCACGAGCGGGACATCCTGCCGGCGTTGGTACGGCCGTTTTTGAAGCCGGTGCATTGAGTCGCCTGCTTGCCGGATCCCGGCATCGCGGCCAGCTTCGGCGCGTGGATGAGTTCCAGGCAGACTACGACGACGCGATGTTCGAGTACTCGACGGGCAACTTCGATGGGGCCATTGAGAGGCTCGAGGGAATCCTGAATCGGTCGCCGGACCACTTCGATGCCCGGCTCGGCATTGCGATGTGCCACTACCGCAAGGGGGACTACGGGCGGGCGATCGAGGACGGGCACCGGGCCGAGAAGCTCCGACCCCATGAGCAGCTGGTCCACACGAACCTGTCGCTCTTCTACATGAAGTCGGGCGACAAGAAGACGGCGGAGCATCATGGACTTCAGGCCCGCATCGCCTCGTGGAAGCAGGACATGACCGCGCCGCCTGCGGCGGGGACCACCCCGACGGCCCCGACCTCCGTGGCTGCCGAGGACGAGCTCAAGATGGCGGGTCCGAAGCCCCAGGCGTTCAAGCTGCCCGAAAAATTCCCCGACATGCCGTGGAAGAAGGCCAAACCCCCGATCCCTCCTCCGCCGCCGTCGAAACCCCAGCCGCCTGCCACGTCATGACCTGGATCGATGTGGCGGCGGCGGACTCCCTGGCGCCCGGGAAATGCCGGACCGTCGAGGTGCAGGGGCGGCGCTTCACGCTCCTGAATGTCGGGGGGGAATTCCATGCCCTTGGCGACCGGTGTCCCCATCGGGGCGTGCCACTGGGGGCGGGCTACCTCGATGGCACCAAACTCTACTGTCCGCTCCATGGCTGGGAGTTCGATGCCCGGACGGGCGCCTGCGCCTCGCGTCCGGATCAGCCAGTCGAGTCGTATCAGATCTCGGTCGAGAACGGCCGGGTACGGGTGCTCGCCTGAGTCTCCGGAGCCTCAGCCCAGTCGCCGCCAGCGTCGGGCCTTGAGCTCGAAGCGGGGCAGGCTCCCCCGGGGCACCGCGGTCACGGGCACCCGCAGCGCCAGTTCATCCCGCAGACGTGACTCGAGCCTTGCGGCGGTCTCCGCATCCGCCTCCAGTTCGACACCCAGTTCCGCCAGGGCTCCACGACGATCCTCCGTCACCCGATACTCCCCCACATCCCCCGATCGGCGTACCCATTCATCGATGGCCGTCGGATAGATGTTCACGCCGCGGATCACCACCATGTCGTCGATCCGCCCCAGAATCCCCCCCGGCAGGATCCACATCCCGTTCTCCCGTGCGAGCCGCACCCGATCGCCGGTCCGGTAGCGGAGCAGGGGGGATCCGATCCGGTGCAGGGTGGTCAGCACCAGTTCGCCCTCACTGCCGGTTGGCAGTGGCATGGCCGTCTCCGGATCAATGACCTCGGGGTGCACGGAGCCAGGAATCACCACAAGGGTGCCCGGTCGCTCGGGATGCTCGTAGGTCACGGGACCGGTCTCGGTCATCCCATGGTGGTCGAACACCCGTGCCCCGCCCCAGCGATCACTCAGGAGCTTGCGGGTGGACGGCAGGCTGCCTCCTGGTTCACCGGCGACGACGAGGGTCCGGACCGTGGTCGTGGACAGGTCAATGCCCTCAGCCGCGGCCGTCTCGGCCAGATGGAGGGCGTAGGTGGGGGTGCAGCAGAGGATGGTGCAGGCGTTCTCCCGGAGGACCTTCAGACGCAGCATACTGCTCATGCCGCCACCCGCCACGCAGAGGGCGCCGAGGCGTTGTCCGGCCTCGAAGGCCAGCCAGAACCCGATGAAGGGTCCGAAGCTGAACGCGAAGAGGATCCGGTCGCCGGGTCCGACCCCCGCGGCCCGGAAGACGGCACACCAGTCGTCCACCATCGCCGACCACGACTCCTGGGTGTCCAGCCAGCGCAGGGGTTCACCGTGGGTCCCGCTGGTCTGATGGCACCGCGTGTAGCGGTCGATCGGGAACGTGAGGTTGCTGCCGTAGGGCGGATGCGCCTGCTGGTTGGCGACCTGCTCGGCCTTGGTCGTCAGGGGGACCCGTGATTGGAACTCGCTCCAGTCCGCGGGGGGCGAAGTCACGCCAGCGAGTTTGGCCCGGTAGAAAGGGTTGTCCCGGCTGACCTCGGGCCACAGCGCCACGAGGCGATCCCACGACGGGTCGGGCGGGGTGGGCCTCACGGGACGCTGCGGATCAGGCCCGGGTGGGTGCTGCCACAGGGCTCTTCGGGGCCGCGTGGGCGGTGCCGGGCCTCTTGGGGGTCGGGTTGGGCTTGAACTTCATCACCAGCCCGCTGCCGGCGAGGGCCATGACGATTCCGAGGTAGAAGGCCGGGTTGACGCGGCCGAAGTCGATCTCGTGGCGGTACAGCCACAGCGACACCAGCGCGTTCACGACCGGGGCACCGGCGAAGACGATTGACATCACCGCGGCCGGGGTGCCTTTGGCGCCGAAGGCCAGTAGGGTTCCAAACGCGCCGATCGCTCCCATGATCCCGGCCACGAGCGACCAGGTCCAACCCGGGGTGGTGTATCCGGAGAAGGCGGCCCCCTTGCTCATCAGGAGGACCAATGGGGCCAGGACGGCAGTGAGGAAGTAGGCGATGCCGACGAACAGGAAGGCCTTGTAGCGGCCGTTGACGGGGTCACCCATCAGGACCTGTCCCTTGTGGAGCAGGATTCCATAGACACCCCATGAGAACACAGTGATGAGAGTGAAATAAAACCAAGTATTCCCGGTCCCGGCAGCGCTGGGGGTCGATGTCATGTTGGCGACCAGAGTACGTTCGACCCCCAGACCGGCAACCGGAAAGGCCCGCCGGTGTGACGGGACGGAGGTCGGGCCGCCGCCTGCTCGGGGCGACGTATCCGTAACCTGACCTTGGGCTGGAAGGTCCAACGAGACTCCGGTTGTTGGATGGCTGGAGTTCTGCTTTGTTCGTGCTTCACCACATGGAAGACAAAACGGGTTGGGGATCGTGGGCGTTTCGGATGCTCTGGATCGCGTTGATCGTGCTGGAGTTCTCCGGTCGGGGCCGGGCCCAGGACCTGACGCTGTCCCTGGTGGGCGGTGACCAGGGTTCGCTCGAGAAGGTCGGGGACGCCTCGTGGAGGGTGGGTTCCCAGGGGGCCGGGTTCCTCGCCGGCACCGACCAGTTCGCCTTCGCGGCCCAGTCCCGGACCGGTGACTTCGACCTGCAGGTGCGCCTGACCGATCTCGGCATCAGCAGTCCGTTTGTGCGGGCTGGACTGATGCTCCGGACGGATGCCGCCCCAACGAGTCCGTTCATCGCGGCGTTTGCCTCGAGTGGGGCCATGGGCTGCTTTGCGGAGTGGCGGACCTCCGCGAGCGGCACGCCCTCCCGGGCCTCGGTCACCGGAGGCTACCCTTCGGCTCCACCCAACACCTGGCTCCGCCTGCGGCGCTCCGGGAACGAGGTGACGGCCTTCGCCTCGGTCGATGGAACGGCCTGGAATCGCCTCGGCTCCGTGAGTCTCGGACTCCCGGAGGAGGTCCTGGTCGGACTCGCCGTCGCCAGCCAGACCCCGCGGACCGCGGCGCTCGCCCGTTTCGAGGGCCTTCGGGCACCAACCTCGACCGCGGAGGCGGAGTGGGTCCAGGTCCGCGAGTCCGCCACGCCGTCCAGTCGGCGGACCGGTCTGGTGCTTTCCGAGATCCACTATCATCCCCAGGGCGGGAGCAATGAGCTGGAGTTCATCGAGATAGCGAACCATGGGGATATCTTCCAGGACATGACCGGGTGGCGTCTGGCGGGCGGGGTGGACTTCGTGTTCCCGTCCGGATTCCGTCTCGAGGCGGGCGCCCTCGTGGTGGTGGCCGCTGATCCAGCACGGTATGCGGGGCGGACGGGGTCGACCCCGGTGTTCGGACCCTGGAAGGGGTCCCT
>SYEM01000190.1 GCA_005801385.1 Verrucomicrobiales bacterium | reverse complement strand
GATGATGAAGACCGAGCGGACGGTCATCTTGTCGTCGGCGTTCGGGTGGATCATGTCGTAGGCCGTGGCCACGACACGGTTGGGATCGGCGATGATCGGGAAGTTGACCGTAGTAGACTGCGTCTCGTTGATGTCCTTGATCCAGCCGTGGTGGGACTCGATGGGGTCGACGCTGACGGCGGCGACCTTGACGTTCCGCTCATGGAACTCGGCCATCAGCTTGGAGGTGGCGCCGAGTTCAGTCGTGCAGACCGGGGTGTAGTCGGCCGGGTGGGAAAACAGGATACCCCAGGAGTCTCCGAGCCATTTGTGGAAGTCGATCGTTCCCTCGGTGGTCTCAGCGGTGAAGTTCGGCGCGATGTCGCCCAGTCGAAGTGCCATAGTCGTGACGTGTTGCGGTTTGTGTGGGGAGGGACACTACGCAGGCGGAGGCTGCTGGCAATGCTCCGGAGAGTCACAGACCAACGCAGGGCGCCACAGTAAAGCCGGACCCAGCTGCCGACTCAGGTCAGGAACATCTTGATCGCGACCGCCGCGAGGATGATGGCGAGGCCCACGCGCACGACCTGCATCGGGGCCCGGGTGCTGATCCAGGAGCCCAAGAGCACTCCCGGGATCGATCCGATCAGAAGGTTCACTAGCAACCCGTAGTTCACGTTTCCTAGGGCGAGATGCCCCAGCCCGGCGATCAGCGTGAGCGGGATGGCATGGGCGAGATCCGTACCGACCAGCCGACTTGGATTCAGGCGGACCGGATAAAGGTACACCAGCATCACGGTCCCGAGCGCCCCAGCACCGACCGAGGTCAGGGTCACCAACACCCCAAGGATTGCACCCGCCAGCACGGTCAAGGCCACCTGGGAACGCCCCAACGCTCCCATCACCCCCGCATGTCCCCGACGCCCCATCTGCTGGAGCCAGTCCTTCGAGAGAATACCGACCGAGGTGATCACCAAAGCAACCGCAACGGCCTCGATCAGAAATCCGCCCCGGATCTGGGCAGTCGAGGTCAGTGTCATCCACGCCAGCGTCGCCGCAGCAGCCGGGAGGCTTCCAAAGGCCAGACGCCGGACCACCGGCCAATCCACCGTCCCATGACGATGATGGACGGCCGTTCCGAACACCTTGGTCAGGGCCGCGTACAGCAGATCGGTCCCCACCGCCGTCTGTGGAGCCACCCCGAACACCAGCACCAGGATCGGGGTCATCAACGCACCCCCACCGACCCCGGTTGCACCCACAACAGTGCCCACGAGAAGTCCAGCAATCGCATTGGGTATACCGAGATCCACGGAAGAAAGGGGGACGTTGGCGGAACCAGGACCCTGGAACAAGGCTTCAGAGCCATACCAATGCCCTCCGCAACCCAGCTCACCCGATCATCCGTCAGCAGATCAATTCCACATAAACCCTATTGACTCAATGTAGTTTATTTTCATGATCACGTCACTGTGCACGGGAAACAGAGGTACATGCTCTGCCTGGTGGGGTGGATCGCGCTGTTGGGCGCGGGCTGCCAACCCGGGGGCGTGCCCCGCAACAAGGCGGGCCAGCCGCAGATGCTGAACGCCTCGTTCGACCTCGGTCGGGAGCTCTTCAGCGCTCTCAATGCGGGATTCAAACCGTGGTACCGGGCCCGTACCGGGCAGGACATCGATGTCGTCAACTCCCACGCCGGGGCCAGCAAGCAGGCCCGGGCGGTGGTTGATGGACTCGACGCCGACGTGGTCACCCTCAACACGGTGAGCGACGTCGACTTCATCGCCCGACGCGGCCGTCTCATGCCAGAGGACTGGCGTTCCCTGTTCCCCAACCACTCGGCCCCCTACTCCACCGTCGTGCTCTTCCTGGTCCGCGAGGGCAATCCGCGTCACATCCGGGACTGGGATGATCTGGTGCAACACGGGGTGACGATCACCCTCCCCAATCCCAAGACCAGCGGCACCGGGCGCAATGCCTACCTATCGGCCTGGGGCCATGCCCTGCGGAAGTCCGGGGGCGATGAGGCCCAGGCACGAGCCTTCGTGGCCAAACTGTTCTCCCATGCCCCGGTCCTCGATACGGGTGGACGTGGCGCGACGATCACGTTCGTGCAACGCCGGATGGGGGACGTCCTAATCACCCTCGAGGCCGAACTCGCCTCCATCCAGAAGGAATACCCGAAGGCCCGCTTCGAGACGGTGATTCCTGGATCGAGCCTCAACGTGGAGATGCCGGTGGCCGTCGTGGAACGGATCGCCCGCAAACACCAGCTGCTCGATGCCGCCCGGGATTACGTCGAGTACCTCTACACTCCTGAGGCCCAGGAGATCATGGCCCGGCTTCACTTCCGTCCGCACAACAAGGAAGTCCTGGCCAGACATCGACACGAGTTCCCTCCCATCACCCTGATCGACGTCGACCGTGATCTCGGGGGGTGGGATGCCGTCATGAAACAGCATTTCGCCGAGGGCGGCCTCTTCGACGAGATCCACCAGAACCAGCGCTGATCCGGATGTCCTCCCCCCGCCCAAGAGTCCTGCCCGGCTTCCGCCTCACCCTGGGGTTCACGGTCTTCTACCTGAGCCTCCTGTTGCTGATCCCACTGGGAGCCCTGCTGCTGCGCTCCACCCAGCTGGGCTGGGCGGAGTTCTGGCACCATGTCAGCAGTCCCAGGGCCCTTGCCGCCTATCGGCTCACCTTCACCGCCTCGGCCATCGCAGGCCTGATCAATGTCGTCGGCGGCACCCTGCTGGCCTGGGTGCTCACCCGGTACAGGTTCCCGGGACGTCGATTCCTCGATGCCCTCATCGATGTCCCCTTCGCCCTGCCGACGGCCGTGGGAGGACTCGCCCTCGCGAGCGTCTACTCGCCCACCGGATGGATGGGGCGTTGGTTCGCCCCCGGAAGTCCGCTGGGGGATCTCTTTGGCCCCGACGGACTCAAGCTGGCCTACTCCCGGATCGGCGTGGTGATCGCCCTCACCTTCGTCAGTCTGCCCTTTGTGGTCCGAACGGTTCAGCCGGTCCTGGAGTCGCTCGACCGCAGCATCGAGGAAGCCGCCGCCTGTCTGGGAGCCGGGCGGGGACGCACCTTCCTGACGGTGATCCTGCCGGCCCTCATTCCCTCGATCCTGACCGGGTTCACCCTCGCCTTCGCCCGGGCGGTGGGTGAGTTCGGCAGCATCCAGTTCATCTCCAGCAACGTGCCCTTCAAGACCCAGATCGCCCCACAGCTCATTATCGAGAAGCTCGACGCCTACGAACTCGAGGGGGCGGTCGCCATCGCCGTGTTCCTCCTGGGTGTCTCCTTCATGATCCTCGCCGCCATCAACCTGCTCGAGGGCTGGACGCGGCGCTTCCAATCGTGACATGGCCGGCCACGTCTCCCACCACTCCAGCAGCCACGCACCGGCCTCGGGTCCGACCGAGAGCCTCGCCATCCGCTGCCTGCTCATCGGACTGGCCCTCGTGTTCGTCGGCCTATTCCTGCTGCTACCGCTCGCCAGCGTCTTTGGTGAGGCCTTCGGACGGGGTCTGAAACCCTATCTCGACGCGCTGCGCGATCCCCGGACGCTGGCCTCGCTCCGGCTCACCGTGCTGCTGGCGGTCATCGTGGTCCCCCTCAACACCGTCTTCGGTGTGGCCGCCGCGTGGGCGATCACCCGGTTCCGGTTCCCCGGAAAACCCCTGCTCGTCACCCTGATCGACCTGCCGTTCGCCATCTCGCCTGTGGTGGTCGGGGTCATGCTCCTCGTCCTGTTCGGAGCCCAGGGATACTTCGGCCCGTGGCTGCGCGAGCACGACTTCCGGATCGTCTTTGCCCTCCCGGGAATGGTCCTCGCCACCCTCTTCGTGACGATTCCGTTCGTCGCCCGGGAACTGATCCCCCTGATGCAGTCGCGGGGGCCTGATCTTGAAGAAGCCGCCCTGACCCTGGGGGCCAGCGGATGGCAGACCTTCTGGCATGTCACGCTGCCCGGTGTCCGCTGGGCGGTCCTCTACGGCGTCATCCTCGCCAACGCCAGGGCCATGGGGGAGTTCGGTGCCGTCTACGTTGTCAGCAAGCCGGTGCCGGGCGAGATCCCGCTCGCCCTCTGGGTCGACACCCTGAATTCCGAACACCAGGGCACCGCCGCCTTCGCCGTCGCCAGTCTCCTGACCTTCCTCGCCATCGCCACCCTGGTCGTGAAGGCCTGGCTGGAGTCCCGCCAGCATCGCGAAATGGCCCGGGGCCAATCCTCCCACACCGAATGAGCATCGAACTCCGCTCTGTCTCCAAACGGTTCGGCGACGTCGCCGCCGTCGACCAGGTCTCCTTCTCGGTCGCCGACCGCGAGCTCGTCGCCCTCCTCGGCCCCAGCGGCGGAGGCAAAACGACGGTGCTCCGCATGATCGCTGGGCTGGAGACTCCGTCCGCCGGAGACCTCTTCATCGGAGGCCGTCGCGTCAATGAGGTCCCCGTCCAGGACCGCAACATCGGCTTCGTCTTCCAGAACTATGCCCTGTTCCCGACGATGACGGTGGCCGACAACATTGCCTTCGGCCTCAAGGTCCGGAAGTGGAAGCCCGCCGAATCCTCCGCCCGGGTGGAGGAGCTGCTGGGGGTGTTCGGTCTCGAGGGCCTCGCCCGCAGATTCCCCCACCAACTCTCCGGCGGCAAACGCCAGCGTGTCGCCATCGCCCGCGCCCTGGCGCCCCGTCCCCAGCTGCTCCTCCTCGACGAACCCTTCGCCGCCGTCGACGCCAAGATCCGACAGGAACTCCGCGAATGGCTGGTCCGCCTCCACAACGAGCTCCATGTCACGACCCTCTTCGTCACCCATGACCAGGAAGAGGCGATGGAGGTCGCGAGCCGGATTGTGATCTTCAGCCGCGGTCGACTCGAACAGATCGGCAGCCCCCGGGAAGTCTACGAGCAGCCGGTGAACGAGTTCGTCGCCCGGTTCATCGGTGTACTCAATGTCCTTGAGGGTCCCGTCCAGAACACCGAGGCCCGCATCGGCGAGCTCGTCTTCCCGTCCCACGGCGTGCCCGACGGGGGCACCCTCCGGATCGGCTTCCGCCCCTATGCGGTCCAGATGTCCCGGAACCTCGGGGAGTTCCGCTACATCGCCACCCTCCGACACACCTACTTCCTCGGCATCCTGCTGCGAGTTGAGATCGAGTTGGATTCCGGGCTGGTGATCAAGGCGCGCATCACCAAGGAGGACTATGCCCGGCTCGGCCTCGCCGATGGGGTGCGTGTCAGCTTCCAGATCCGCGAATACCGCGTCCTGTCCTCCGAGGCAGGCCCACTCACCCCTGAGGTCCAAGTCCCCAGCCAACCCCACATCGCCGAGGGCATCTGACCCCTCGCACATCGCCATGCCCACGTCCCCACACACTCCAGTCTTGAATCCGACCGCTTCCACACCGGACTGGCTGGGTGTTGTGACCGCCAAGGTCGGCACCCTCCGGTTCGGAGTCATCCAGATCACGGTCCACGACGGCCGCGTGACCCAGGTCGACGTCGCCGAGAAGACCCGTTTCCCCTGTCCTCCAGGGCCCCGGACCGTTGATCCGGATTGATCCTTTTCCGCCGACCGCCACCACGGAGGCCTAACCCCATCCACCCGCGTCCCCACCGGACCACCGGAGGCACGTCATGAACACTCCCTATCCATGCCTGTGCCACAGACCCGTATCGCGTCGGCCCCTCGTGCCGCCTTCACCCTGATCGAACTGCTGGTCGTCATCGCCATCATCGCCATCCTGGCCGGAATGCTCCTACCCGCCTTGGCCAAAGCCAAAGCCACCGCCAACCGAGCCCGCTGCCTGTCCAACGTGCGCCAGATCGGACTGGCCTACATGGCCTACGCGCTCGACAGCAACGACCGGCTCCCCGCCACCGTCACGGAGCGCACCGCACCCGCGGGAACCCCGGACACCGCCGAGGCCCGTGCACCCTACTCCTATAGGCAGATCCTGATGCCCTACGTCGGCAACGCCACCAATGTGTTTCGTTGCCCAAAGGGACCCAAGTGGGAAGCACCCAAGACCGGGGCCTGGTTCACCACCGACTACGGCAACAACCACAACGAATCGAATCTCGAGAACGCCTCCCAGCGCGCCTGGTATCAGGCCAACCCGGATTTCGGATTCAACGAGACCACCCCGCTGTCCTCCTTCGCCCGCCCTTCGCAATTCATTCTCCTCGGCGATGCCGGACGTGCCAATGGCTCCCCATCCCGAGGCGGCCTCTACCCACAACCCTGGGCTTTCGACGATGCCTCGTCAGGCAACCAACAGGCGCGCCTCCTTGGACGGCATGACGGCAAGGCCAACCTGACCTATGCCGATGGACATGCCGAGAACCAGCGCATGAACCAGACCTGGCGCAGCCATCAGGACAACGACTGGCGCCGCTACCAAATCACCACGGGCCTGCAATAGGCGGAACGGACACCGCGCCCGCTGTCGCGGAGGGCCGGCCGCATCTGGATCGGCTCAGCTCCAGAGCGTCCGGACCTTCGCGAGTGCTTCGTCGAGGCGGCTGGCGTCCTTGCCGCCGCCACGGGCGTTGTCGGGACGACCACCACCCTTGCCGCCCACGATGGGGGCGATGGCCTGGATGATCTTGCCCGCAGCCGCCTTAGCGGTGAATTCCGGAGTCACGGCCGCAACCAGCGACACCGCCCCACCCGCATGTCCCCCCAGGACAATCACCCCCTGGAACGATCCCTTCAGGGCGTCGGCCACGGCCTGGAGGGTGTCTCCATCGGCTGAACCCAGGTTGGCGATCAACGCCGGCACGCCGTTCACGGTCTCGGCCCGAGACAGAAGGTCCTTGGCCTGACCGGCCGCCTCCCGCTGCTGGGCCGCCTTGAGGGCCTTCTCGAGATCACGCTGATGGGCCAGCAGGGCGTCGATCTTCTTCTCCAGCTCATGGATCGGTGCCCCAAGCCGACCCGCCAGGCTGCGGATCAGCGACTGGTCCTCGACCGTCCGACGCCATGCCTCGAGGCCCGCGACCGCCTCGATGCGGCGGACCCCGGCAGCGATGGCGTTCTCGCCCACGATGCGGAACAGCCCGATCTCCCCGGTGGCCCTGGAATGCGTGCCGCCGCACAGCTCCATGGAATAGCCGTCGAGCCCCCCCGAACGCCCGCCGATCTGCACCACGCGGACGTGTTCGCCGTACTTGTCGCCGAACACCTGCATGATGTCCTTCCGGGATTTCACATCGGCATAGGGCACTTCGGACCAGCTGATGCCGCCGTTCTCAACGATCCGCTCGTTGACGAGTCGCTCGATGTCGGCCACCTGGGCCGCAGTCAACGGACCGCTGTTGAAATCGAACGTCAGCTTCTCCGGGGTGACCAGGGATCCCTTCTGGGTGGCCTCGCGGCTGACCACCTCGTGGAGCGCCCAATGGAGCAGATGGGTGACCGAGTGATGCCGCTGGATCGCCGCACGACGGCCGGCGTCGACCCGCAGCTCGACCCGTTGTCCGACCGCCGGAGCCTCCTCGCCCTCGATGAAATGGAGCCAGGTGGGACCCGACTTCTGGGTGTTCACCACCCGCCAAAGCTGACCGGACCCCGTGATCTCGCCGGTGTCGCCCACCTGGCCACCCATCTCGGCGTAGCAGGCGGAGCGGTCGAGGACCACAACGGTCTTGTCCTTGAGCTGCACCACCTCCTGCACCTCCGCGGCGATGGCGAGGTCGTCGTACCCGAGGAACTGCGTCGGCGTCTTGGTCTCGATCTGCGACAGCTCGATGACGGATTTCTTCTGCGCCGCCCGGGCACGCGACTTCTGCTGCTCCATCAGCGCATCAAAGCCAGCAACGTCGACCGTCAACGCCTTCTCGCGCGCCATCAGCTGGGTGAGATCCAGCGGGAACCCCTGCTCGTCGTACAACCGGAACGCGAAGGCACCGGAGATCTCACGCGAGGTGCCGGCAGCATGAAGTCGGGCCACCTCCTCGGCGAACAGCGCGATGCCCTTGTCGAGCGTGCGGTTGAAGGCCTCCTCCTCCCGACGCAGCACCTCCTTCACATGCTGCTGACGAGACCGGATTTCAGGGAAGACATCCCCCATGGCCCGGGCCAGGACGTCGACCAGCTTGTAGAAGAATGGCTCGTGGAACCCGAGGGTCCGGCCATAGCGGACGGCACGGCGCAGGATGCGGCGCAGGACGTAGTTCCGGTCGGTGTTGCCGGGCTGGATGCCATCGGCGATGGCGAAACTCAGGGTACGGATGTGGTCAGCGATGACCCGGAAGGCGACATCGGTGGCGACCTGGGAGGTCGAGTCGGCGAGCTTGGTCGGATCCGACGGCAGGGTGCTGCCGTACTTCTTGCCGCTCATCGTCTCGAGCTCGTCGAAGATCGGCCGGAAGATGTCGGTCTCGTAGTTGGAGATCTGGGCGTGGACGAAGTCGGTGAAGTTCTTTGTGCCCTGGATGATCGAGCTGACCCGCTCGAAGCCCATGCCCGTGTCGACGTGCTGGGCGGGCAGGGGGCTGAAGGTCTTGTCGGGGTTCGCGTTGAACTGGATGAAGACCAGGTTCCAGATCTCCATGCAGCGGGCGTCGCTGCCGTTGACCAGCGTGCCCTTCGTGTCGCCTTCGGGCGTGAGGTCGACGTGAAGCTCGGTGCAAGGACCGCAGGGGCCGGTCTCGCCCATCATCCAGAAATTGTCCTTCTTGTTGCCGTTGACGATGTGGACGGCGGGATCGAGGCCCTCGCGGCGGAAGATCGCGGCCCAGATGTCGTGGGCCTCCTGGTCGAAGTCCGACGGGTCTCCCTTGGATTTGTCGGGCGAGTAGACCGTCGCAAAAAGCCGCTTCGGCGGAATGCCCCAGACTTTGGTGATCAGCTCCCATCCCCATTGCAGTGACTCCTTTTCGAAGTAGTCGCCGCAGGACCAGGTGCCGAGCATTTCGAACAGCGTGTGGTGATAAGTGTCGAAGCCGACGTCCTCGAGGTCGTTG
>SYEM01000189.1 GCA_005801385.1 Verrucomicrobiales bacterium | reverse complement strand
TGGTTACGGCTAAGTGCCCGCGTCTCGCCAACCGAGGCCGCCTGCGCAGGCCGGGCGGGCCGGGGTCAAGCGACAGAAAATCGTCGCCGACACCCCGGGTCATGTGCAGTACACCCGGAACATGGTGACGGGCGCCTCCACGGCGAACCTGTCCGTCGTGCTGGTCGATGCCCGTCAGGGCGTCATCGAGCAGTCCCGGCGCCACACCTACATCGCCTCGCTGCTCCGCATCCCGCACCTGGTCATCGCCATCAACAAGATGGATCTCGTCGACTGGTCCGAGGCCCGCTTCCTCGAGATCCGGTCCGCCTTCGAGAGCTTCCTGCCGCGTCTGGACATCAAGGACGTGAAGTTCATCCCGATGTCGGCGCTCAATGGCGACAACGTGGTCGACGCCTCGGCCCAGACCCCCTGGTACGTGGGGCCCTCGCTGCTCGGCCATCTCGAGACCGTCCACATCGCCAGCGACTGGAACCTCCACGGGTTCCGGTTCCCGGTGCAATGGGTGAACCGACCGAACAACCCCCGGGATGCGGCATTGCATGATTTCCGAGGCTTCAGCGGCCAGATTGCCGGTGGTATCGTCCGGGTCGGCCAGCCGGTCCTGATCCTCCCCTCCGGCCAACGCAGCCGGGTGAAGGAGATCTGGACCTTGGACGGCCCTCTCCAAGAGGCCTTCTGTCCGCAGTCGGTCACCCTCGTGCTTGAACATGACGTCGATGTGAGCCGGGGTGACATGATCGTCGGACTCGACACCCTGCCGGGTTCCGGAACCGAGCTGCAGGCGCGGGTCTGCTGGATGCATCCCAAGGCGTTGCAGCCTGGTCGGAAGTATTTCCTCAAGCACACGACCCAGACCGTTCAGGCCGTGGTCTCGTCGATCGACAGCCGGATCAACATCCACACCTTCGAGTCGGAGCCCAATCCGACCGAGCTGGCGATGAATGACATCGGCCAGATCCGGATCCGGACCGCCAAGCCGCTGACCTACGACGGCTATGCGACGAACCGGCTGACCGGTGCGTGCATCCTGATCGAGCCCGGCACCAACGCCACGGTCGGCGCCTGCATGCTCGAGGCACCGCAGGAACCGGTCCGGGTCGAGTACACGGACTTCGCGATCTGAAGGGGAAAGAGAGTTGAGAGCTGAGAGCTGAGAGCTGAGAGTCCGGAGAAATCGGCGGTTGGGAGTCACTCCGCTCTTCCCTCTCCGCCATTTGCTCCGTGCTCTTCGCTCCGATGTCGTCGCCTTCCATCCAGAGTTCCTGGGCGGTGGTCCAGGACCACTCGCGGGTCTTTCGTGACCTGATCTTTGTCTACCCCGTGATCTCGCGTCGGTCGCAGGGGCTGTCGATCGGGATCAATCTGAACCCCGACAAGCGCTGCAACTTTGACTGCGTCTACTGCGAGGTCGATCGCAAGACTCCGGGACGGGCCGATCAGGTGGATGTGGCCCAGCTCAGGGACGAGCTCCGGTGGCTGATCCGATTCGCCCAGGACGGGGGACTGGCCCAACAACCGAAGTTCTGTGAGGTGCCCGAGCTCACTCGTGTCGTGCGCGACATCGCCTTCAGCGGCGACGGCGAACCGACGCTCATTCCCAACTTCTCGGAATGCGTCCAGGCGGCGATCGATGTCCGCCAGGAGTTCGGGCTCGACCAGTCCAAGCTGGTCCTGATCACGGACTCGGCGGGTCTCGACAAGCCCGACGTCCGGAAGGGGCTCGCCCTGATGGCGGCCCACCGGTTCGAGTTCTGGTGCAAGCTGGATGCCGGGACGGAGGAGTATTATCGGACCATCAACCGCTCCCTGGTCCGGCTGGAGCGGATCCTGTCCAATATCACACGGACCGCCAGGGAATGGCCGATCATCATCCAAAGCCTGTTCCTCAAGTGGCACGGCGAGCCGATGTCCCCGGCGGAGCTGGAGGCGTATTGCGGTCGGCTCCGGGACATCGTCGCCGCGGGCGGGATCATCCGGGAGGTTCATGCCTACACCATCGCGCGTCCGACCCCGGAGGCGGCGGCAACGCGGTTGAGTCCGGAGGAACTCGAGGCTGTGGCGGCCACGATCCGGTCCCGGACGGGACTCGCGGTGTCGGTCTATGCCTGACCCCCGACAGGCCCGCGGGGTGAGGTCGATCGCCGCATGGCGTCGACACGTCCGGGAGGCGTTGGAGGCCGGGGCCCGATCGCCGTTCTACCTGTTTGCCTCGGCCCCCTATGAGGCGGCCGTCGGTCGACTGGCGCGGCTCGATTACGGCAAGCCCGCCCGATTCTGGCTGTCCGCCAAGACCCAGCCGCTGCCGGCGTTCTGGCGCTGGTGGCGTCGGCGGGGCGGGATCGAGGTCGTCAGCGAGTTCGAGTTCCGTGGGGCGCTCGGGGCGGGGTTTGAACCCGATCAGATCCTCGTCAACGGCCCCGCCAAGCATCGGTGGCTTCCCGGGGTGTCGCGGAAGGGGCTCCGGGTCCACTTCGATTCGCTGGGGGAACTCGAGGCGCTCCTCCCGATCGCCCAGCAGCATCGGTGGCGGGTGGGTCTGCGGCTGAGGACACCAGTCGAGGTCGACGCCGAGGAGCCGGGCTGGGCCTATCCGTTCGGACTGGAGCCGGCCGAGATTCCCGTCGCTCTGACGCGGCTGGCAGGGCAGGGGCTGGCCGCTGAATCCATTCACGTCCACCTGAAGACGAATCTTCCCGATGTCGCCACCTTCCGCCGGGGGCTCGACGCGATTGCCGGGGTCTGTCGGGACTCCGGCTGGCGGCCCCGGTTCGTCGACGTCGGGGGTGGGTTGGCTCCCGCCGGACCACGGGGATTGAATGGGGCGCCCTTCGATCGCGAGCTGGATGTCGGACAGCACGCTGCGGAGGTGCAGCACCTTGTGTCCAGGATGCCCTGGGTTGAAGAAGTCTGGTTGGAGCATGGACGTCATCCGGCGGCGGACTCCGGTGTCCTTGTCGTTGGAGTCCTCGATGTGAAGGAGCGGCTCGGGCGGCGACTTCTGATCTGTGATGGAGGACGGACACTGAATGCGATGGTGTCGGTCTGGGAGGAACACGATCTGGAGGTGCTCGAGGCCCGACGCGGTCGGACGGTGCCGACGGCGGTTCATGGGCCAACCTGCATGGCGTTTGATTGCCTGGGACGGCGGGATCTGCCGGCCTCGGTCCGTCCGGGAGATCATCTGGTTTGGTTCGATGCCGGGGCGTACCACCTGTCGTGGGAGACCCGATTCTCGCATGGGCTGGCGGAGGTTTGGTGGGACGAGGGCCGTGGCCCCCGCTGTGTCCGGTCCGCGGAGCGGTTCGACCGATCCGCCGCGTTGTGGCGCTGAGGTCGGCTGGACCGCGTTTCGGGCACGCCTCGGTTCTGCGGTGGTTGGGACTTTCCACCGGGGTCCGGAGTCAACTACCACATCGGGCGCATGATCCCCCCGGTCCGTCGATTCCCGAGCCCTTGTGTCCTGGCCCTCTCCCTGTGCGGAACCGCCGTCGCGGACGAATCCGTGGTGTCGTCGCTGGTGTCGGGCACGACGATCGCGGGGGCGGTGGACACCTCGGTGCAGTGGAAGCCGGGTCCGGGCAGCACCATGGCGACCCGGGGCATGAACACGGCCCCGAGCCACTACAACGGGTTCAATCTTGAGTTCCTCGAGCTGCGTCTGGAGAAGCCGCTGGACGACGCCGGCTGGAGCTCCGGTTACAAGGTGGAGATGTGGTACGGGCAGGACGCCGACTGGCTGCCGGGTGCCCTGGCCCCGAACTTCGCGGTGAAGCAGGCCTACGTGTCGTTGCGGGCTCCGGTGGGCAACGGACTCGATTTCAAGGTGGGCCAGTTCGACGCGATCATCGGCTACGAGTATCTGGCGCCGTATGTGAACCCGAACTTCTCACGCAGCCTCGGGAACTGGATCGAGCCCTTCTCCCACACCGGGGTGCTGGCGACCTATGAGGCGGCGTCGTGGATCACGCTGACCGGAGGTGCGGCGAACTCCGCCTACGGCGTGATGAACACCAAGCAGCCGTGGTCGTATCTGCCGACCTATGGCGTAGGGCAGCTCCCGACGGGGCCGTATCCGAAGGGCAATGGCACGCTCACTTACATGGGGCTGGTCACGCTCAAGGCCCCCGAGTCTTGGGGCTTTCTCTCGGGCGGCACCCTGACCGGTGGCCTCGTGGAGGGTGGGACGACAGGCCGGCAGGGCTCGATCAACTACTACGCCGGCATCACCGTCCCAACCCCCATCCCTGAGGTCACCCTCGGGTTCGCGTACGACTACAACGCCCACGCTTGGGATGATGCGACGTTCAACGACACCTGGGCCCAGGCGCTGGCCGGATACGTGTCGTGGCAGATCGTGAAGGACCTGAAGCTCAACGTGCGGATCGAGTACGCGGACTCGAGCCAGACTTCTGCAGGCGTGTGGATCCTGCCCCTGCCCGGCGAGGTCGATGGATATGTCGTGGGTTCGCCCGAGCGGCTCTTTGCCGTCACGGGAACCCTCGAGTATGCCCTATGGGCGAACGTGGTGTCGCGGCTCGAGATCCTATGGGATCGGGACCTCCGGCGGGACAACGCCTTCAACGGGAACAACAATGCGGTCCTGCTGATGGCGGAGATCGCGTATCGCTTCTAGGAAGGTGCCCGTTGCGGGGGCGGAGGCCACCCGTGGACAAATCCGTGCAGTGTTTCGGGGAGGCTGACCAAAAAACGCCACGACCCTGATCGGTCGTGGATGGATCCAGAAAAAATAACTCCGAAAACCCCCGCAAAACCTTTGCTTTCAGCGAGGGCGAGGTGGGGTTGTTGGGGGTTGGCACCGGTGGTGCTGCCCGGGGGTCGGCTGGATGGAAGAGGACTTCTGCCATCAGGCCTCGTCGCACGCGATTGCAGTGCGATCCATCACACCCAGTTAACACAACAAACTATGAAGGAATTCCAAGCAACCAACGCGTTGAACCTCCAGGTCCGTTCCGGGTCCCGTCCGTTCTGGACCTCGGCCTTGGCTACGGCTGGCCTGATCAGCCTCGGATCGGTCGCCCTCGCTGACGAGAGCCCCGTGTCCAGTCTGGTGAGCGGCACGACCATCGGAGGCGCGGTGGAGACCTCGGCCCAATGGAAGCCGAGCACCGGCAGCACCATGGCCACGCGCTTCGCGAACACGGCTCCCGACCACTACAACGGGTTCAACCTGGAGTACGTGGAGCTGCGTCTCGAGAAGCCCCTTGACGACGCCCAGTGGAGCGCCGGCTACAAGGCCGAGATGTGGTTTGGCCAGGACGCCAGCTGGCT
This sequence comes from Verrucomicrobiales bacterium, assembly GCA_005801385.1. Classification (GTDB taxonomy): domain Bacteria; phylum Verrucomicrobiota; class Verrucomicrobiia; order Limisphaerales; family UBA9464; genus UBA9464. The sequence goes on along the minus strand of SYEM01000189.1, from coordinate 2,236 downwards.
ACCCGGTTCGCTCGGTCCGAACCTTGCGATCAAGCAGGCCTACGTGAGCCTCCGCGCGCCGCTCGGCAATGGGCTCGATTTCAAGATCGGCCAGTTCGACACGATCATCGGCTACGAGACCCTCTCGGCCTACGCCAATCCCAACTTCTCCCGCAACCTCGGCAACTGGTTGGAGCCCTATTCCCACACCGGCATCCTCGGTTCATACAAGGTGTTCGATTGGCTGGGACTCAACGGCGGCATCGCGGACGGTCAGTATTCGAACATGAACCAGAAGCAGCCGTGGGCCCAGGTGCCGTACGGATTCCCTGGGGCTCCGGCACCTGGACCTGCCGCGCCCAAGGGCAATGGCAAGTTGACGTATCTCGGATCCGTGGTGCTCACCGCTCCCGAAAGCTTCGGCTTCCTGCAGGGCGGCACCCTGACCGGTAGCATCGTGGATGGCGGTCAGACCTTCGCCCCGAATTCGATGAACTACTACGTGGGCGCCACCATCCCCACCCCGCTCAAGCAGCTCACCCTGGGGGCCTCGTACGACTACGTCACGAGCAGCTACGCCGCCAACAGCTGGGCGCAGTCGGTCGCGGGCTACATCTCCCTGCAGATCACGGAGAAGCTGAAATTCAACACCCGTGTCGAATACGCCAACTCCGGCACGACCCCGTTCGGCGTCTGGATCCTGCCTCTGGTGGGTGAGGCCGATGGCTACGTCGCGGGGTCGCCCGAGAAGCTGTTCGCGGTCACGGGCACCCTGGAGTACGCCCTCTGGGCCAACGTGGTGAGCCGCCTTGAGGCCATCTGGGACCACAACCTCGTCGGTACCGGCATCTCCGGTCCGTTCAACGGCAGCAACAACGCCGTGCTGCTGCTGGCGAACATCGCCTACAAGTTCTGACGATTCTGTCCAACCCTGTTCCTCCTGGCCCCCTCCGGTTTTTGCCGGAGGGGGTTTTTCATTTTTGGATCGGTGACGGATCGTGACGGGGTTCCTTGTGGAATCCTCGGGCGGCCAACCTTTGCCCACCTACTGTTTGAAGGTCTTCCCGGTCAGGTCGGAATCCTCCCACCCGCGGCGGCTGTGGAAGGCCCACCAGTCGAACTCGTCCTTCTGGCGGCGCTCGGCCGCGGCATGGCAGTCAGCGAAGATCAGGTTCTGCTTGTCCCCATGGGCGGACTTGTTCCAGGTCCAGTACGGGATCTCCCACACCAGGACGGCCCTGGAGGGGCTCGCCACGTCGTTGTCCTTCCGTCCGCTCACCGGACGCCGCTCCTCATACCCGCCGTCCTTCTTCAGGTAGATGTGGTTCCAGATATAGGTGACGTGATCGTTGTCGCGGAGGAAGTCCTTGGTCATGCCGGCGGCGGGATCCTTCACCTTGATCCCGGACGGGCAGGTGAAGGTGCTGGCCTGGGGCATCCGGACGGTCTTGCTGGTGTAGTTCGTGGGCTTGTTGGAGTTCCGCACCAGATAGGGTTCGAGGATCTCGGGCAGCCAGACGTTGTCGGGACGCAGCGCGTGATCCCCGGCCCAGGCCCGGCCCCAGTTCCGGACTAGTGGGAACCGGGAGCTGTAATCCGAGGCATACATCGAGGTGGCGATGCCGATCTGCCGTTGGTTGTTGAGGCAGTAGGTCTGGTTGGCCTTGGCCCGAGCCTTGGCGAGGGAAGGAAGGAGCATCCCAGCAAGAATGGCAATGATGGCGATGACCACCAGCAGCTCGATCAGCGTGAAGGCATTGCGGCAGGAAGAGGGCCTGCGGGATGACCGGGAACTCATGATCCTGTGGTCCGCGAAACCGGACAGGGGAGTCAAGCGGCATCCCGGAGTCCCGGAGCCCCAGGACAGTGGCGCTTTCTCAGGCCAAACCTGGTTGTCCCGAAAGCCCGAGGACTTGTGTGGCGATGGAGTGTCCTGCATGAGTGGGTGGGTGGGTGATGCAGTGCTCTGCATCACTGGGCGCGGCAGCGCCCACTGGGCGAGGCGTGGACTCCGATGGGCGGCGGGTTATCGCGACCGGTTTGTTTGCTGTCGCGGTCGGTGGTTCTGCAGTCTGGGAATCCATGACGCCTGGGGTGGCTGGCCGCCGGGAGGCGGCCAGGTTCTGCAGAGCGCCGCAGAACCCACCGTTTCAGAACCGCAGGTCCTGCAAGTGTCCGGTTCTTCTCCTGTCTTTTCTCCGCGGCTCGGCGCCTCCGTGTGAGTCCACTCCGTGTGTGCGAGGTGGGGCCCGGTCCT
>SYEM01000020.1 GCA_005801385.1 Verrucomicrobiales bacterium | reverse complement strand
ATGATGACGAACGACCAGGCCGACCTGGCGAAGCTGGCGCAATATATGGCCGAGGCCCGGGACTTCGGAATCGAGGTCGTGGGTCCCGATGTGAACGAGTCGGAGGTCCGGTTCGCGCCCGTCGCCCCGGCCCAGGCGTCCACCGACCCCTCCGCACCGCCGCCGAAGCCCCGGATCCGCTTCGGCCTCGCCGCCATCAAGGGTGTCGGCGAGGTCGCGGTGGAATCCCTGCTCGAGGCCCGTCGCCAGGGAGGTCGGTTCGTCTCGTTGCCCGACTTCTGCGAGCGGATCGACACCCGGGCCGCGAACAAGAAGGTCCTGGAATGCCTCATCAAGGCCGGAGCCTGTGACGCGCTGGGGTTCAACCGGGCCAGCCTGATGGCCCAGCTCGATGGCGCCATGGCCCGGGCCAGCTCCATCGCGGCCGATCGCGTCCGGGGCCAGTCCTCCCTCTTCGACGCCTTCGAGAGCACTCCCAGTCCCACGACAAAGACCAAGGCGGTGGAACTCCCCGAATGGCCCGCCAGCGAGAAGCTGGCCTATGAGAAGGAGCTGCTCGGGATGTACCTGACCGGCCACCCGCTCCAGCCCTACGAACCCCTGATCCGACGCTTCGCCGTCCACTCCATCGCCGACCTGCCCACCCTCGAGAACCGGGCCATGACCCGGATCGGTGGTCTGGTCTCCGGCCTGCAGGAGGGCATCAGCAAGAAGTCGGGGAAGAAGTACGCGATGGTCACGGTCGAGGACCTCACGGGCAGCGTCCAGATGCTCCTGATGAACGAGAACTACGACCGGTTCCGCAGCCTCCTCAACATCAACGTGCCGGTGCTCGTGACAGCCGAGGTCAACACCGGCGAGGATCGTCCGAAGCTGTTCCCCCAGGAGATCCTGCGACTCGAGGAGGCCCCTCGGAAGTTCACCCGCCAGGTCCATGTCCGGCTCCGGGCGGACGCCCTGGATACCGTGCGACTCGAGGCCCTGAGAACCCTGATCGAGGAGCATCGCGGGAAGATCCCCCTGTTCCTGAACCTTCGCATGGCCAACGGCGCCACGGCCTACCTCGAGGCGAACGACCAGTTCTCGGTCACCCCATCCGCCCAGCTCGAGGAGGCGATCAATGCGTCGATGGGAGTCGACACCTATTGGACCCGCGTGGACACGTCCCTCCCGGAACGGGCGCCCCGCAAGTGGGAACGCCGCGGCTCCAGTGACGAGGGCTGATCGGGGAGACGGTGCCTCGGAGGATCCGGCAGACACGCCACCCTCGCAGGGTGCCTGTGGGAGGATTCCTGAACGGTGGACAAAACTTCTTCGGCCTCCTCCGGAAAAGCAGTCTCCGAGACAGAAGAATCTCCGACCCGGCCCTGCCCTGCCCGTAGGCGATCAGATGGGTCAGAACGTCGAAAGGAACCTCGTCGGTGAGCCCCAGCGGCTGATTCCACCGGCGGAATGTGAATTCCGCCGTCGGCTCATCCGGCGCGCCGAATGGAGCGGAGGAACTGGGAAGAAGCCGCCGTCCCAGTTCATCGAAGAGCTCCAGGGTGACGAGGTTGCGGTGACCGATGAAACCGCACGGGTCCAGATGGACATGGAACTGGCCCTGCAGCCAGTCACGGTCCGACTGGTAGGGTATCCGATAAAGGCCCACCCCGACGTCCACGGGACCGAGTCGCGCAGCCCTGACGAAGAGCAGATCACCGGCCTGTTCGTAGAACTGCCAGAACAGGTCGTGCTGGTGCACGACCGGGTAGTCCGCGGGTTCGCTGGAGTCCTCGAAACGACGGATGCTGATGCGGAAGTGACAGGCTCCTCGACTCCTGAGCGACTCGCTGAACTTGTAGCGGAGGCCCAGCATCTCGGACCCATCCGAGGATGAGGAGGGCAGGCACCAGCAGCTCTGCAGCGAGGCACCCTCGTCCAGGTCGAGTTGGCCATCCGAGAGGATGCCACTTCGATGGCAGAGCCTGTGGCTGGGCACAGGGCCGACATCCTGGAGCAGGACATATCCCGGTGTGTTGTCAGCACCCTCGGTCTCCGGGGAAGGTTCCGTCTTGAGCCGCAGTCCAGAGGCACCCCGATCGGCCCAGCGTGGAGTCGCGGTTTCCGACTTCTCCCAGACCAGCGCCCGCGGCCGTCGGTGCCCCCCCTTTGAAACGGCGATGGGGTCGAGCCGGGACTCGACCCCATCGCTACATTGTGATGGCCCGCCAATCGGGACGGGAACCGGTTTGCCGGGCGTGTTCATGGTGTTCGGATTTCTGACAGATTCCGTTCCGGAATGTCCTCTCAGGACAGACCGTGACTCGGACCGAACACCAGAACGCCTCCAGGACGACGGTTCTTACCGCTCCGGTAACAGCGCCGTTCAGCGGGAGGCGCGGCGCTTGTCGCTGAGGGACCCTAGGAAAGCCACAATCGCGTCAACCTGCTGGTCGTCGAGTTTCTTGCCCAGCTGGAGCCACGCCATCTCGCGCACGGCGGAGGACAGCGTCTCATGCTTTCCGTCGTGGAAGTAAGGCGCGGTCAACGCAATGTTGCGCAGGCTGGGAACCTTGAAGACGTACTCGTCAGCCTCATCCTTGGTCACCTCGATCCGGCCCTTGTCGGCCGCGTTGGAATAGGCTTCGAGGATGCCGAGCTTCCGGAAGCCATTGCCACCGATCAGGGGACCATTGTGGCAGGTGGTGCATCCGACCTGGGTGAACAATTCCAACCCCTCGACCTCACGGGATGTCAGGGCCTTGTCATTTCCCTTGAGGAAATCGTCAAACCGGTCGTGCGTGACCAGGGTTCGCTCGTATGCGGCGATGGCCTTGGCAAGATTGTCATAGGTGACCGGGTCCTTGTCTTTGGGAAATGCAGACTTGAACTGGTTGACATAGCGCTTGTCACCCTTGAGACGCTCGACCACTTCGGCCTCGCTGGGCATGCCCATCTCGATGGGATTGAGGATCGGCCCCTTGGCCTGGTCGGCGAGGGTTTCCGAACGGCCATCCCAGAACTGGGCAAGGTGGAATCCCGCGTTGAGCACGGTTGGGGAATTCCGACCACCGCGCTTTCCGAAGGCGCCAGGGGAGGTCTTTTCGTTGTCGACGCCACCCCGGTTCTGGTCGACCACATGGCATGAATTGCACGACTGGCTGTTGTTCTTCGAGAGCCGCTTGTCGAAGAAAAGGCGCTTTCCAAGCTTTACCTGGGCCTCGGTGTCATTCTCGGATCCGGGCATCCGGTCCGGTATGGTTCCAAGAACCTCCATCGCCGGTTTCCGGACGGCCACTGCGTCGGCGGACGAGGACGCTCCGAGGGTTCCGATAGCGAGAAAACCCGCCATCCCAATCCAACAGATCTTGGTGTTCATACGATTGAGGTTGAGCATGTTGTCCGGGGAGAATTGCCCGGAATGCCGAAGGGACAAGTCAGTTCCTGCAGTACGGGGCACGAGATACGGGCCACCACCGGGAATCGGGGGGGGTCCCGGGCCAGATCCCGGGCCAGAACCACTCGGATTCCTGGAGCCCCCACGGCGCTCAAACGAAAGGGGCGATGGCCACCATGGTCGCCATCGCCCCTGTGCATCCGGGTTTCCTGACTGCCAGAAACCCGGGTGAGGGTTCGAATCAGGATCCCTTCTCGACCTTGAACCCGGCCTTCTTGGCCGCCGAGGAGATGCGGCGGCTGCTGGTCACGGACTTGTCGAACTCCACGGCGGCGACGTGGCTGTCGGGGCACACATGGGCGGACTTGACACCCTTGACCTTCAGGAGCGCGGCCTCTGCCTTGGCGGCGGAGGTGGCGCAGGTGACTCCGTCCAGCTTGAACTGGGCCTTCGTCACGTTCGCGGCCGCCTTGGTGGCGCAGCAGGCCGACCCCTTCTCACACTTCTCGGAATCACCCGCGAAGCTGGGGAGGGCCAGGGCAGTGGAGGCGGCGAGGATCAGAGCGGACAGGTATTTCATCGGAACTATTGGTTTTGTGTTGGTGATGCGCCCGCCCCGATGGAAGGGCGGATTTGAAGAAGTGGTAGGCTCCGATGCAAACCCTGTCCACGCAAAATCCAGAGCGACACGGGTCCGAGTCCGGCCGCCCCCTAATGGGTGGGCCTCCAGCCCCGCCCAGGGATGAATTCACGGCTGCCGGAGGACCTGCAACCCACGCTGGCTGCAGACAGGATGCCTAGGATGACACAGACCACGACGAATCTCCTCATGCGACCATCCTAAACAGGTTTGCCGGACTCTCAAGCATGCAGCAGTCTGCCGCCTCCGGGATGAGGACAGCACCACCATCATTGAAGGGGCATCTGCTCCTCGACGGCGGGAAGCTCGAGGGCAGTGTCTTCTTCCGCTCGGTGGTCCTGGTGTGCCAGCACGATCCGAAGGGTGCCTTCGGCCTGGTGCTGAGCCAGCCGACAGAGCATCGGTTGGACGACATCCTGCCGATCGACCTCCCCGCCCACCTCGCAGGGCTGGGGCTATTCCGAGGCGGACCGGTTCAACCCAACATGTTCAGCTTTCTGCATCTCCATCCCGGGGGGCCAGAGGGCAATGTGCTCGAACATCTTTCGTTGGGTCATGAGCCAGAAGCCCTTGAACGAATGGCGTCCAGCTGGTCGGAGGACCAGAGACTCTTCCCCTTTGTGGGCTACGCAGGATGGAGTCCGGGCCAGCTGGACGATGAGATGCGGCGCGAGTCATGGCTGCACCAACCCGCTGACGCCGGGATGTTCCGGCATCTGGACCCGCGGCTGCTGTGGCGCCAACTCCTTCGCGGCCGTCCGGATTGGCAGTGTCGTCTGCTGGCCGAATCCCCTGAGGATCTGACGTGGAACTGAACCGGAACAATCCAGGCCTCGTCACATTCGCAGTCCCGGAGGAGTCCCGTCCATTCCTCCGCGCCTGGGGTGATGCCACCGCCACACGACCGACCCGTGCGGGTCCCGCATGCTGGCGGTTCGGGGACCTGCACGTGCTCGTCACCGGCATGGGATGCCGCAATGCAGACACCAGCGTCCAGAGATTCCTGGTGGCTCATCATCCGCGGTGGATCGTCACGGCTGGATTTGCCGGGGGTCTCGATCCGGGGTTCCCACGGGGTACGGTCGGCATCTCGAGCGACCCGGGCTTCCTGGACGTTGCCGTGTCGAAGGGATCGATGTTGAGACCCATGACCTTCCATGAGTCCCGCCGGGTCGTGCAAACCCGGGAGGCCAAGGCCGAGTTGCACCGGGCATCCGCATGCCATGCGGTCGACATGGAATCCCAGACAATCCGTCGAGCGGCCATGGCCCGAGGCATCCCATCGGCCACGATCCGAGTGGTCTCGGATGACGCCAACGAAGATCTTCCGCTGGATTTCGGTGCTCTGATGGGGCCGGACGACCGGATCGACTGGGCACAACTGGTGCTCATACTGCTCGGGTCTCCGTCCCTGATCCCCAGGCTCATCCGCTTCCAAGGCCGCCTCAGACCCTGTGCGGACAGCCTTGCGAGAGCCCTTGTCGATGTCCTTGGGACGCTGCGAGGACACGCCCGGGTCACGGCGGCGGATCGGGCAGGTCCCCCCATCAATCGCACAATTTCCAATTAATGGCTTGCAGTGGAGGAGGTGGTTCGGTATGCCACTGCGCTCTTTACTGAAGCGATCAATCCTATGGCTCGAATCTGTCCCATCTCCGGCAAACGCCCCGTCAAGGGGAGTCACATTTGGCGATCCGGCAAGGCCAAGAAGGAGGGTGGCATCGGCACCCATGTGACGGCCATCACCAAGCGTCGCTTCTTTCCCAACCTGCAGAAGGTCAAGGTGGTCCTCCCGAACGGCCAGGTAAAGCGCATCCGCGTCGCGGCGAGCGTCATCAAGAAGGGTCTCGTGGCCAAGGCTCCCCGGCGCACCTGGAAGAAGGCGGCGTGACGGTTGCAGGCGGCATGCCTGCCCCCCCACACCCATCCCGGCGGCGGCGACGACCGTGGCCCCTGCGAGAGGACGGATCACCCGGGTGACCGTCCTTTTCGTTTTTCTGGCATCCCTCCAGCTATTCCCGGCGATGGAGTGCCCTCCGGATCTCCCGATCCGCTTCCCGGGTCTTCAGGTCCTGTCTCTTGTCGAAATCCACCTTCCCCTTGCAGACAGCCAGGCTGACCTTGACCCGATTGTTCCTCCAATGGAGGTCCAGCGGCACCAGGGTCACCCCCTTGGAAGTGGCTGACTCGGCCAGTCGGCGGATCTCCGCACGGTTCAAGAGGAGGCGCCGTTTTCCCTTCGGCGCGTGGTTGTGGATGTTCCCGAATCCGTATTCGTCGATGTGCATCTGGTGGAGCCAGACCTGGCCCTGCTCGACCCTGGCAAACGCATCCGAGATCTGCGCCTTTCCAGAGCGGATGGACTTCACCTCGGTGCCCCGCAGCACGATCCCTGACTCAACCGTCTCGAGGATGTGATACTCGTGTCGGGCCTTCGAGTTGGCGATGATGATCGACATCAGCAAAAAGCCGGAGGGCGTTCCTCCGGCTTGGTTCCGATTCTCTCCAAAACGTCGAGGACCCAGCCCCCGGCTAGGAGGTCAGTGATCGCGTCCGACGCTTGCGCTTGGACCCTTCCGATGCCTTTTCCTCGGCGGCCGGGGCCTTCTCCTCGATCTGGAAGCCGATTTTATCATGGATGAGCTCCGTGAGGGCGATGTCGGCGATCCCCATGGTGGGGTCCACCTCCACAAGAGGCCGACTGATGCCACCACCGCCGCTGTTGAGCTGCCGGACACGACGGGAGATGATGTTCACGAGAATATGGGGGTTGCCCACCTTCTCGAGTGCTTTGCGGGTGAGTTCTACGTTCATGAAGGACGAATCGCTTCGAACTCACAGTGTGCAAATCCTTTTCCGCCCCGATCAATGCAAATCTTCCGGCGTATGACTGGCTCCGGAAGGCGGGGCATTTCCTTCACCACGCCCTCTCGATCGAGCGGCGCTGCCACAGGAACTCGAACATGTTGCCCTCGTGGGGCTGGTCCCAGGAGATCTTCATGGTCGAAACCGGGCCAATGTTCAGGCGTTCGATGTGGGCGTACGACTCAAGATCCGCGATGAAGGCCGGATCCTTCGTGATCGCCGTGCAGGCCAGGGTGTAGCCGACCTTCGACAGCATCTCGGACTGGGGACAGGTCACGACGCTCGCGTAGGGACACAGGAACTCCCGGTTGGCCAGCGGATGGGCGAACGAGTCGCACCGCACGATCGTCGGCCTCAAATACGTCCCTCCCTCGAACACCAGCTTCCGCGGTCCGCCGCGGTACTTCGCCGTCACATCCTCGGCGCCGGCCGTCTTCAGGCCGTCGTCGATCTGGGCGTCGATGAAGTCGGCCATCTTGGGATTGGCAAACCCGGACAGCTTGGCGCCCTCATCCTCGGGACGCGTCGGAGCGACCGGACCCAGGCGCTGAGCCAGGGCGTCCGCGATCTCGGCCCCATACTTCGGCACCACCACCGCGCTGGCGTTGATGCACGAACGCCCCCCGTTGTCGGAGATCGCACCGGCGATCACGTCGATGTAGTCGCGCCAGTTCTCGATCTGGTCCTCGCCGATCAGGAACTTGCTCCAGCCCGGTCCGTGGATCTGGATCGCCGGGTTGTTGGCGTACTGCTGGGTCGTGGACTTGTCGCCAAAAATCAGAGCCCGCCCACAGGTGTTGAGGATGGTCGCGGCGCCGTCGTGATCCGTCGGGTAGAACCCAAAGGCCTCGGAAGGCACTCCCGCGGCGATGAACGCCTGGATAAGCCGGTACGGGGTCCAGGGCTCCTCGCGTCCTGGCTTGATGACCACCGGGGTCTTCAGGCCGATCGCCGGGAGCCAGAGCGAGTTCACCGCAGGCGAGTTGCTCGGCATCACCAGACCCAGGGCCTGGCAGGACGGGAAGAAGCTCAGTTTGGTGCCGAACTGTTCGCCGAAGCCGCGGTCGATGATCGAGAGGTCGAGACCGCGCGACAACCCATTCAGCACCTCCGCCATGTGGGTGAGGGCATAATGGATCTTGGTCATGTTGCGTCGGACCATCACGTGGGGCAGTCCGCTCGTGAGGCTCAGCGTCTCCACATACTGCTGCGGGGACTGGGTGTGCCCCCGATCGCCCAGCGGCAGCGTGCCGTTGACAAACAGCTCGCCTGCCTTGGCCGAAAGCTCCATCAGCTGGGCCACGGTGAACCGCTTCAGGGCCGCCCTGGCAGGACCCAGCTTCGCCAGATCTCGCTTCAGGATCCCCCCGTTCACCTGTGACACCAGCGCCAGGGTCTCCCCAGTGCGGTGGTTCTTGACCTCGACATGCTCGAGAGAGGCATAGGAACGGCCTAGACGCAGAGTGGGGAGATGAGGAATGATGTCCGACATGGCCCGCGAAAATGGTACGCCTGCGTATCAGTGCCAACTGGAAACTTTGACGGACCCGGTTTGCCTGGCTCGGTCCGATCCGATCTCAGGATCAGCGGCGTCCGAGGCTGCCGAGATAGGCCACGAGGTCGCGGAAGTCCTCCGGGGAGAGTGTGTCGACGAGGCCTTCGGGCATCAATGAGCCGAGCTGACGGAACACCTCGATCGAGGCCTTGGGAAGGACCACCGTCTGACCCGAGAGGTGATCGGCCAAGGTCATCGCCTCCGGAGTCTCACCCCGCAGATAGCCCTGATAGGTGGTGCCGTCCTTGGTGACGATCTCGGTGGCCATGAAGCCCTCCTTGACCTCCTTCTGCGGGGCCACGATGGCGCCAGCGATCGACTCCAGGCTCTGGGCCGTGCCCAGTGCGGCGAGGACGGGACCCACCTTCCCCGGTGCGCCATCGACGCTGTGGCAGCCAGAGCAGGCCAGCTGGGCCGAACGGAACACCTCCCCACCACGGACCGGGTTGCCAGAGGTCCGCGCGGCGGTCGCGATCGCAGGAACGTCCGACACCGTCCAACCGCCGCTCCGCTTCCGCGCCCCCGCCATCGCCCAGAGGAGCGCGGTCAGATCGGGATCCTGCCGTCCGCTGCGAGCCAGTTCCTCCAGCAGCACCACCGCGTTTGCAGGCGCCGGTCTACGGGATTCGAGAGCCACGCGAAGCAACGACAGCGCCTCCTTCTGCCGGAGGAAGGCGGCGGCGATGGGGCGCACCGCGTCCGCATCGACCTCGCCCACCAGCCAGTCGGCCGAGAGCCGCGCGGCATCCCGACCCTGGATCGGGACCAGGGCCGACAGCGCCGCGCTTCTGAGGGGAGCCGGGTTTCCCGGGTCCGCCCATCCGGTCAGCAGGGCCGTCACCCCATCCCCACCCAGGAGGGCGGATCCGTCGACCGCCGCAATGCGTTCCGGCAGAGTGGCGGACTCCGCGGAGGCCAGGACCTTCAGGCGATCCCGGAGGGGCTCCACCCGCCAGGCACCCGCCACCAGCGCGGCGGCAGACCGGAGTCCGGGGTCTTTGGAATCAAGGAGGGCCGACACCGCCGGGGCCAGGTTCCCGTCGGGAACCACACCCCGTAAACGGCTGGATGCCGCGGCCTCCCGGAGCCGACGCGCCTGCAGGGACGCATCGTGATCGATGCCCACCGTGAACGAGCGCGGCTGCAGCAGCACCGCCAGATCCCCGGGGCCGCCGGCACGGGCCACGAGGGACGAGAGCTGACGGACCGTCTCCGCGTCCAGCGCCACCTCCCCGATCCGTCGCAGCCGTCCGGCCGCATACTGCGCCGAGCCCGATCCGCCGTCGGCCTTCGCGAACGCCGCCGCACGGGCGGGGTTCTTGAGGAGCGCGAGCGTTCCGGCCTCGTACGCCTGGGTCCACTGCGGACGCAGCTGGGCCACCGCCTGGGTGAAGGCATACTCGAGCGGTCCGTCCATCGGACGATCCGGCACCTCCGCCGCGACCTCCACCGACCTGGGACTCGCGATGTAGCTGCAGGCCACGACGGCTTCGAGACGGACGCGCGGGTGCTCGTCGCGGACCAGGTCACCGAGGTTCTTCAGGAGGTCTTGCGATGGCTCCGGACCGCCTCGACGGGCCCATTCCCCGAGAAACCGCGCCGCCATCGCACGGGCCTCGGGTCGACCCGAGCCCTTCAAGGCCAGGAGGAGCCGACCCGCCGCCGGATCGCTGACGCGCCCCAGCTCGGTCAGGACACCCAGGACCTCGAGTCGACCGTGGTCGGTCGACTCCGAATCCCCCGTCAACGCCTCGGCCCACCGGACCACGGCTCCGACGGCGGACGACGACGGTCGGTCGGCCAATACCCGACGAGCCATCTGACGGTCCCAGCGCTCCGACGAGCCGAGGGCCTTGACGACAGTCTCCTCCGAGGCGTTGCCGAGCGGTTTCCAGTCCACCACAGGCCGCCCCTTCGCGGTGACCCGCCAGATGCGGCCACCCGTCTTGTCACGGGCCGGATCCCGGAAGCTGTTCTGGTAGTGGCCGATCACCGGGTTGTGCCAGTCGCAGAGATACAGGGCGCCGTCCGGACCGAACCGGGCGTCGACGATCCGGAAGGCGATGTTCGTGGACTCGATCAACGGCGGGAGTCGCTCGGCCTTGAAGGAGGATCCCTCGGGAGTGAGGCGGAAGCGTTCGACACTGTTCTGGAGGTAGCCGCCCGACACGGCCTCACCCTGGAAGGCTGCGGGCCAGTGGGAGTTCTCGACGATGTCGGCACCCCCGAACTTGCGGCCCTGGTTCCAGATCCAGCGCTGCTCGACGAAATGGTCGGTCGGGATCATCGCCTGCGTCAGGTGGTAGATCCCATGTCCGTTGCCGGCGAAGACGAAGGGCTGTCCCCAGCGGTCAAAGACGGTCCCGAAGGGATTGTGGGCCCCCATGGCTCCGCTCCAGAACGGGTCGAGCCGGACCTGCCGCGGCCAGAACCGCCAGACCCCGGCTTGACGGAGTTCCGAGACGCCCCAGGGCGTCTCGATCCGGCTCTCGGCGTGGAGTCCCTGCGACAGCATCAGTTCTCCGAGCGGTCCCCAGCAGAAGGAGTTGATCGTCTGGTGCGTGTCGCCCGTCCCGAAACCCCGCAACACCACCCGACGCTGGTCGGCCCGGCCATCGCCATCCGTGTCCTTGAGATGCAGCAGTTCGGTGGCGGCTCCCACATAGACACCGCCATCGCCCCACTCGAGTCCCGTCGGGATGTGCAGACCCGAGGCGAAGACGGTCGAACGATCGGCCCGGCCGTCCCGGTTGGTGTCCTCGAGGACCACGACCTGATCGTCCGGTTCCTCACCGGGCTTGATCTGGGGATAGGCGGTGCTGCCGACCACCCACAGGCGGCCCTCGGGATCGAAGCGGATCTGGATCGGCTTGCGAACCCCTTCCCGCTCGGAGGCGAAGAGCTGCACCTCGAACCCGTCGAGAACCCGCAGGCTGGCGCGTTCCTGCTCCGGATCCGACTGCGCCCGGAGCGGCGACACGGCCGCCGAGGTGGCGACCAGGAGGACGACACCGACACGCCTCAGGGCGCGAAGTGGAACGAGTGGCTGCATGAAGTTCCTCATCGGGTGCCCTCCGGAGCTGTGGCTCGACGGCGGATCTCGGTGTCGGCGGAATCGATCAGGGACACAAACTCCTCCATCTCCTTGGGGAACCATCGGATGGACCGGTCCCGATGGTCCCGGCTGCTGGCCTGGTCGGTCCGATCGCCGGCCAGGAACGCCCAGTTCGTGGGACGCCAGTACCGGAACCAGAGCCGGTTCTTGTGCACCACCGCCTCCCGGACCTTTTCCACGGCCGCCGCATCCCAGGTCGCCTCCGGCAGGAGCGGCAGGGCCTCCTCGGACTTGTCCAGATCCCGCCGCGACACCATCCGGGCCACCTCACGATGCCCTGCATCTGTGAGCTGTATTCCGTCGAGCGTCTCCCGGAACGGCCCGGGTCCGCCCCCGCCCAGTCCGCCGAAGAGATCGATCGCCGGCACATGGAGCAGCCGCGCGACATCCACGATGGCCTGGGCATACAGGGCGAGCACCGCGTTGCGATCCCGGGCCGTCACGGCATCGATCGGACCGGCGGCACCAAAGGGAGTCGGAGTCAGGAGGATCACCCGCGGCACGGCCTGCTGGATCCCGGTGACCAGCCGTGCATAGGACTCCCGAAATTCCGCGAGCGCGTCGGCACCCGCGAGGGATTCCATCTGCCCGAACTGGACCAACACCAGGCCGACCCGTTGCTGGAGAAGCTGCTGGGACAGGCTCGGAAAATTGAGGGGACGGGGTCGAGAAAAGACCGTGTCGCCTTCCCACGCGAACGAGCGGAGGGTCCGCCGGTGCGACGGATCCCGGAGCACGAGGAGGGTCTCGAGGTGCCCGGCCTGGTCCGCGGCCACGAGCGGCGACCCACCCATCAGGGCGATCACATCGACCGGACCGTTCGTCGGTTCCGCACGGACGAGAACGCCCACGGCGCACAGCACTGCCAGCATCCAGTGTTTCATCGGGAGTCCTCTGAGGGTGATCCGCCGACGCCTGGAACTCCACCCCCAAAGACCTGCCGCATCACTTCGCGAGTCGCAGGAACCGCTGCTCCTCGAGCGGCGGGAGCACGATGTAGCGCCGATCCCCCTGGGTCTGGATCGGCGCCGAGACCGGGGCCCAGTCCGCCGACTCCAGCGTAGGAGCCACCCCAAGCTCATAGCCTGTGAACGAGGCCGGCCAGCTCACGCGCACCCCGTCCGGCGAGGACTCCACCGTGAGTGTCGGCACGACCTCCGGTCCGGTCGACGGCGTGAGCAGGGCGTCGAGACGGAGATTGAAGCTGAGATCGGAGCTCGTCCGGCTGCTCTGGTGGAGCTCGACCGCCAGCACATTGCGACCCTTGAGGAACTGGCTTCCTGCCAGCTCGGTCTCGTAGTAGGTCGACTCGTCCTCACCCCCGACCGCAGCCGAGGCGAGGGTTGAGAAGGTCACCGTCCCGGACGGCATGTTGCTGCGGAAGACCTCCTTGCCGTTCAGATACACCACCGCGCCGTCGTCCCGCATCAGACCCAGGGTGGCCGACAGGATCTGCTGCGGATCCTCCACCTCGAACTCACCCCGGAAATAGGTCGTGATGTGTTTGTTGGCGGCATCGGGGCCGTAGTCGAGCCGCGTCACCACGTCATCATCCCCGTAGCCCAGCTGAGCCGCGCCCCGCTTCCAGTCGCCATGGTCGAACGCGGACGCCCGCCAGGCCGTGCCCAGATCGGTCCCGGCATCCAAATACCACCAGACCGCCCCAGCCGGCACGAGCGTCACCGTCTCGAGATCCCCGCGGAAGGCCCCGACGAAATCATGGCCCTCGAGATTTCCAGTGAGGTTGATGGGGTTGGAGAAGCCTGACTGGGTGAAGAAGAGGCCCTCACCCAGCGCCCGGAGGGTGTAGGCACCACGGGACAGTCCCGTCAGGACAAAGGTGCCGTCCGACCCGGTCTGGGTCATTCGGGTGTTGGAGGTGTAGACCCGGACCCCGTCCAGTGGCTCGCCCGACCGGGTGACCCGTCCGCCGATGCGGAAGGTCGACGGGTTTCCGACGCGGACGACGACGTAGTCGCTGGTCTCGCCACCCTTCATGTCGGACACCACGCAGCGGACGACGTAGTCGCCGGAGGTGCTCCAGGCATTGGTGACGACCGGGGCGTTCGCGCCGAAGAAGCCCCCGCCGAAGTCCCACCCATAGGCCAGGGTGTCGCCATCGGCATCCGTGGCCGTGGCCCGTAAGACCACCGGGGCGTTGAGGGCGGCGGCGGACACCGAGGCGGTGACCTCGACGACCGGCCTGCGATTGCCAGGGAACTCGCCGCGGTTGAAGACGACGTCGATCGACGGTGGATCGGTGTCGAACCGCTCGACGGGCGTCATGTGGAGTCCAATGGCCCGATCGGAGAAGGTCCGCCCAATGACGAGCGGGGAGTCGTTCTTGCCGTCGGCGGAACCCGGTGTCGTGTCGATGAGCTGGCTCTGGCGGGAGCTGTCGGAGCGGGCCCTGCGGATGCCGATGCCGTTGGAGAGCCACCGGTAGTCGGCGAACCGGGCCCGGTACTCGAACCAGTAGTTGGTCTTGGCATCCCGGACCGCCTTCAGGGCCATGATCGGCGCGGCGTTGGTGAAGTCGTGGGCGTAGAGGCGGTAGGTCCCGTTCGCCGACAGGGTCTTCACCTCCGTCGAGCGCATCCAGTTGAGCGAGGTCTTGTTGCGGACGTTGAACTGGCGACGCCCCGCCGCCGCGTTGCCCATCGTGTCGAACGAGTCGCCATATTCCACGTCGGTCCCCTTCGACCCGATCATCGTCTCGCCGGCCGTGTCCCAGAAGTTCGCGTGGTTGAGCCCGTAGTTGTGGCCCAGCTCGTGGCAGAACACCCCGGCGGCATCGTCGAAGGAGTTCTGGACCCAGGAGCCGGGGCCACCGACGTAGCCCAACCCCGCCCAGCCGTAGCCGGGAACGCTGCCAAAGCAGATGACATCGAAGTCGTAGTTCGTCAGCACGAAGCCCGCCGCCTTGGCGGCCGCCCGGGCCTCCTCCCGCAGCTTCGAGGCGTCCAGCGTCCCATATTCGGTGGTCGTGCGGGGCAGACGCAGTGTCGGCGTCAGTGCCGAGCCCTCCCCGAGCATGCGGCACCCCGCACGTCCGTAGGAACAGGTCCGGAAGAACGTGTCGATCGACCGGATGATGTTCGTCCCCTTCGCATCGGTGAACGGCGCACCCGCCTTGTCGGGGAAATCCACCCGGATGAGGATCAAACGCTTGATGCCCTCGGTGTAGGCCGAGGCCGGACGCACGACGCCGTCCTCGCCGACGCTGGTGCCGTCGCTGTTGGATTCCTGGAGGATGAGGGAGTCGTTGAGCGACTCCGCATGGGTGTCCGAACACAGCGCCAGGCGCCGGTTCCCGCCGGTCTCGAGCACGACAGGGGTGCCGAGCGACGACGCCGACCAGCCCGCCACGCCACAGACCGGATCCCGCTCGAGTTCGTATTCCGCCTCCGCTGCCTCGAGAATCCGGGACGGATTCTCGTCGAGCGCCAGCTCGTTCTCGACGGCGATCCCGAGGAGAGCCACGTCCTGTCGTGTCGGCTCCTCGAGACGTCGACCATGGACGTTGGCCCGGAAGATCCGTCCCTCGACCGTCGCCGTCCGCCACGCCGCCGGCAGGTCATTCGTCGCACCGGGAGCCGGCACCGCCGCAAGCAGTGCGAGCTGGCCACGGCCATCGATCCGTTCCTCCAGACGCTCCTCCACCGCCGCCGGCAGCAGCCGTCGGACCCCGACTGGGACGGTCTGGTCGAGGGCCCGCGACGGATCCGTCTGGATGAGCTCCTTCAGTTCCACCCGGCGCGCCGACGCGAGGTCCACCCCCTCTGGCTCCAACACCGCACGTTCCGCGGCATCGGCGGCCTGGTATCGGACAGTCCAGTCATGGAACCGGGCGAAGACCGGACCCGCAAACCGCTGACCCCACAGACGATCCGCCGGCAGACGCAGCCGGCCGGCACCAGGGCGGTCGGAGGAGCCAACCGATCTTGGGGACGCCGCGCCTTCTGGACGATCTTGGGACGGAGAGGACCCAAGCGCCGTCACCAGGATCAGACTCGTCCAAAGGACAACCACGGAAGGAACTCGCATTCGATGGAGAGGGAAGTTGATGGAGAGACCCTTCCCGAGGAGTCGATCCGGGGCAACCCGTCTCTGGGGTGTGATGACGAGGGGTGTCGGCCCGGATTTGGTGTTGGATGCAACGGGCCCGACAGAACCTGCGCCCCACGGTGGGCGCTGGCGCGCCCCGTGCCGCAGGGCACTACGGCACCCACCAGGAAGAGGATCCTGTCGAACCGGGACCCATCTGACCCGGCGCCGACACGACCCACCCGGCCGTCGTCGATCCCAGGGACCGGTGTTCTAGGCCGCCACCGCCGCGTCGCGGTCGGCGATGATCACGGCGCGATCCCGGGCCACCACCCCGGCTGGGATGGTTCGATCGCCCGCCAGCAGCCGGGTGAGCATCGGGGCCTTCTCGGCACCCGTGACCACCCAGAGGATCCGACGCGCCTGGTCGATCACCGGATAGGTTAGCGTCAGACGCTGGCGTCCCTGATACACCCCGCAGACCGCGACTTCGGCATCCCGCACCCCCAGGGCTGGATCCCCGGGAATGAGTGACGCCGTGTGGCCATCCGCGCCCATGCCCAGATGGACCAGGTCCAGCACCGGAGGACGTCCCGCCACGCGTTCCAGCTCGACCGCATAGCGGACCGCCGCGGCATTGGGATCCGGGTCCGTCACCGGCATGGGATGCAGGTTCGCCTCGGGCAGCGGTGCCTGCGGAAGCAGACTCGCCCGCAGATGGGTGAGGTTGCGGTCGGCATGACCGTCCGGGGCCACCCGTTCGTCGACCTGGAACAGATGAATCTGATCCCAAGGCAGTGCTTCGCGAGCAAGGGCCCGCAGCATCACCCAGGGCGTGCGCCCCCCACTGACCGCGAGGAGGAAGCGTCCGCGGGATGCGATCGCCTCGCGGGCCTCGCAGGCGATGAGGAGCGCCGCCTCGGCGGCCACGGCATCGGCATCGGCATGGATGCGAAGTTCAGGATTCTGGGACATGGAGTGATTCTGGAAGCAGCGGGGATCAGGGATCGATCGTGGGGTTCCACCAGCCCGCGGGCGGGCGGACGAGGGACTCAACCTCGGCCTCCGGACCCCAGTGACCGGTCTCGTAGGGGTAGACAGGAGTCGGTGCCTTCAGGATCGGATCGACGATCCGCCAGGCCTCCTCGACGTAGTCCTCGCGCGAGAACAAGGTCGCATCGCCGGCCATCGCATCGCCCAGGACCCTTTCGTAGGCGTCCATCTCCTCGCGACCCGGATGGTGGCTCGCAATCATCTCCCGGAGACCCTCGGGGGCGTCGTCGGACGGTGCCCTGCTGTTGATTCCGAGTGCGATGGTCTCGTCGGGACTGATCCGCAGCCGGAGGTGGTTGGGCTGAAGCTGGACGTCCTCGTACATGGTCGGCGGCTTCCGCATCCGAATGAGCACCTCGGTGCAGGTCACCGGAAGACACTTTCCCGCGCGGAGGAAGAACGGCACACCCTTCCAACGCCATGAATCGATCTCCAGCCGCAGGGCGGCAAAGGTCTCGACCCGCGAGCCCTCGGCGACACCGGGCTCCTTCAGGTAGCCCCGGAACTGGCCGCGCACCACCTGGTGAGCGTCCAGCGACCGGATGGCCTTGAGGACCTTCACCTTCTCGTCGCGGACCGACTCGCTGTCGAGCCGCGGCGGCGGTTCCATCGCGATGTGGGCGACCACCTGGAACAGATGGTTCTGGATCACGTCCCGGATCGCCCCGGTCTGATCATAGAACGCCCCACGGCCCTGCACCCCGAAGTCCTCGGCCATCGTGATCTGGACGCTCTCGATGTGCTCCCGGTTCCAGAACGACTCCGGGAAGGCGTTGGCGAAGCGGAAGAACTGAAGGTTGTGGACCGGGCGTTTGCCGAGGTAGTGATCGATCCGATAGATCCGCGACTCGTCGAAGGTGCCAAGCAGGATCTGGTTGAGCTTCCGGGCCGAGGCGAGATCGGTGCCGAAGGGCATCTCGACGATGATCCGGGCCCCCTCCCCCGCACAGCCGCTGCGGGCCAGCTGCTGGACCACGAGTCCGAACAGCACCGGCGGGATCGCCATGTAGTGGGCCGGACGTTCCGCGGATCCCAATTCCTTGCGGAGACGATCGAAGGTCAATGGATCGGAATAGTCCCCATCGACGTACCGCAGCTGCTGACAGAGCGTCTCGAAAGCCGCCGGGTCCAGGCCGCCATGGTGCTCGAGGCTGTCCTTCGCCCGGGCCTTGAGCTGGTCGAGTGTCCATCCCGCCTTGGCCACGCCGATGACCGGGATGGTCAGGTGGCCGCGACGGATCATGGCCTGGAGCGACGGGAAGATCTTCTTGTACGCGAGGTCCCCGGTGGCTCCGAAGAACACGAACGCGTCGGAATGCAGGGTGACCATGGCGGGGTTCTCCGGTCTTCAGGAGGCCTTCAGCGTCCGGTACCGTCGGATCAGGTTGTTGGTCGACGTGTCGTGTCCCAAGGCCGGCAGGCGTTCCCCCTCCAGCTCCGGGAGGATCCGCTGGGCCAGGACCTTGCCGAGCTCCACCCCCCACTGGTCGAACGGGTTGATGTCCCAGATCGCACCCTGCACGAACACGCTGT
>SYEM01000188.1 GCA_005801385.1 Verrucomicrobiales bacterium | reverse complement strand
TTCGCCTGGGCCATCTTGTGTACGTCATCCCGCTTGCGGATGGCATTGCCCTGACCCTGGAAGGCCTCCATCAGCTCGGCAGCGAGAGCCTCCTTCATGGGGATGCCCTTTCGCTTGTCGGCAAAGGAAGTAATCCAGCGCATCGCGAGAGCCGTCTGCCGATCCGCGGGAATCTCCATCGGAACCTGGTAGGTGGCACCACCCACGCGGCGGGCCTTCGTCTCGATCCTCGGCTTGGCGTTATCAATGGACCTCTGAAGGATCTCGAGGGTGTTCACACCTGGATTCTTCTCGGCCAACGCATCGAGGGCATCATAGACGATGCGACGCGCCGTGGCCTTCTTGCCACCCCGCATCAAGACGTTGATGAGGCGACTGACCAGCGCGCTGTTGAACTTGGCGTCCACCGAAGCGGGACGCTTATTTGCCTGACGACGACGAGCCATACAAAGAACAGTGGTAGGTTATCAGAAAGGAATTACTTGGCGGCCGGCTTGGCGGCCTTCGGGCGCTTCACGCCGTACTTGGAACGACTGACGCGGCGCTTCTCAACACCGGTGCAGTCGAGGGTGCCGCGGACGATGTGGTAGCGGACGCCGGGGAGATCCTTCACACGACCCCCACGAACGAGCACGATCGAGTGCTCATGGAGGTTGTGCCCCTCATCCGGGATATACGCGATCACCTCGGTGCCGTGGCTCAGGCGGACCTTGGCCACCGTCCGCATGGCGGAGTTTGGCTTCTTCGGTGTACGGGTCATCACCTGGAGGCAGACGCCGCGGCGGAACGGGGAACCATTGAGAGCAGGCGCCTTGCTCTTGTAGTCCATCTTCTTGCGGCCCTTGCGGACCAGCTGGTTGATCGTGGGCATGTAAGGCCGAACGGGGTTCAGATCCGTACCGGACACCGGCAACGGAGCCCCGAAGCCTATCGGACAGACCCTTCACTGCAATACGTTTTTTGGAAATTTTCGGGTCCTCAGAGGTTTCGGGCCGGACTCACGAACCAGAATGGTCCGGAAATCGCAACGAGCCTTGGCAAACAGAGATTGGGTCTTCGCACGATCGGACATCGAGAATGGTTTCCACCGCCTAAACCCCAAACCGCCGGCTTTCCGGTTGAAGGGAGTCGGATCTTGAAGTGATTTTCAGGGATGCAATTCCCCAGGCGAAAAGGCCTCCGGTCGGCTTCCCGGCTTCTCCCGTTCCTGTCACTGGTCCAACTGGCCTTCGTCCCCTCCGAGGCGGCCCCCAAAACTCCCACCGCCCACCCTATCGGGCTCGAGGCCGCACGGTTCGCGGAGAGCCGCCCCTGGAGCGAACTCGCCGAGGAGGCGGCCCGATCGGCCAGTCCCCGTTGGCTCCGCCCTCCGTCATCCGACGACATCGAGTGGCCCAACCCTCCACGACTCAGGACCGTCGGACGCCACGGCGAGGACACCGCCCCTCTGGTGGACCCATTGCTGCAATCTGATCGGTTCAGGGGGCGGATGGTGGATCCGATCCTCACCTTCGAGGGGCTGTCGGGTCTCGACAACCGGAACGTCTATGGTCGGTCGTGGTCCCCCTCGGATTGCGTCGGGGACATTGGGCCGAACCACTACGTCGAAGCCGTCAACAATCTCTACCGGGTCTTCGACCGCAGTGGGAAACCCCTCATGCCGCCCGCGAAATACAGCACCCTCTTCGCCGGGCTCGGGGAACCGGCATCGAAGTATGACGACGGCGACCCGGTCGTGCGCTACGACCGCATGGCCGATCGCTGGGTGATCACAGTGTTCGTCGTCGGTGACTGGCTGGAGGGCCTCGGCCCGGCCCGCACGGTCGTCGCGGTCTCGAGGACCCCGGATCCCACTGGTCCGTTCTTCCTCTATGACTTCCCGATGCCGAACAACAACATGAACGACTATCCCAAACTGGGGGTCTGGCCCGACGGCTATTATGTGTCGGTGAACCAGTTCGGCCCCCCTCCCGAATACACGAGCAATGGCTCGGGCGTCTTCGCCTTCGACCGCATCCGCATGCTTCGGGGAGATCCCGGAGCGGCGGCGGTCTATGTGGATCTCAGTGGCTTCGACAACACCCCTTACTCCCTCCTGCCGGCGGATCTGGACGGCGCCCCCCCGGCGCATGGAACGCCCCATGTCTTTGCCTGTCTGATCTCCCCCAAAATCGTCGCCAATCCGCCCAGCAAGCCCAGCTCACCGGTGCGTGGCACCGGGTCGACGGAGATCGGCTCGGATGGGAAACCGGTTCCCTACGGACTCCGACTCTTCACCCTGAGTCCGAATTTCAGAGAGACGTCGGCATCGACCTTGATCGAGTTGCCGACGATCCCCGTCGCCCCCTATCGCATGCTGCTGGGCGACCGCCTTGTCCCCCAACGGGGCACGACCAACGGATTGGCTCCCGTGTCGGACCGGCTGATGAACCGCCTCCAGTTCCGGCATTTCGCGGGGCACGACTCGCTCGTGGTCAACCATTCGGTGCAGGTGGATCCCTCCGGTGTCGTTGGCGTACGCTATTACGAGATCCGCCGGATGCTGCCCAACGGCGCACCGTTCCTCCACGACCAGGGCACGCATGCGCCGGATTCCGACAGCCGCTGGATGGGAAGCGCCGCCCTCGACTGGCAGGGGAATCTTGCCATCGGCTACAGCATCTCGGGCACCAACACCCACCCTGGCATCCGCTACGCAGGACGGACCCAGGATGCGCCACCGGGAGGACTCAACCGATCCGAGGCCCTCCTGCAGGCGGGTTCCGCCTCCCAGGAGTACTTCCGCTGGGGCGACTACAACAGCATGTCGGTGGATCCTGTCGACGACTCGACCTTCTGGTACGTTAACAATTACCTGACCGAGTCCACCCGGGGGAACTGGCAGACCCGGATCGGCTCGTTCCGGTTCACGAACTCCGTCCCGCGGCGGCTGTCCACGCTCAAAATCGCGGTGGTGGATGCCGCCACGGGCGAGCCAATCCCGGATGCCTCCGTCACGGTGGGCAACGGGTATTGGCAACACCATGACGGTCCCGGCGGAGTCCAGTTCCGTCTGGAGGACGGCGTCCATACCGTCGCAGCCGAGGCCCTGGGCTATGCGCCGATCACGAACGCTGTGACCGTCGTGGATGGGACCCCCACCGTCCACACGCTCACCTTGCGAACGATCGACCATGCCATCGCCGTGTTGGGGCCACCCTTCCTCGCCTTCAAGGAGCGTGCCGGTGGACCCTTCGACACCAATGGGATCACCCTGACCCTGACCAATTCCGGGGTGAAACCGACGTCTTGGGAAATCTCCCTGGGGTCACACTGGGCGCAGGTGGAACCTGACCACGGGACGCTCGGACCCCGCAGTGCGATCCAGGTCCGGGTCCGCATTGCCGACTCGGCCACCAACATGGTCGCTGCCCGATACGAGGACCTGCTGGTGGTTTCGATGTCCCAGACCGGGACTTCGGACGCACGGTCCCTGAACCTGTTGCTCGAGACCAATCCCGGTCTGCTGCAGTTCCGAAGCCGCTGGACGACGGTCGACTTCAAATCCCCGGCCGCCCGGCTGGAGATCGACCGGATCGATGGCAGCGATGGCCTCGTTTCCGTCCGGGTCGACACCCGCTCATTGGGCGCCATCGAGGGAACAGACTTCGAAGGTCAGCATCGGACGGTGATCTTCCGTGCGGGTGAAACCAACAAGACGCTGGTGATCCCGCTGTCCGCCGGCCCAGCAAGGCCCTCGAAATCGTTCCTTGTGACGCTTTGGAACCAGGTGGGGGGAGCCCGGCTGGGTGCCACCTCGGTGACGACCGTGACACTCACCGACGATGTGGGACTGATCAGCCGGGAGTTTCTCGAGTCGGATCCAGGCTGGACTGCGGAGTCCGTGTGGGACTGGGGCCAACCTGGTGGGAAAAACAAACCGGATGGCGGATACACGGGTCTCAAGGCCTATGCCTACGACCTCCATGAGGACTATCGGAACAACCTGAAGACGACCGAGTATCTCACCTCACCCGTGTTCGATGCCTCCAGGCATCGCAGCCTCACGCTCCACTTCCTCCGCTGGCTCACGATTGAGCGCGGTCTGAGCGACCGGGCCAGCGTTGAGGTTTCCACGAACGGAACGGACTGGACCCGGGTCTGGGTCAACCCTGTCGAAACCTCACTGAACACCAAGGAATGGGTCCCGCAGACCGTGGCATTGCCTTCGTGGACCGATGGAAGTCCGACCCTTCAGATCCGCTGGGGCATGGGACCGACCGACACCAGCCGTACGGCCGGGGGCTGGGTGCTAGACGACATCGAGCTCTTCGGTGATCCCATTCCGCAGGCCTTGTCCATCACACTCGATCGAGGGTCTGGGACCGATGCCTCGGTGGTCCTGAGCTGGGCAAGCCAACCTGGGGAGTCCTACACCGTGGAATCCAGCGAAGGCGTCGGCCAACCCTTCGTCACCCTGCAGAAGGACATCGTGTCGACCCCACCGCGGACCCAGTTCGTCCACCGACTGGACCCCGCCGGCTCCGGACAGCTCCTCCGGGTGCGGCGCCAGTGAGATCGCAGGCATACCGGGGGAGTCACATGCCGTCATCCCGCCGCCAAGCCATGTGGCTCAACGGACTCACCATCGGTGTCCTGATCGGGATGTCCTCCCTGACCGCCGGGTCGGGACCCATCTGGAAACGCCTGCCCCCGTTGCCGGATCCGATCGGGGTCGCCGCCCCCTTCGCCGGCGTCTCTGGAGGGGCGCTGCTCATCGCGGGCGGCGCCAACTTCCCGGATCGTCCCCCGTGGCAGGGCGGAACCAAGGTCTGGCACGACACGGTCTGGGTGCTCGACACCCCCACTGGGTCCTGGCGGCGGGCCGGGTCCCTGCCCGAGCCGCGGGCCTACGGGGTCTCCCTCACGGTGCAGGATCGCCTGCTGTGTCTGGGTGGCAGTGATGGCAAAGGCCCGACGACGGAAGTGATCGGGCTCCGGTGGCATCGGGGCCGATCCGAGTCCATCCCCTCCAGCGCCCTCCCGCCGCCGTTGCCGATCCCGCTGGCCAATGCGGCGGGCGTGCTCGACCGCCGAGGCGTTGCCTACGTCGCCTGCGGCACCCCGGAACCCGGGGAGCGGGTGGCTTCGGGACGCGTCTTCGCCACGGTGCCCAGAAAACGCGGCGCGGGATGGAGAGAACTCCCGCCGCTGCCGGCAGAACCCCGCATCCTTCCCGTCATTGCCGGGCTGTCGGATGGATTCTGTCTCATCGGCGGTGCGGCGTTGGAATCCCGGGACGGCAAGACATCCCGTCGCTATCTCCGGGATGCCTGGCGCTACGCGGCGTCACGCGGTTGGGAACGGCTCCCGGATCTGCCACGTCCGTGCGTCGCCGCCGCCTCGCCTGCGCCGGTGGACCGGGATCTCGTCTACGTTCTGGGAGGTGATGACGGTTCCCGAGCCGGCCAGCCTGCGTCGGATTCCCATCCGGGATTCGGCGGCGACATTCTCAGACTGGATCTGAGACATCCCGGCTGGTCGCACATCGGAACCGTGCCTGCACCCCGGGTGACGCTGCCCTGCGTGGCGTGGCGGGGAGTCTGGGCCCTTCCCAGCGGGGAGGTGCGTCCGGGCGTGCGCTCGCCGGAGGTGTGGGGGATGGAACTCCGGTGAGACGCGATTTCTGACGCCTCGGAACGGACCAGGGCCCCGGGTTCGGTGGGCACGGTGCGCCCAGTGATGCAGGGCACTGCATCACCCATCCACCGGTAGGGATGGGGTCCCCCACCACCACGCATCACCCAGTACCATCGCAAGGGCCAGCTCCCAAGTCCTGACGACTCACCACTCGGGATGGCGGCGCTTGGCCTCGATCGCCAGATCCGGCAGGTACATCGGCGACGATCCACAGAGGACCGCATCGGCACCCCCTCGGAAGAAGTCGGCGATGTCCTCCCGGGTCGAAGCCCCACCGACGGCAACCAGCGCCATTCGAAGACCCCGTCGATCGAGCGCCTGTCTGAGGGAAGCGACCGCAACCACGGAGAGTTCATGGATGGTCCGTCCCAGGACACCGACCGTCCGAAACCCTTCCCCAAACACCGGGGAGCCGTCGGGCTGCAGCACGGGACGGGCGATGCAGTTGACGAGGGTGATTCCGTCCACCAGACCCGACACCGAATCGAGAAACCGCTGCCGGGCGACCTCTGCGGGAAACACCCCGATTTTCACCAGCAATGGCACCCGGCCGATCGCATCGCGGATCCGTCGGACCACCCGATGCGTGGCGTCGGCGTCGAGGTATAGCGTGCCCTCGGACGAGCAGACATTCGGACACGACAGGTTCGCCTCGATCACCGGCGCACCTGCCTCGGACGCCCATGTGGCACACCGGGCGAAATCATCAGCCAGATCCTCGATCGAGCCTGATTCCCGGGGTGTCCCCACCACGGACACAATGAGCAGCTGTCCGGGACGCAGGGCGGACACCGTCGACCGGACATCGCTGCGCCAGTGTTCCGGGTGCATCGAGGGCATGCCGAAGCAGACGGCGGAACTGAGGCGCGTGAGATCTCCGGGAATGGCTCCCGTGGCGACGACCGGACCCGAGGCGTTGCCAGAGTCATCGATCCACACCCAGTTCGGCATCGGATGGCAGGGTCGCGCCGCGGAGCGCACCGTCTTGTAGGTGAGCAGGTCAAAGCCCCGTTCGGCATAGGCGCGGACCCATCGACCATTCAGCAGCAGTCCCGCCGCGATCCCAAGGCGGCTCCGGACAGGCAGACCGAGGAACGTCTTCATCGGGGTCTCCGGAACCGGTGTGATGGGCGACGCGAGGAAGGGACCTGACTCGGCATTCGCCTCCCAGGTACGGGACACATCGTAGGCGAACTGGGGCGTCACAGATCTTAGGCTGATCAGGCAGCGATGGAGTCGGCAAGCCGCCGTATGCCGTGACTGCCTCCAAGGCAATTGGCCTCACACAAAACTCGTGGACGCAACGAGCGGGAAACCTTGAGGGACTCATACCCTTCCATATCGCCTACACATGCCTCTCGGTCCTTGCCCCTGGATTCCGGCACTGGCTCAGTGTTCGGACATGGCCCATCCGGACCCCCATCCCGTGGCGGCCCTCGTCCTTGCCATTCCCTCGGCGCTTGGACGATTCGTCGTGGTCTGGTTGACCGTGTCGGTCTTCCTGGCGATCCCTTTCCTCCCCACGTTCGGGTGGGAGGTGCTGAGGAACTCACTCCTGTGGCCCATCGCCTGCATCTATGGGGTGGTCGTGTGGGGAGGGTTTCCGCCCCCCTGGACCCTCGGGGCGATGATCCTTCCCGCCGGGATGATCCTGGGTGCCTGGGGCTATGTGATGGACGTGGCGCCCGCACTCTCGCTCTGGGTGGTGGCCCACTGCTGCCTGATGCTGACCGGACCCGCGCTCCTGGCGGACGACGTCGCCGGGTGGGTGCCGTTGGTCGTCGCGTTGCTGTGGAGTCTCATGAGTCTTGGCTGGTATCGGATTGCCCGGCGTTCGACGGGGGGATGAACGTGCGGTGAGACCCAGCCGATTGCTTGCCCTACCCTGAACGATCCGCTTCCATCTCCTCGCGGATTGTCGCGGAAAACCAGTCCGTCCTGCCGCCATCAAAACCGCCCTGCCCATCGACGCACTTGTCGAGCTCAGCCAGAACCTCGAGGAGGCACTGGCGGAGCAATGCCTGTCTTTCATTTCGGACGACGTCTTCAATGCCTGGTGCCGACGGGTTTTCGAGGCCCAATTCCGGAACAACCCGATGCTCCAGGCCTGGGCTCTGCGCCATTCAGTGAGCCCGTCGGAAGACCTGACGTGGGATCGCATCCCGGCCGTGCCCACAGAGGCGTTCAAGGAAAACGAGCTGACCTGCATCCCTGAATCGGCACGAACCACCGTCTTCCACTCCAGCGGGACCACTGGGCAGAAGCCGAGTCGGCACATCCACGGTCCCGTCTCATTGAGATTGTATGAGAGGTCCCTGCGGCAGGGCATCGTGTTCCGCTGCGGGACCCGGCGTTTCCCCGAACTGTGGTCCCTCACCCCGTCACCCGAGGTGGCCCCCCATTCCTCCCTTGCCCACATGATGGGCACTCTTTCACTGGACCCCTGCCCCGGACCCGGACGGTTCTGGGGACGGATCACGCCCGAGGGATGGGAGGTCGACATCGAGGGGCTGTCGACCGCATTGACCACGTTGGATCGCCCGATCCTGTTGTGCGGCACCGCGTTCAACTTCGTCCACGTCCTGGATGCCCAACCGGAGCGCCGATGGGGTCTGCCGGAGGGATCCGTGATCCTCGAAACGGGGGGCTACAAGGGACGGTCCCGGGTGCTGCCCCGGAGCGAACTCCACTGGTGTCTCGCGAGAAGGTTCGGGATTCCGACCCGATCCATCCTGACGGAGTATGGGATGAGCGAGATGAGCTCCCCGGGGTATTCCATCCCGGATGCGCCAGAGGATCACGCGTTGATCCAATTTCCGCCCTGGACCCGAACCCGGGTGGTGTCGCCAGAGACGGGACGCTGCGTGGCACAAGGCGAGGCGGGGCTTCTCCAGATCTGCGACTTGGCGAACCTCTGGTCGGCCATGATGATCCAGACCGCAGACCTCGCCCGGTGCGAGGACGACGGGATCCGCCTGATCGGACGCTCTCCTGTCGCTGAACCCCGGGGCTGCTCGCTGATGTCCCCAAATCCGCCCGCGTCATGATCCTCCCGCAACTGTTCCTCGCGGATCTACCCTCGGACGCGGTGCTGACGCCCCAGCTGATCCGGGACGCGTGCATCGCGGTCAAACGGAACCGGGCCAATTGGTTGGCGCACCGCCGCACCCAGGAACTGGTGGAGCTGATCGCCTTTGCGGCTGAACGCTGGATGCAGCCGGACTCGGGGTTCCGTCGGATCGCCCTCGAGCAAGGGGCCGCCGAGACGGGATTCAGTCCTGCAACGCTTGGCCGTGGCCTAGATACGCTCTTCAGGCAGCTGACCGTGGAGGGCCTCCAGGCCCTGCTGTTGCAGGACCTCGGCGACGCGCAGCGTCTCGATGGCTTCGCCGCCCCGGCGGCCGAGCTCCGACAGGGCCGACTGGCCTTCGCCCGGGGACCGGAGATGCTGGTGCACATCGCGGCGGGAAACCTGCCCAACTCGGCGCTGCTCTCGCTGGTCCTGGGGATCCTGACCCGGTCGGCGCAGTTCATGAAGCTGCCAAGGAACGGAAACCTCATCCCACGTCTCTTTGCTCACTCCCTCGCAGACCTTGAGCCAAAGCTCGGGAGTTGTCTGGAGCTGGCAGTGTGGACCGGGGGACACGATTCACTCGAGGCCGCGCTGTTCCATGAGGCCGACTGCGTCACGGCACAGGGCAGCGACGAGACGCTCCAGTCGATCGCCCCCCGGCTCCGTCCAGGCTGCCGCTGGATCCCCCACGGACATCGGTTGAGCTTCGGCTTCATCGGCAGCGACCAGCTGTCCTCCTTTCAGGCACCTCGCATCGCCCATCGTGCCGCCGCGGACATCACGGCGTGGAACCAGATGGGTTGCCTCTCGCCGCATGTGTTCTACGTCGAGGACCGCGGGAGCGTGTCGGCGGAGGGATTCGCGGAATTCCTCGCCGGCGCGCTCGCGGAGCGGGAGGCCACCGAGCCGCGCGGTCCCCTGCCCGTTGAGATCGCCGCCGAGATCGCCGGACGCCGCTCGCTCCACGAGCTTCGACAAGCCCACCATCGAGTCACCCGGGAGGAGGCCAAGACGGTGCCGCGGGGCGCCTTCTTCGAGGCGCCTCAGGCCGGCACACGGGTCTGGGCCAGTGCGGAATCAACCGACTGGACCGTGGTCTTCGAAGAGGATCCTCGCTTCCGCACCTCCTGCCTGAACCGGTTCGTCTATGTGAAGCCCTGCCGTGGCCTCGAGGACCTGCTCCGCCACGCCGAGGTCGTCCGGGGTCAGATCAGCACCCTCGGCACGGCGGTGGGCGAAAGCCGCCTTGCCGAGATGGTCCCCATGATCGCCCAGTGGGGCATCACGCGGATCTGTCCGATTGGCAAGATGCAGGAACCGCCCACGGGATGGCGCCATGACGGCCGCCCGACGTTGGGTGATCTCGTCGTCTGGACCGATTGGGAAACCGTCTGAACACCATGCAACTCCGAAGAACCTTCCAGTTCGAGGCCGCCCATCGGCTGCCCCATGTACCCACCGGGCACAAATGCGCCCGTCTCCACGGACACAGTTTTCAGGTCGAGATCGCGGTCGAGGGACCGGTCGATCCCAAGATGGGCTGGGTGATGGACTACGCCGACATCAAGGCGGCTTTCGGGCCACTCTACCAACGCCTGGACCATCACTACCTGAACGAGATCGCCGGACTGGAGAATCCAACGAGCGAGCGAATTGCCGAGTGGATCTGGTCGGAGCTCCGGCCAGCCCTGCCGCTGCTGACGGAGATCGTGGTGGCGGAAACCTGCACGGCACGGTGTGTGTACCGGGGCACATGAACCTGACGCACCTCGGCTGGTCGGCGGAATGGGCCGAGCGGATGGGATCAGAGGTCCCGGTGGACTGGGCTCCCGGACGGGTGGTGAGCGAGTATCGCGGGGCCAGGATCGTCGTGACGGAGTCCGGGGAGCGGAGGGTCACCGTGGCGGGACGACTGGAGCACGAAGCCACGTCGGCGGCAGACCTGCCGCACGTTGGGGATTGGGTCCTTGTTTCCGGCACATCGAGCGCGGACTCGGGCGTCATCCAACGGGTGCTGCCGCGTCAGACCCGTCTGGCCCGTAAGATTCCCGGACGAGCTGCTGCGGTGCAGATCCTCGCCGCCAACATCGATATCGCCTTCATCGTGCTGGCCCTGGATTCCCGATTCCACCTGCGGCGTCTCGAACGCTTCCTCGCCGTGGTCTTGGAGGGCGGCATCCGTCCAGTCGTGATCCTCAACAAGGCAGACCTCTGTGCAGATCCACAGGCCCGGATCGCAGAGATCCAGGCCGCCATCGGGAACGTCACAGTGCTGGTCACCAGCGCGACTCGACGCAAGGGGCTGCGACCGCTGGGGGAACACATCCGGGAGGGGCAGACGGTGGCCTTCATCGGTTCGTCCGGTGTGGGCAAGTCGAGCCTGGTGAACCACCTGTGCGGGGATACCTACCAGGCCACGATCGAGGTCCGTGAGAAGGACGACAAGGGACGTCACACCACGACATCCCGGGAGCTGATCCCGCTGCCTTCCGGGGGGTTCGTGATCGACACCCCCGGTCTCCGGGAGCTGCAGGTGTGGGCCGACGACGAGGGACTGGAGGAAACGTTTCCGGAGATCCAGCGGGCAGCCGGAGGGTGTCGGTTCCGGGACTGTCGCCATGTTGCCGAGCCTGGCTGTGCCGTCGTGGCCGGGGTCGCGTCGGGCTCCATCCCAAAGGATCGACATGAGAGGTTTCTAAAGATCAGCCGCGAGGGCGCGGAGCTGGTGCAACGCGTCAGCCGTCAGCGTCCGGAGACCCGCAAAAAGAAGGTGCCTCGGGACAGGCTTGGGGACCTGGAAGCGGAAGCGTCCGGGGACGAAACAGAATGACCCCGCCGAAGCGGGGTCATTTGTGGGCATCGATGCCTTCCGGAGGCCTTATTCGAAGGAGGCACCGGCACCGCCGGCCTTTGACTTGGCAGCATACCAGGTGTCGAACTCCTCCTGGCTGACCACTTTGTACTCGCCCTTCATGGTCGAGTGGAGATTCCCACAGAGCTGGGCGCAGATGATCATATGGTCCCCCTTCTCGACCGGGGTGAAATGGACCGGAATCGTCAGACCGGGGATGGCATCCTGCGTGATGCGCATCCGGGGCAGCTTGAAGCTATGGATGACGTCCATGGACGAGATGCGGCAGATGATGTCGCGATTGACCGGGATCAGGAAGGGTTCGCGCAGGCAGGTGACATCATCCTTTGCATCGGCGTCGGACGGAACGAGACCGAAGGGATTGTTGGCAGAGGCATCCTTGATGTCCTGCTTGCCCCACTTGCCATCGAGGCCCGCGTAGTGGGCGTTCCAGGCGAACTGCTGGCCCATGATCTGGATCTCGATCGGATCGGTCTTGGAATCCCCCTTCTTGACCGGGAATTCATCGACGGCGCGCGCCCACAGCGGGACGGCGAAACCGAGGAGCAGGACGACCTCGACCACCGCGACACCGATCTCGGCATAGGTGGAGACATGGCCGCGGGCACCCACGTGGTCGGCCTTGGGATTGGACGACTGGCGGAACCGGAAGACGGTGTAGAGGAAGTAGGCCAACCAACCGATGAAGAGCACCAGCATCAGCAGGTGGATGTAGATCATCAGGTCATCGATGGCCCGGCCTTGTGCGGACGCGTTCGGGGGAGGCAGGAGGTAGTTCCAGAGACTCATGGCTGACAGACGGTGAAAGGAAGGGGTTCAGGAGTGCGGCGGCGGAGTGGCCCCCGGGACGTCGGGATCCATCTGGCCAGCGCGGCGGACGATGAAGACGAAGAAGGTGGCGATCAAAGCGAGCATGCTCAGGATCACCGCCAGGAGGGTCATGATCCCAGCGTTCATCCCGTATGCCATCGGAGAATCGGAACGGCCGAAACAGGCCGCACAACCGAAAACCTCCGGCTGGGCCAGAAGCATCAGGACAACGCTGGCGAAGAGATGTCTCACAGATAGCTGACGTTCTTGAACTTCCGGAGGAAGACCTTGCCGTAGATGAGGAGGCCGACGGCCACGACGACGGATGCGATACCCCAGGTCAGATCGGCCGGGGTACCGTTGTCACGGTAGTTGCCGAAGTTCCATGCCGCGATGACCAGCATCAGCAGCACGGAGACCGTGACGAACACAAGGTGGAAGGTCTTAAGGGACATAGAAGGTCTTGGGGGAGGTTCCGGTGACGGGATCCTTGTCGGACCAGAGGATCAACCCGACCATCGCGATGGCGAACGCCACGGTCGTGGCCAAGGTCAGGTAGACCACCTTCTTCTCCGACAGAAGGTGCATGAAGTAGCCACAGACGAGGAAGGCCTTGATCGAGGCAACGAAGAGGGCGACAGCGATGGTCAGGGCAACGCTGCTGAACTCCCACTCGCGGGCGAGAACGGTGATGGCCGTGCCAACCAGCAGGGCGGTGCCAACGGCCCAGTAGATCTTCTTGTGGCCGTCATGGTCGTGGTCGTGGTCATGCCCGGCATGGGTGGCCTCGTGACCGTGGGACGAATGGTGGTGGTTGCTCATGGCAATGTACGGTGCGTTGCGGTCAGAGGAGGTAGACGACCGGGAAGAGGAAGATCCAGACGAGGTCGACGAAGTGCCAGAACAGGCCACCGACCTCGATGCGGTTGGTGAACTGCTCGGGATTCGTCTTCCAGAGGTCGGTTCCAATGAAGGTGAAGTAGGCCAGCACGAGGGCCCCGCCCAGCACGTGGAGTCCGTGCAGGAAGGTCATCGTGAAGTAGATCGCGAAGAAGGGATGGGTGGACGGGATGAAGGCCTTGAGGCTCTCGATCTGGCTCACCTCGATCTCCTTCTCATCGTGATGCCGCCCCTCGGCATGCGCCTTGTGGATGTCCTCGGGGACATGCATGCCGACCGGGAACCGATACTTGTTCGGGATGTCGACCTCGACCTTGAGCTTCTCGATGTTCTTCGACTTGACGGTGTCGAGGTTCCAAAAGAGGGGCGACTTGCCGTCGACATCGAGGTGTCCGGTCACCACCTTGCCATCCGTGGTACGGATGACGTAGTGGCTGAACTTCTCCTTGTACTCGAAGGTCTTGATCCCAAGGAACCCGAGCGCGCAGGCCACGGTGAAGATCATGAAGTTCCGGAACTTCGGGAAATTGTTCTCTTTCAGGGCCATCCACGCCATGACCACCGTCACCGAAGAGCTGATCAGCACCGCGGTGTTGAAGGTGCCGATGGGAATGTTCAAGAGGCCGTGGGGCCAGCCATCGGCGACATCCGGCCAGAACCCATGCTGGGCGGTGACGCGCAGCAGGATGTAGGCGGAGAAGAAGGCGCCGAAGAGCATGACCTCGGAGGCCAGGAACAGCCAGATGCCGACCTTGGCGTTGTAGAGGCCGGTATCGGGTCTGGGTTTGACTGTATACGGAATGTCCATGGAGGTGTTTCGAGAGGGTTGAGGACCTCGGGTTCAGATCAGCCAGGTTGTCCCTGCGGGGTGAAGTCCTTCTTGGCGCCCGGGACGCTGTACTCGTAGGGACCACGATAGACCACCGGCTCGCTGGTGAAGTTGCCGTGCGGAGGAGGGGTCGGGGTCTGCCACTCGAGGGTGGTCGCCTCCCACGGATTGTCAGAGGTGACCTTCTTGCCATTCGAGATGCTCCAGAAGAAGTTGAAGATGAAGGGCAGTTGGAACAGCGCCAGGCCGAAGGCGGCGTGGGTGATGGAGACGTTCAGCTTGAGGAGTCCCGGGTCGGCGCCGACACCGTCCTGGAAGTAGGTGGCGCCGCCGTCATACATACGGCGGCTCATGCCGCGGATGCCCTGGATGAACATCGGAGAGAAGATCAGGTTCATGAACACCAACGAACCCCAGAAATGGATCCGCCCAAAGGTCTCGTTCATCATCCGGCCCGTGATCTTCGGGTACCAGTAGTACACGCCGGCGAAGAGGCCGAAGATGGTCCCGGGCGCCACGACGTAGTGGAAGTGGGCAATGACGTAATAGGAGTCATGAAGATAGAGGTCCGTGGCGTTCAGACCCAGCGGGAGGCCGGTCAGCCCGCCGATGCCGAACATCGGGAGGAACGCGAGTGCGAACAGCATCGGCGTGTTGAACCGGATGGATCCGCCCCAGAGCGAGATGAAGAGGGCCGAGAGGATGATGACCGACGGCACCGAAATCATCATCGTGGTGGTCTGGAAGAACGTGGCGATCTTCGTGCCCATGCCCGTCATGTACATGTGGTGCGCCCAGACAATGAAGGCGAGGAAGCCGATCGCGAGTACTGCGTAGACCAACGAGCGGTAGCCCCAGAGCGGCTTGCGGGTGTTGTTGGCGATGATCTCGGAGACGACACCCATCGCCGGGAGGATCAGCACATACACCTCAGGGTGGGCCAGGAACCAGAACAGATGCTGCCAGAGGAGCGGGCTACCGCCGCCGGAGACCGGCACCTGACCCGCGCTGGTGACCAAACCGGTTGGAAGGAAGAACGAGGTGCCGAGGACGTTGTCGGCGAGCTGCATCAGACCTGCGGCCTCGAGCGGAGGGAAGGCCAGCAGGAGCAGGAATGCGGTCACGAACTGGGCCCAGACAAAAAAGGGCAGGCGCATCCAGGTCATGCCCCGGGCACGGAGCTGGATGATGGTCGTGATGAAGTTGACCGCTCCCAGGAGCGACGACGTGATGAGCAGCACCATGCCAACGAGCCATAGCGTCTGGCCGTCGATCACGTTGACCGGGTCGGCGAGGGTCGCGAGGGGCGAGTAGCTCGTCCATCCGGACTTCGCCGCACCGCCCGGGATGAAGAAACTGCCGAGCATCACCACGCCGCCGAGGAAGTAGAGATGGAAGCTCGCCATGTTCAGACGGGGGAAGGCCATGTCGGGAGCTCCGATCTGCAGCGGGGTGACGTAGTTGCCGAAGGCGCCGAAGGCGAGTGGCACAATCGCCAGGAAGACCATGATCGTTCCGTGCATCGCCCCGAAGGAATTGTAGAGATCGGCCTGCATCACGCCGCCCTGTGCCATATCGGTCCCCAGCGCCTTCTCGAAGAGGGCTCCGAGCACGGGGATTGCCTTGCCCGGATAGGCCAGCTGCCACCGCATCGCCATCATCAGCAGGAATCCGAAGAACAGGAAGGCCAGCGAGGAGAGCCCGTACTGGATCCCGATCACCTTGTGGTCGGTTGAGAAAATGTACTTCTGGAAGAAGCCGGGCTCGTGGTGGTGGTGGTCGTCATGGGTGACGCCGTGCGAGGCCGAAGTGTGGGATGTGGTGGACGCCATAAGGTGGTGTCAGTCGATTGATCCGGAAGACGAAAACATCAATAGCCCCGCAGGAACGGAAGCCACAGATGTTGAATAGGCTGGGTGCTGGGATGTCAATCGCCGGGTCTGCTTGTCCAGAACCAGAAGACCCAGCAATACGGGTAAGTAGACGATGCTCGCGAAGAACAGGCGTCTCGCAGCGGTCTGGGACAGCGTGCGGGCGAACTGGATGGCGAATGCGAGGAAGACCCCTCCGAGAAACATGGCCCCGATCAGATACCAGTGGCCAACGAGTCCAAAGACGAAGGGGAACAAGCTCACGCCGAGCAATGCCAGGGTGTTCCGGACGGCCGAGGCGGCGGTTCGCATCCCATCGGGGTCCGCACCGGAGAGCATCCGGAAACCAGCACGCCGGTAATCCTCACGGTAAAGCCAGGCAATCGCCATGAAGTGCGGTAGCTGCCAGAAAAAGAGCACCCCGAAGAGCGACCAACCCGGTGCCGAGACGGAATCGGTGGCCGCCGACCATCCCATCAGAGGTGGCAGCGCACCCGGAACCGCTCCCACGAGGGTGTTCAGCACCGTGATCCGCTTGAGCGGGGTGTAGACCGCAACGTAGCTGGTCCAGGTCGCCACCCCCAACAACGCCGTCAGAGGATTCACCCGGAACAGCAGCCAGACCAAGCCGAGGAGACTCAGGGCGGAACCGACGAGCAGCGCCGAGGTCGGCGTGATGCGACCCGATGGAATCGGACGCTCCGCGGTCCGACGCATCCTAGCGTCGAATTCCCGTTCGAGGACCTGATTCAACACCGCAGCACCCGCCGCCAACAGCGCCGTCCCCGCCAACGCATGGGTGAGGAGCACCAGATCCACCGAACCGGGAGATCCCAGGTAGAACCCCACCACCGTTGTCAGGACAACCAGCAGGGTCAGCCGGGCCTTGGTCAGCTCCATCAAGGTCGACATCACCCCACGCTCGCGAACGAGGTCGGATGTCGGGGAGATGGAAGATTCGGAGGTGTTCACGGTTTTCCCTGCAGCACGGCCCGGGGCAGTCCCTGGGTTCGGGACGATTCCGTCCCGGCCGAAGCCGGCATCGTGAGCCTCCGGG
This sequence comes from Verrucomicrobiales bacterium, assembly GCA_005801385.1. Lineage (GTDB taxonomy): Bacteria > Verrucomicrobiota > Verrucomicrobiia > Limisphaerales > UBA9464 > UBA9464. Next base: position 2,424 of record SYEM01000188.1, on the reverse strand, counting down.
CGGTGAGAATCAACGCCGTACCCAGCAACAGAAGCGATGCCCCACCGGCAACGTGCGCCGTGGCGACATCCGCCGCCTTGTTCGTCCAGATGGTTAGCATTCCAAGCGTGAACTGCCCGAGCGCGATGACACTCCACACCAGAGCGCCCCGTCCCATTGGCGACGCCCAGCCGAAGCAGCGTCCCAGGCGCACCGTCATCGTGAGGATGGCCCCCACGGCCGCCAGCGCACCCAGGCGATGCAGCATCTGAAGCTGGATCTGCACGGCTGTGACGGTGGATTCGTCCATGCGGACCTGGTTATACCGGGCGACCGACTCCGGATCGGTCAGCGGCCACCAACGACCATAGGCCAACGGAAAATCCAAGATCGCGAGTCCCGCGTGCTGGTGCCTCATCGACGCACCAAGGACCAGCTGCACGGCGACGAGTCCGGTGGCCAGCAAGAGCCCCCGCACCTCCATCCTGCCGGCGAAGTTTCCGCGGACAGGCAACCGGCTCCACCACGGTGAACTGAGAAGTGCAATGACCCCCAGCAGGACGAAGAATGTCTGACCCAGACACCCGTGGAGGAGCCCGAAGAGGGTTCCCAGCGTCACGTGGCCGACCAGCGCCTTGTCGAGGACGACCCGAAGCCCGCCCAGAAGCCCTTGAACTTGGACCAGCACGAACGCGGCCCAGGCAAGCATTGGAAGCATGCCCTCGGAGGGAAGGCGAAAGCCGGGTATAGCCGCGGCAAGGACGACTACCCCGCCGATGCTCGAGAGAAACGCACCTCCTCCCCGCCACTCAGGACCCATTCCGAGGAGAGAGACACCCGCCACGATTTCGACAGCACCGACGATCGCGAGGGGTTTCCGGGCCGGAGCCCCGCCCATCCATCTTGTGAGGAGTACGACCAGCAGCCCGACCGAGGACGCCCACAGACGGTGGGTATGCTCATCGAAAACCCCGCCATGGAACCACTGGTTCACCGGCAGGGCGAACATGTTGTAGCCGAAGCTGGTCGGCCAGTCCGGGACCGCCATGCCGACCCCCTTGCTGGTCACGAGCCCCCCCATGCAGACCAACCCCAGCGTCGCTAGGGCGGTCAGCAGAGCAAACGGGAATCGATAGCGGTCGGTGTTCATAAAAAACCGGGATCCCGTCACCAGGATCCCGGCTCAAAGACACCCCATCAGCTCTTCACGTCGAAGGCGAAGTCCACGGTGGCCTTGCCTCCCTTGACCTCGATCTCCTGGACCTGGGTCCCCGCCTTCTGATGAAAGGCCTCGATCGTGTACTTGCCGTCCGGGAGGTCTCCCTTGATGGAAATGGCGCCAGACTCGTCGGTAACCGCAAAGAACGGGTTCTCGAGCACATTCACGTAGGCAATCATCCACGGATGCACATTGCAGGCGAAACGAACCCCAAGCTCAGGCTTGTCGAACACCTTCTCGTTGACCTGCCCCTGCGATGCTTGGGCGAAGTTGAACCCCTTGTTGACCTTCGGGGTCGCATTCACGTTGTGCATGAATGGGTCCGAGTTCTTGACGTCGAACTTCTGCCCCACCATGACGGCCGCGACATAGGGGTAGTACATGCACCCCTTCTGATCGATCTCAGGCTTGGTGGCCGGAGCCGGAAAGGTCTTACCTTCGAGCCCCTTCTTGATGTAGACCACCGTGTTCGCGAGCGCCCCGTTGGCACCCACCACGTAGACCCGGCTCTTCGCCTCACCCACGGCCACCTTGCCGCAGTTGGCGTCGGCCTTGACCGCCGCAATCACCGCAGCAGGCGGAGGGGTACCCTTGAGGGTGACTTTACCGTTAATCTCAGCCGCGGAAAGGGGCAACGCGGCGGCAATGACCGTGGCAGCAATGGGAACGAGCGTTTTCATGGTGGTAAGAGAAGTTTTTCTTCCTAAGACAACCGCAATCTAAACAGGTTTGTTAATGGGTCAAGCTCTTCGTGAAATCTTTCACAAGGACACCCGAGTGGACGAGGAACCGACGCGGTTCTTCAGGTGGAGTGGTGGGCATCGGCCGACGGTGCATCCCTTCGAAAGAGCTGACGAATGACGTCCTCCACCGGGACCTCCTCAACGCTGAAGTCCTGGACAGGGTAGGCGTCCAGAAGGGCCTTCACCGCCGGGATGACGCGGTCCCGAGGGACCTTGAGCTTGAGGGATGCGGGGGTCTGCTCGACGACCTCGCCAAACCTCGAGGCCTCCACGGTGCCCACCGGCGTGGGATCATGTCGGAGGGTGACGATCTTGTGTCCGGCAAACCGGCCGAGGATTTCCTCGAGTCGTCCGTCGAAGAACACAGTACCGCGGTCGATGATGATCACCCGCTCGCAGAGCTCCTGGATGTCCGCCATATAGTGGCTCGTCAGCAGGATGGTGGTGCGCCGGGTCTGGTTGTGACGTTTCAGGAAGTCCCGC
>SYEM01000187.1 GCA_005801385.1 Verrucomicrobiales bacterium | reverse complement strand
CCGGTCCAACCTGGTGGGCATGGGCGTCCTGCCCCTCCAGTTCAAGGAGGGTACGACGGCTCAGACGCTCGGGCTGGATGGCACCGAGACCTACGACGTCGTCGGCCTCGACGCCTCGCTCCGTCCCCAGCAGGACCTCAGCCTCCGCATCACCCGCCGATCGGGTGCGGTCGAGGTCGTCCCCGTGACGTGCCGTATCGATACCCCGATCGAGATCGACTACTACCAGCACGGCGGAATCCTGCCCTACGTGCTGCGCCAGCTGATCGCCGCGGCCTGACCGGATTGGATTCGCCCTGGAAACTCCGAGGACATCCCGTGGGAACCTCCAGGTGCTCCTTGATCCTCCTGCCCGGGCTGCTGGCCGCCCTCGTGGTCGGCAGCCGGGCTGCGGAGTCCCCGGCTTCCAGGTCGAAGGCGCCGGCTGTGTCGCCTCCGGCTCGGACCAACCTGGTCGAGCCCCTGTCAAACGGGCTCCGTCTGACCCAGACCAAGGCCCAGGTGCTCCAGCAGTTCGGTCAGCCGACGCTCGTGACGGTCGTCGGGATGACCTTTCCCGAGTTTGCGGTACGGTTTGAGGGGCCCGGAGAGCAGGTCTCCCATTTCAGGACCCAGAAGGGGGTTCGTCTGGCCTGTGGAGTCGGGGTCGGCGAGTCGATGGACCGGGTGCAGAAGGTCTTCCCGGGCGGGGGACTCTCCGGCGGGAACTATCATGTGACCCACGGCCAGTATTCCCTCCTCTTTGAGGGGTACCAGAACGAGGTCTACAAGGTCTCCATCTGGCCGGTGAACGACCGCTTCGTCGATGAGTCCGCGCCGCCTCCTCCCAAACCGAAGGATCTCCCGGTCGCGTCGCTGGCCGGTACCTGGTATGTGACTCAAGGCGGGGCGGGGGTGGTCACCCTGAAGGCCGATGGATCCTACACCACCGGGGTGGGAGGGAAGGGGACGTTCACCACCGACGGCAAGGATGTGGTGTTCAAGGGTGCGTTGGACGCGTGGAACAAGGGCCGTGGCACGCAGAGCCAGGACGGGGTCATCGAGTTCCACTGGAAGAACCAGGAGGGGTTCCAAAACTACATGGTACTGATCCGCGAGAAGCGGTGACGGGGGCCCTGGGGAAGGATCGGGTCTGGGCGGGCCGGTCTTGGGTGGGCTGGATTCCCAGGCCACAAGCCTGGATGGGTGGGTGAGGCAGTGCCCGGCCTCACTGGGGCGCCTCTGGCGCCCCACCTTCGCCCCGGGGCCTTTGCCGATGCACCGCAGAGCCTCAGAGGAGCACACCGACGACGCAGGCGGTGAGATAGCAGGCGAGCAGGCCGGCGATCATGGCCCGGAAGCCCAGTCGCGCGAGATCCGATCTCCGTTCCGGGGCCAGGGCGCCGATGCCTCCGATCTGGATGGCGATGCTTGCGAAGTTGGCGAAGCCACAGAGGGCATACACGGTCAGGTCATAGGCCCGGGGCGTCAGGGTGGCCTGCGCCTTCGAGAGGGAGATGTAGCCGATGAACTCGTTGAGCACGATCCGCTCGCCCAGGATCTGTCCGATCACCCGGGCGTCCTGGAACGGCACGCCCATGAGCACGGCAAACGGGGCATTGAGCAGACCTAGGATTTCCTGGATGGGCTTCTCGGTGGTCCAGCCCGCGAATCCCACGACCCATGCGACGAGGAAATTGGCGAGGGCGACGAGGGAGGTGAAGGCCAGCAGCATGGCCGCGACGTTGATCGAGAGCATCATGCCGTCGGCCGCACCCCGACATACGGCATCGAGACCGTTCACCGTCGTCCGCTCAACCTCCGCGCTCGCTCCCGCCGCGGTCTCGCTGACCTCGCGTTCCGGGAACATGATCTTCGAGATCAGCAGCGCCGCCGGGGCGCTCATCACGGAGGCGGTCAGAAGGCTGCCGGCCGGGATCTTCAACACGCCCGTGTAGACCCCGATCACCGTGCCCGCGATCGTGGCGAAGCCGCCGGTCATCATGCAGAACAGCTCGCTCTGCGTCATGCGGGGCAGGTACGGACGGATCATCAGGGGCGCCTCGGTCTGTCCCATGAAGATGTTCGCCGCCGTGGCGAGCGTCTCGCTGCCGCTCGTGCCCATCGCCCGGCGCATGATCCACGCCATGCCGCGCACGACGTGCTGGAGGATCCCGTAGTGGTAGAGGACCGCCGAGACGGTCGAGACCAGGATGATCGTGCCCGTGATCGTGATGGCCAGGATCACGGTGTTCCCGGGTCCGAATCCCCGGGCGAGGATCTCATCGGAGGCCAGCGGTCCGAACACGAGCCCGTTGCCCTCGCTGGCGAAGGCCACGAGACGGTTCACCGCCGACTGGAAGCCATCGAAGATCCGATGTCCCGGGGTGGTCTTGAGGATGAGGGCCGCGAATCCGGCCTGCAGCCCGAGTCCCCAGACGACGGCCCGCCAGGGGAAGCGTCGCCGATCCACCGACAACACCCAGGCGAGGAGCAGGAACGCGGCAACGCCCGTGAGACTCCAGAGTCGATCCGTCACGGGAGGGTACCCTATGGGGCGGGGGGTGTAGGGCAAAGGGCAAACCACCGCGTCACCCGGGTCTCCCCCGGGACCCGGACGGCATCCCGGTCATCCCACCGCCGCGGCGATCGCCTCACCCATGGCGCGGGTGCCGACCTTCCTCGCCGCCGTCTCGGCCGGGTTGAAGATGTCGCCGGTCCGGAGACCCGACTCTATGACCTTGGAGACCGCCGTCTCCACGGCCACGGCCGCGGCCTCGAGCCGGAAGCTGTAGCGGAGCATCAGGGCCACGCTGAGGATCTGGGCGATCGGGTTCGCCAGGTCCTTTCCGGCGATGTCGGGAGCGGTGCCGCCGGCAGGCTCGTAGAAGCCGAAGGTGCGGTCGCCCGTGGTCTGGCCGAGGCTTGCACTGGGCAGCATCCCGAGGGAACCGGCCAGGGCGGCCGCCTCATCGCTGAGTATGTCGCCGAAGAGGTTCTCGCAGAGCATCACGTCGAACTGTGTCGGTCGCAGCATCAGCTGCATCGCCCCGTTGTCGACGAACATGTGTTCGAGGGCCACATCGGGGAACTCCTTGCCGATGCGGGTCACCACCTCCCGCCAGAGGATCCCATTCTCGAGCACGTTTGCCTTGTCGATGCTGGTGACCTTGCGACGCCGCAGCCGCGCCGACTCGAATGCGACACGGGCGATGCGCTCGATCTCGGGGGTCGTGTAGACCATGGTGTCGATCGAGCGATGGAACCGGCGCGGGGAGTCCGAGCCCTCCCGGGCCTCGACGACCTCCTCGGTCTTCTTGGGCTGGCCGAAGTAGAGACCGCCGGTCAGTTCCCGGACCACGAGGATGTCGAGCCCGTCCCCCTGGCGTTCGGGGCGGAGGGGACAGGCGTGGCTCAGGACCTTCGGGAGCCGTACCGGACGGAGATTGGCGAAGAGCCCGAATTCCTTGCGGATGCGGAGCAGTGCGGCGCGCTCAGGGCGCTCCTCCTTCGGGATCGTCGGATCGCGGTCTGGCAGGCCCACGGAGCCGAACAGGATGGCGTCGGAATCCCGGCACAGCTGAAGAGTCGCATCGGGCAGGGCCTTCCCGGCGGCATCGATGCCCGCCCAGCCCACCGGCGCCTCGGTGATCTGAAAGGCGAGCTGGAAGCGTTTCTCGACGGCGCGCAGGACCCGGATGGCCTCGCGCATCACTTCAGGGCCAATGCCATCCCCGGCGAGGGCGGCGACGTTCAGACGGTGTGAGCTCATATGAATCCGACGAGTCTGGAGATCCCGGTCCTAACCTCAAAGTCGAAAACCGGTCTGAGCATGGCGCACGGCGCCCTACCGGATCCGGCCGACCCTTCGTGGCCCCTCAGCCGGCCAAGGTCGTCTGGAGCCGTCCCAGAAAGGCGAGTTCCCGCTGTTTGGCGGCGACCATCTGGGTGTTGGCCGGACGTTGGTCTCGTCCTCCTCCGTGGAGTTCCTCGACCTGCAGGTTGAAGAAGGGCTTGGGCTGGCGGGACAACGAGATCTGCTGCTTCAGCGCCGCCTCCCACTCGGGGATCCGGGCCAGCACGTCCTCGACCGACTCCGGCTCGGACGACTCCATCAGCGCGAGCAACGCCTCCGCGTCGTCCAGCGAGGTCGCGGATTCCTTGGAGCTGTTGGCGAGGAACTCTAGAAGGATCTGCTGACGGTTCGGCGTGGTCCAGACCGCCCGCCGCGCGATCGCCAGAAGCACCGGACGTCTTGGCGTCGGCACGGACGACCGGATCGCGTCGAAGACCGCCAGCGGGACCGTCGCATCGAGCCGGAGCCGATGCACATAGCGCTCCAGCGTCACGGTCCGGAGCGCCACCCCGTGGCGCGTCCCCTGTTCCGTCACGAGGCAGCCGTAGGTGGGACGGGACTGCAGCCGTTCCACCCACGCAGGCCACTCCGAAGCGGGCAATGAGCCGCGTCCGAGCAGGTCCGCGAAGATCGCCTGGTCCGCCAGCTTCGGGGTGAACAGAGATGACAACGCCAGGTCCGTCTCCTCCTCGGAAAGGCGTGGAAGCTCCTCGTCGAGGAACCGGCCTACCTCGTCACGCCCGAGCCCATAGGTGGCCGACAGATGACGCAGCACCTGGGGCGTGAGCGGACGGGGGCGTTCGAGTTCGACGACGAGACGTTCAAAGACGGGATCCACCCGTCCAAGATGCATGGGAACCTCCGCCGGGCAAACTCCAGTCCGTCATCGGGAGGCCCTTTCACGTCGGTCCTCGGCGAATCGGAACGGCGGCCTGCCGGTCAGATCGGTGCTGACAATGGACGGACACCAGAACCGTTCGACATGGCCCACGACCAGGTCGGTGCCCGTGAAATGGTCCACCCCGGGCGGGCGTTCCGGGTTGTACATGGTGTCGGTGAAATCGCGCATCAGCACCACGTCCTGCCCCAGGTACACCATCTGCCGGATCGCGAAGGGACGGCCCAGGACGCACATGTTGAGGTGGACCCCGCAGAGGATGACATGCCGGATGCCGTGCTGCGCCAGAAGGTTCCAGGTCTCCTGTCCGTCGTCCGTGAGGGCGTCCTCCGGGAACAGCTCGATCGCGGGGATCTGACGGGTCCACGCCTCCCGCACGGTGCACTTGGGGCCGGAGCAGGAGCATCCCATGTCGGTATCGTCGATCGGCAGGACGCCCTCGTGCTTGCCATCGGTCCAGCACCAGGCTGTGCCCCAGCGCTGGGCTGTTGCCAGAGGGACGGGGGTCTTCGCGAAGGGCGCCGACTGGGCCCGCTGGCGCTGCGGGGTTCCCTCGTAGAACCGGGTCACACTGCTGGGGGCGTGGATGACGAACATCCCCTGCCTGCGAGCCTGCTTCAGCAGCTCGTTGAGGGGGCCGGCCATCTCCCCGACCCGACGCGCAGCCGAGCGGCACCAGTGGTCGTCCCACATGTCGCAGACTAGGATGGCCGTCTCCCGGGGATCCCACTGGGCGGTCCGACTCGACACTCGGGTCTTGCCGTGGGAATCCCCGACTTGCTGACGCAGGTGCATCGTGATGGTCGAGTCGGCCGCCATGCCGGAGGTGAGCGTGACGCCAAGGGACAAGGTCGCCAAGGCGACGCATACGGCATGGCGGAGAAGGCAGCGAGGGAACATGCCGCAACGCTACAAGTCCATCGGATCGCGACAATGGTTCATTCCGGGGAACGGGACTCACGCGGAGACGCGGCGGCGCGGAGGTAGACTGGGGAGAAGGGACCTGGAAAGAACCTGGACGGCACCGCCGTGGGGCGACCTGGGTTGGGTGGGTGCCGCAGTGCCCTGCGGCACTGGGTGCGGGAGCACCCACCCGTGGAGCCGGAGGCCGACCCTGTGCCCCAGCCGGGAAACGCGGCGGCGTGGAGCAGGACTGGAGAGCAGGCTGTTCGGGTTTGTCCGTTCTTTGCTCTTTGCCCTCCGGCGTCACGTCGGCACCGTCCTGGAAGTCACCATGAACCCCAGGTCCCTGTTCGCTGCCTCGATCCTGCTCACCGTCGCCGCCCAGGCCGAACTCGCCCGGCATCCGAAGTTCGGCTTCCCGCTCTACACCAATGCGCCTCCAGGACGTCAGCTCGAGGGACAGCACAAGCCCGCCAGCAACCCGGCGATGTCACCCGACGCGGCGCAGAAGGCCTTCGTCGTGCCGCCTGGGTTCGAGGTCCGCCTCTTCGCCAGCGAACCCGAGGTGGTCAACCCGGTCGCCATGTCCTTCGATGCCCGTGGACGACTCTGGGTCCTCGAGCTCTACGAATATCCGAATGGCCGACCGGGCCAGCCGGGACGCGACCGGATCAAGGTCCTCGAGGACACCGACGCAGATGGCGTGGCCGACAAGGTCTCGGTCTTCGCGGACGGCATGACCCTCGCCACGGCCTTGCTGGTCGGGAACGGCGGCGTCTACGTGGGTGAGGCACCGCACCTCTGGTTTCTCGAGGACACCGACGGTGATGGCCGGGCCGACCGGAAGACGGAGGTGCTGACGGGGTTCGGACACGAGGACCGCCATGAGCTGCTGAACGGGTTCACCTGGGGGCCGGATGGACAGATCTACATGACGCATGGGGTCTTCACGATCTCGAAGGCCAAGGATCCCTCCAGACCCGATGCGAAGCCGGTGCTGCTCACGGCGGGCGTGGCGCGTCTCGATCCGGGCACCCGGAAATTCGAGGTCTTTGCCGAGGGAACAAGCAATCCCTGGGGCGTGGACTTCGACCGCCACGGCAACGCCTTCGTCAGCGCCTGCGTGATCGACCACCTGTTCCACCTCACGCCCGGTGGACTCTACAACCGCCAGGCGGGCCAGGCCCCGTTCCCATACGCCTATGGCGAGCTGCCCAGCATCGTGGACCACAAACACCACATGGCGGCCTACTGCGGCATCAACCTCTACCAGGGCCACCAGTGGCCCGCCGAATGGCAGGGTGCGGCACTCTTCGGCAACATCCACCAGAACGCCCTCAACATCGATCGGCTGACGCCCAAGGGTTCGACCTTCATGGCCCGCTCGTGGAATGAGTCGGGCAATTTCCTCACCACGCCCGACGGCTGGTTCATGCCGGTCAGTCAGCAGGTGGGCCCCGACGGTGCCCTGTGGGTCATGGACTGGTACGACAAGTATCCCTGCTACCAGAACGCCAACGCGGACCCCGAGGGCGTCGACCGTGAACGCGGACGCATCTGGCGCGTCGTCTGGACCGGGGACAAGCCCGGCAAAGCCGTGCCGTCGCGTCCCGAGCGCGGTCTCGATCTCGAGCGGCTCGGGTCCATCGGACTGGTCGACCTGCTGAAGCATCCCAACGTCTGGCACCGACGCACGGCCCAGCGGATTCTGGGTGGGCGAAAGGACCCGGATGGGAAGGTGCATCAGGCGTTGGCCGTCCTGCTGAAGACGGGGGATTCGCTGGACTCCCGTCTGTCCGCCCTGTGGACCCTCCAGACGATGGGGGCGCTCCGGGATGCCGACCTCGCCATCGCGTCGGCGGACCGGGAGCCGGCGCTCCGCTCGTGGGCCGCCCGTCTGATCGGTGCCCGCGGGGAGCTGTCGGCGGACTCCGGACCGATGCTCCAGGCGCTGGCGGCGGACACCGACCCGGTCGTGCGGCTCGGCGTCGCGGTCGCGGCACGGCAGCTGGTTTCCGGATCCCTCACGATCGACACGCCGCCGCGTGTGCCAGTTGGGGACCTCATCAGTGGACCCGCGATCATCGGCCTCTTCCAGGGCTCGGAGAAGGGGACCGATCCGACCTTCGACTTTCTGTTCTGGATGGCCGTGGAGCCCATCGTGGCCGCGGATCCGACCCGGGCCCTGGGTGCCTATGTGGAGGACGGAGCCCGGTCGACCTGGCCGTTCTCGGCCGAGATCCTGCGGAAGGTGATGCGTCGGACCTGTGACCTGCGGAACGAGGCGGTTCTGAGCGAGGTGGTGACCACATTCGGCCGCATTCCATCGGAGGCGACCCCCGCCCTCGTGGCGGGCCTGCGCGGGCTCCTCGAGGGGCAGCGCGGCAAGGCCATCGTGCCGAACCGGGAGGCCGTGGCGGTGGTGTCGCGGCTGGCGTCGTCGACCGATCCCGAGGTGTCGCGTACCGCCCAGCAGCTGGGAACCCTTTGGGGGGATGCTGCCGCGTTGAAGCAGGTCCTCGCTCGGATCCAGAATGCCAGCGGGCCGGAATCCGACCGGATCGCGGCCATCCAGACCGCAGCCCAGCAGAAGGGTGATGACGCCCTCCGGGCCGTGGTGGGACTGGTGTCACCCGGAACCCCTGATGTCGTCCAGGTCGCCGCAGTCCGGGCCCTCCAACAGCTCGGATCGGAGGACACCGGTCGGCAGCTGCTGGATCGGTGGCCGACCCTCAGCCCATCGGCACGGGCCGCCGTCGCCGACCTGGCCACGACGCGATGGCAATGGCGTCACGCTCTCCTTCAGGCGCTCGTCGACGGCCGCATCAAGCGGGGTGAGGTGCCGCCGACTGTCGTCCGCAAACTCGCCGCGAATCCGGACGACGGGGAGAAGGCGGTCGTGGCTCGAATCTTCGGGCGGATCCAATCCACCCCCGAGGAGAAGCTCCAGATCATCGCCCAGAAGCGGAAGGTGGTGATCGATGGACCTCTGGACCTTGAAAAGGGGCGTGCCGTCGCCCAAAAAAACTGCCTCGTCTGCCACAGATTCCATGGCGAGGGTGCCGAGGTCGGCCCGGATCTCACGGGGGTGGGTCGCAGCTCCCTCGATGCCCTGCTGCACAACGTGATCCATCCGAATGCGATCATCGGCGAGGGCTACGAGAACACCGAGGTGGTGACCCGGGACGACCGGACCTTCAACGGGCGGATGGTTGAAAATAACGACACGGTCGTGAAGCTGATCATGGCCGGCCCCTCGGAAGTCGTGCTGGCTAAGTCTGACATCCAGTCGCTCCGGGGTACGGGCACCTCGACGATGCCGGAGTCGTTGGAACAGATCCCGGATGATGACTTCCGGAACCTGATCTGGTACATCCTGGCGCCACCTCAGGACGGCAAGCCGCTGACCGAGGCACGTCGGCGTCAGCTAATCGGGTTGTAGACAGGGTTGAGACTTCGGGGGTGCGGGTGGATTGTTCACCCCATGACGGATTTGGACCACCTGAAGTATGAGACGCTGCTGCGTCAGCTCGAACGGATGCGGGGGATGCAGTATGCCTACCATCGCAAGTTCTTCGCCCTGCTGCTGATGAGTACCCTGGCGGCGGGAGCCTGCCTCGTCGTCTCGCGCGGACCCGCGTTGGTCTTCCTGTGCTTCGGGCTGGTTTCAACCGGTGTGAGCGCGGCATTCCTGCTGCACTTCTGCGACTTCGCCCGCATCCATGCCCGGGCTCTCGAGGAGCGAATCAACCGGCTGGCGGGAGAGCACCTGCTTGTCGCCTCCCAGCTGGAGGCCGACTATTTCTATCCGCTCGACGGATCGAGGTTCTCCCCGGCGATCGTGTTCTCGGGACGGTTCTTCGACATGTACACCGCCCACTTCTGCATCCTGTGGGCCTTGATGATCGGCGCCGCAGGGTTCCAGATCTGGCAGGGGGTTTCGCCTCGGGCCTTCGCGATCCTGGCCGGGACCTGGGGGCTCTGGACCCTGGCCAACTTGGGCTTCGTTCTGGCGTGGTTCCGGGGCGCTGCTGGACGTCGGATGGCCCAAACCCTGCGGGAACGGTTGGGCACGCCCTGCGGATGAACGGTACTCTGACGCCGTTGGACCGCGCACCTGTGAACTGATCCGCGGACCGCGAGTCCCGATCCCCCGGAGTACCTGCGGGCCGAGCTCAGGGATTCGGTCGGTGGATCCGTGTGGGTGGCAGCGGTAGGCTGAAGGTGCGGAGGGGAATTCGTTCCACGACAGGATGGGTTTCGCGGAGGCGGTAGAAGCGGTCGGGTTCGAGATCTTCGAACGTCTGCACGGTGCCGCTCCCGGGCCACTCGATACGCATAGAGAGAATGGTCCGAGCGTCACCGAGTCCGATCTCCTGTCGCAATGGGTTACATCCGAAGCTTCCGCCGGTGCCGACCGTCCGGTGCAGCGTGCGCTCCCCAGAGGGGCCTCGGACCTTCAGGGTCAGCCTGGCACCGATGCCGGGGCGGTTCGCACGGGTCCCTTCGAGACGGAGCTTCGCCCAGTGGTTTCCATGGCCGGGATTGGCGAACAGGGCGTTGCGGGCGAGGTCCCCCTCGAACGCCCCGCCCAGATCGATGTAGACATCCTGGTCTCCGTCGTTGTCGAGATCCGCGAACGACACCGAATGCCCCTTCTGGAGGTGCCCGAACCCGCCCGAGGTGGTCACGTCCTCGAACCGCTTCCCGCCCCGGTTCCAGAACATGCGGTTTGGAATCAGCGTCAGGAGATCGGGATCCCCTGTGCCAAGGTAGAAATCGGGCCATCCGTCGTTGTCGAGATCCCCATGGTTCGATCCCATCGCGGGTAGGACGTGGTCGAGCCCCATGGGCCTGGAGACGTCCTCGAAGGTCCCGTTGCCCCGGTTCCGGAACAGATGGGACCGCTCGCCCGTGTTCGGCAGGCCAAGATAGTCGGCGGCCACGTCTCCCACCTGTCGGATCCGATATCCAGCGACGAACAGGTCCTCATTCCCATCCTGGTCGAAGTCGAAGAACCAGGTCGGGAAGCTGAACTCAGGATCCTGGACCCCGGCGCCGACGGCCATCTCGGTGAACGTTCCATCCCGGTTGTTGCGGAATAGTTCGCAGGGATGCCTTCCGATCCGATCCGCCATCTCGTTCCCCACGAAGACGTCCAGCCAGCCATCCCCGTCGAAGTCGAACCAGACCGCGGTCTGGTCGGGGTGGAACGACAGCAATCCTGCGGCCACGGTGACATCCTCGAACGTTCCATCGCCGCGGTTGCGGAGCAGGGAGTCCGGATAGACTCCACCCTCCCGCATCCATCCGCCCCGCAGCATATGCAGGTCGATGTGTCCGTCGTTGTTGTAGTCGGTCGACACCACATGGAGTCCGCCGGTGAGGCCTGGGAATCCCGCATGGGCGGAGCGATCGACAAACGTGCCGTCCCCGTTGTTGCGGAGGTACCTGAGGGAATCCGACAGTCCGATGGAGGACATCACGACGTCGAGCAGGCCATCGCCGTCGAAATCCTCGATCGCAACACCGCCGGAGAGTCCTTCCACCGCCAGTCCCATGGGGCCGGCGAGGTTGACGAAGCGTCCGGGGTCATGGGACGAGGCGAAGGTGGTGACAGGGATCACCGCCGCCGGAGGGACGCCCTGGGGATGGTCGCCGAGGGTCATGGCCACGATGTTCAGAAACCATCGGGCGGTGAGGTTGTCAGGGTTCTCTTTGGTGAGCTGGGTCAGGATCTCCAGGGCCGCCTTGCTGCCGTCCTTCCAGGCGTGGCGCCCGTGTCCTTCGATCGGCAGCAGGCAGGACTCGCTGGCGGAGTTGCTGAGGCAGTTCCGCAGCTCACCCTGTCGGAAGTGGGCCAACGCCTGGTTCAGACGGAGGTTCACGACATTCTCCCGGGTCGCGGGTGGGGTGGAGGCCTGCAGTAGACGATCGACCTCCGCGAAGGCCTCGAGGGCCCGCTCGTTCTGACCCGCCTGGAGGCGATGTATTCCGAGGGAGAAGTGGAGGGGAACCCGCTCTGCGGTATTCCGGTTGGTGGCGATCTGGCGTTCCAACGATTCCGCCTTTGGGATCGAAAGGAACGGGTTCCTGGAAGGCGGGATCCGCTGCCGTACCTCCTCGAGCAACGTCACCATTCCCCGCGTCCCTGAGCGGTCTCCGGTCTTCGGTGTCGAATCGGCGGCACCCACCCGGATTCCCCCCAGAACCACAACCACAAACACGGTGAGGAGGATCGGTCCCGCCGCGGCGGTGAACGGTGGAAGGAGGGATCCGGATCTGGGGAAATGCATGGTGTCGAGACCCCGCGGCGGAACGATCCATCGCTCGAGGTGCTCCCCAGACTCCGGGCTACGCAAGTGGTTTCAGGAAAACTGGTTACGGCATTGAAATGTGAAGGATAACAGGTGTAAACATTAGGTGAATAAGAAATAATCGCACATGTAAACAATCGGACTCGGAAACGAGGGGAAGTGATGTAGAGGGGACGCACGCTGAGGTGGAGGATGACGGAGGGAGACCGGGAGCGGCGGGATTCGGATCGTTCGCCGGATCGTGTGGCACATCAGGGTGCCCTCTCCTCCCGATTCCGTTCCCTTCCTGCTCCGTGTCGCAGCGTCTCCGTGGGTGGCGCCTCAACCCTGCGTGTCTCGGGCTCAGGAATCAGTCCCGAGGACCGACCGTGGCGCCACCGTCCTCGTCATGTCGGGCCATGCTCCTGAAGGTGTCGTCGAGGATCGGTGCGACCTGGAGGGCTCCGGTGAGCGAGAGGTGGTCGTCGTCCTCGTAGAGGAGGTCGCCGTTGGCGGAGATCCGGCCCAAGCCGTCGGCATCGAACATCCGCGTCTCTGGACGGAGGAGGGCCACCCGATGAGACCGTGAGAGGTCCTCGAGGATGTGGTTGGCCTCCCTCTGGCGGCTGGCGTATTCGGCGTACGTCGGACGGATCGTCCTGAGATCGAGGAGTCCCGGCCAGCGATGATGGATGTAGAACGCCCGGAGGGCGTCGAAACCGATCTCAGGCACGTCGGTCATCAGGATCACGGTCTTGCCCAGTTCCGACAACGCCTCGACGGATCTTGCCAGCCCGGCGGCGAGGATTGCGGCATTGCCCGGGTGGGTGCTGTGGTCCGTGGAGGGATCGAGGAGCCTTATCTGTGGCCCATCCTCGGTTTTTTCCAGCCAGGGCCCCTGGATGTAGACGGCCCAGCGCGCGGTGATGAAGACGGTCCTGACCTCGGGGTGTTGTTTCAGGAATCCGAACACGGCGTCGTTGTGCGCCGCCTCGTCCCATCCGTTGTCCTTGGCTCCCAAGGTGAGCAACGAGACGTCTTTCAGAGGGGAGGTTCCCC
Source organism: Verrucomicrobiales bacterium (assembly GCA_005801385.1). Classification (GTDB taxonomy): domain Bacteria; phylum Verrucomicrobiota; class Verrucomicrobiia; order Limisphaerales; family UBA9464; genus UBA9464. Next base: position 948 of record SYEM01000187.1, on the reverse strand, counting down.
CAAGGGATAGGACGTATCCCGAGATACCGGCCTCGTGCGCCTTGAGCGCGAAGGCCGGAACTAGGGAGCCCGCGTGCGAGTCGCCGAACACCGCGAAGCAGGGGGACGCCCCGGCAGCGCCGATGACCGGAGGGGTGACGCCTTCCTTGAGAAGCATCACCGTGTCGTCCCAGTTCTGGTGTCGCAGGAACGGAGTATCCTTCCTTGCGGTCGTGATTCTCGCACCGAGCCCTGGGCTGAACCACTCGAGGCGTCCGGGCATGCCGCGCGTGACATAGAGGACCTCGCCGATCCCGGACACGACCCCCATCAGGATCCCGGCCGTGATGAACAGGCGTCGTCGATCCGGCAGGAGCACGGGGCGGATCCGGAATGGCTGTTCGATGAACCTCCACGAGAGGATCGAGATCGCGAGGGAGGCGGCGACGATGGCGGCGCTTTCGGATCCCGTGAACGGGCGGAAAAGCAGGTGCCTGGCAAAGGCAACGAGGGGCCAGTGCCAGAGATAGAGGGAGTAGGAGATGACTCCGATGAAGACCAGCGGCCTCACCGACAGGATGCGATGCACGAGGTCCGGCCGATCGCCCCTGCTATGCAGGATCAAGCACGCCCCAAGCACCGGGGCGATGGCGTTGGAGCCCGGAAACTGGGTGGACTCGCTGTAGCGGACGACGCAGAACCCGATCAGTCCCAGACCCAGAGTCGACAGCAGATTCCGCAGCCAGAGGGTTGACGGTGTCGGAAGGACACCCAACGCCAGGACGGAGCCGGCCAGGAGTTCCCAAGCCCGGGTGTGGACGAGATAGAACGTCGCGTTGGTGCTGAACTGCATCCCAACGAGGTTCGCGACGAACGAAGCCATGAAGAGTGTGGCGACCCACGGCAGGTACCGCCGCCTCGGAGTTCTGCTGATGAGGAGCAGAACGAGCGGAAAGAGGATGTAGAACT
>SYEM01000186.1 GCA_005801385.1 Verrucomicrobiales bacterium | reverse complement strand
CCTTCATAGGATAGAGCCAGGGGTGGGTGGGCGCGATCGCGCCCAGTGCCGCAGAGCACGGCTGCACCCACCGGAGCAGCCCTGCGGGCTGACGCGAGGAGTCCGGGAAACGAAAAGGCCCGGGACGAATCCCGGGCCTTGGAACCGACGAGGGGATCTCGTTGGGAATGGTGGCGGTGGCGGTGGATCTGGGGAGTAAGGGGGCTGAGCGTCTTCAGGGGTTGAGCCTGGGGTGGGTGGGTGCTGTCGCACCCAGTGCCGCAGAGCACTGCGGCACCCACCGGAGCAGCCCTGCAGGCTGCCTTGAACTCTCAGCTCTCAGCTCTCAACCTTCCCCCCCTCATCCCTTGACCTGCTTGACCTTCTCCCAGCGGTGGCCCTTCGCGGACTTGAGCACGGCGTCGACGACGTAGTCGGTCGCGAGACCGTCGCGGAAGTTCGGGAGTGCGGGTTTGCCGCTCTCGAGACCCTGGAGGAACTCCACCACCTGGTGCACGAAGCTGTGCTCGGAGCCCAGCTGGAGGCCGGGCACCCACCATTTGCCGGTGTAGGGATGGTCGCCGTCGCTGACGTGGATCGAGCGCCATCCGCGCAGCTTGCCCTCGTCCTTGTGGTCGAACCACTGGAGCCGGTGCAGATCGTGCAGGTCCCACTTGATGGAGGCGTGCTCGCCATTGATCTCGAAGGTGTAGAGCGCCTTGTGGCCGCGGGCGTAGCGGGTGGACTCGAACAGACCCAGCGAGCCGTTGTTGAAGTGGCAGAGGAAGGCGCAGGCGTCGTCGATGCCGACCTTCTCGACCTTGCCCGTGAGCTGGTGCTTGCGCTGCTTGATGAACGTCTCGGTCATGGCGTTGACGTCCTTGATGCCACCGTTGAGCCAGAGGGCGGTGTCGATGCAGTGGGCGAGGAGGTCCCCGGTGACACCGGAGCCCGCGGCCTTGACGTCGAGACGCCAGAGCGCGGCGCCGCCCTGGGGCAGATCGGCGCTGATGGTCCAGTCCTGGAGGAAGTTGGCGCGGTAGTGGAAGATCTTGCCCAGGCGTCCCTCATCGATGAGCTGCTTGGCCAGGACGACCGCCGGGCAGCGGCGGTAGTTGTACCAGACCATGTTGGGCACCTTGGCCTTCTCCACGGCGGCGACCATCTTCTCGGCCTCTTTCGAGTTCATGGCGAGGGGCTTCTCGCACAGGATCATCTTGCCGGCCTTGGCGGCGGCGATGGCCATCTCGGCGTGGAGGTTGTTCGGGACCGCGATGTCGATGACGTCGATGTCATCGCGGGCGATGAGCTTGCGCCAGTCGGTCTCGACCGAGGCATAGCCCCAGCGCGAGGCGAACTGGCGGGCCTTCTCCTCGTCGCGGGCGCAGACGGCCTGGCGGACGAGCTGGTACTCGGAGTCGAAGAAGTTGCCGACCTTGGCGTAGGCGTTGGAGTGGGCGCGGCCCATGAAGCCGTAGCCGATCAGACCGATGCGCAGGGATTTCTTTGCCATGGGATGAAGTCGAGGAGTGATGTGTGGTTGAGTCCGAGAAGACTAGGGAATCCCGCTCCCATGAGACAAGCGGGGGTTTGGAGCGGAGCCGCTTCGTTTGCAGGACCGCGTGTGCTGGGGGGAGGGGGCAGGCCTTCGGGCGAGGTGAAGGCCCACAAAACCAATCGGGAGGATTTGTCGCGCCCGCTGCGAGTCGGCAGCATCCGTCCCACGAATCCGCATGGATCCCCAGCCTCAGATTGGTTCCTCCACCCGTTTATCCCACGCTCTCTTCGCGGAGGCCCTCGAACACTTCCCGGGCGGGGTGAATTCGCCGGTACGGGCGTTTCGGGCCGTGGGAGGAACGCCCTTCTTCGTGGACTCCGCCTCGGGGGCGCGGCTCCGGACGGTGGATGGGGCGGAGCTGATCGACTATGTGGGGACGTGGGGGCCGGCCATTCTCGGGCATGCCCATCCCGCCATCATTGGCGCGGTGCAGACGACGGCGGGGCGGGGGACCAGCTTCGGCGTCCCCAACCCGCTGGAGATCGAGTTGGCGCGTCGGGTGAAGGCGTGGGTGCCGTCGATCCAGAAACTGCGATTCTGCAATTCCGGCACCGAGGCCTGCATGTCGGCCCTCCGTCTGGCGCGCGGGTTCACGGGGCGGGACCTCATCCTGAAATTCGACGGCTGCTACCACGGGCACGGGGACTCGTTGTTGGTCAAGGCCGGGTCGGGAGCGCTCACGCTGGGACAACCCGACAGCGCCGGGGTGCCGGCGGATCTGGCGCGTCACACCCTGGTGCTGCCCTTCAATGACCTCGAGGCCCTGGAGCAGGCGTTCTCGGCCCGGGGATCCGAGCTGGCCTGCGTCATCCTGGAGCTGGTGCCTGCCAATGCCGGACTCTATCTCCCGCGACCCGGATTCCTCGAACGCCTTCGGAGCCTCTGCACGAAACACGGCGTGGTGCTGATCGCCGATGAGGTCATGACCGGGTTCCGTCTCGCCCGGGGCGGGGCGCAGGAGGTGTTGGGGCTGACGCCGGATCTCAGCTGCTTCGGCAAGATCATCGGTGGCGGTCTTCCCGTGGGGGCGTTTGGCGGGCGCTGGGACATCATGGACAAGCTGGCCCCGCTTGGGCCCGTCTATCAGGCGGGGACCTTGAGCGGGAACCCTTTGGCCATGGCGGCGGGTATCGCGGCTCTGGATGAACTCGCCCGCGTCGACGCGTATCCGCGACTGGAAGCCCTGGGGCGGCTGCTCGAGGAGGGGATGGGGGCGGCTGCGCGATCCGCAGGGGTTCCGGTCCAGTTCCGTCGGATCGGCTCCATGTTCTGCGTCTACTTCACGGACCGGCCGGTCTGGAATCTCACGGACGCCCTGACGAGCGACCGGTCCCGGTTTGCCCGGTTCTTCCATGGGATGCTGGAGCGCGGCGTCTACCTCGCTCCGAGCCAGTTCGAGGCCGGGTTCCTGTCGACCGCCCACACGGAGGAGGACCTTCGCGCGACGGTTGCTGCCGCTGCCGAAGTGTTCCGGATTCTGTGACGAATCGAAGGGCCTGCCCAGCGGGTCGATGGGCCGCCAGGCCTGGCACCACTTCTGGGTCTTTCTACCGCTGCCGCAGGGGCAGGGGGTGTCAACGATCAGCGCCCCGTGGCCTGGGCAATCGCCGCCTCTGCCAGCGGGGCCATGACCCGGTAGCCGGCGTCGTTGGGGTGCAGACCGTCGTCGGCCAGTTCCTTCCGGAGCAGTCCGTTGGCGTCGACCATCGCCCCGAAGTAGTCGAGGTACGCCACCTTCTCCCGAGCGCAGAGCTTCTGGATCCGTTCGTTGAGGGTTCGGATCCGTGCCGGGGGACGTTGGTCGAAGAGTTCCTGGGCGCGCGGGTTGTGGTTGTGGACCGGGATTACCGAAGCCACCACGACCCGAATGCCGTGAGACCGGGCGAGGTCGATGAAGCTCGCGAGATTGGCCTCGATGTCGTCGTCGCGGATGGGACCCGAGTTCCCGGCGATGTCATTGCTGCCCGCGAGGATCACGACCGCCTCGGGCTTCAGGTCGATTACGTCCTGTCGGAACCGGACCAGCATCTGCGAGGTGGTCTGCCCTCCGATCCCGCGGTTCACGTAGGGCTTCCCTGGAAAATAATTTCCGAGGTTCCAGCCGTCCGTGATGGAGTCGCCGAAGAAGACGACCCGATGGGACTCCGCCCGGGCTTTCACCTTGGCGTTGTCCGCGCGATAGCGTCCGAGTTCGCCATAGTCATCGGTGAACACCGCAATGCGGGAGCGCCGGTAGCCGTCGAGTCCCGAGAACCCTGTGGTGGGGATCGTGGGTGCCGGAGTCTCGGCGGCCTGGACGGCCGCCAGCAGAAGGCCGCCGGCGAACGTGGCGAGGCAGTGGGGCTTCATGGGATCCGACGGAGGCGGTGGGGAAGAGCCGCTACTTGGGATCCTGGTTCCGGGCCAGTTGGTCCGCGGTCACGGTCGATGGGATGCCGTTCTTCGGGATCGCGTCGCCGGAGATCCAGACCAGGGCGTTGAGCATGGCCTTGCGGAAGCTTTCGTTGCCCCAGTTCTTGTGGAAGTGGGCGCCGGTGAAGCCGAAGCCACGTCCGCCACCGGGACGGTTGTAGGTCCACATCAGCACCTGGGGTTCACCCCGTTTGACCGCCTCGCGGACGGCTGGGTTGCCGGAGTGGGGACCGTCTCCGCGCTGCATCGTCTCCGCCGGGGCGACGGCGCTCAGGATGGGTGTCACGCCCTTCATGTCGGGGACAAACCGCATGTGGAAGTACCACTCGTCCTCGATGGAGAACGGTTTCAGGCCGCGGGCGACCGGATGTTCGGGGAATTCCTTGAAGGTGGCGGTCCAGGTCGGGTTCACGCTCCAGAACGTCTCGAAGTACCCACCGGTCCAGCGGAGCATCGCTGCGCCGGGATCGCCCTTCGGGACCTCGACACCGTAGTGGGCGGCGCCGATGCCGACTCCCTTGGCGGCGAGGTTATCGAGGAGCTTCATACGGTCGGGTTTGATCGCGGGGTGGCTTTCGCCGCCGTTGGCGAAGAGCAGGATGGCGTCGGCCTTCTGGAGGATGGACGGATCCGCGGGCCAGCCGTTGCTGGCGACCAGGGTCTTGTATCCGTTGGCATTGAGGGCGTCGGCCAGGAGCAGGGCACCGGCGCGGAACTCGTGCTCGCCCTTGCCGTGGCTGGCGGAGCCGGCGATGAGGACGATCGTCTTCTCGGCCCGTGCGGGAAGCAGGGCGACGATGAGGAATAAGAGTGCGGAGAGGTGTTTCACGGAATGGTGGGAGTCTGGCCGGGACGGGGCGTTACGCCCACCGATTTCCTCAGCAGGTGGCGGAGCTGCCGCTGTCAGCGTCCGTAGTGGGGCGGACGCTCGATCGGCATGGGGTTGCTGGCCGCGTCGCGGGACTCGATGCTCTCCGCCAGTTGGTCAACGCGCTTCTGGAGTCGGACGAGGTGTCGTCCCTGCTCCACGAGGGCGTCGTTGAGCTGCTCCACCAACCGGTCAAGGTGGGCAAGACTTGCCTCGATCCGGTCGATCCGTCCTGAAAGGTCCTGGGGGTTCATAGTTCGTCCTGTCGTTCCTCGAAGAAGAGCTGGTAGGCCCGGTCGTAGTCGGTCTCCGCGACCAGGACCCGCATCTCCCGGCTGAGGTCGAGCTCATCCGCGGCGGGGTCGACCGGCTCCATGCGGGCGTCGAGGCCGTGCTTCTCGAGCCAGGTCACGAGCAGGTCGGTCTTGATGAAGGGGCCGGTGAAGAAGTGGCGCATGGGCTGTCAACCGAAGGGGTTGCTGTGCTTGGAGGGGGTCCGGCCGGGGTCGGTCCCACGGATTCCGCCGAAGGGGTTTGGCTGGGGGGTTCCCGGTTCCTTTGGAATCGCCGGGAGGCAGGCCATGCCCCGGAGCATGGCGATCCAGGCCGTCAGCAGGGCGATGGGCAGGACCGCGACGAGGGTCGGCAGGCGGATCCAGTGGCTGGCGTAGAGGAGCAGCGCGCCATCGAATACAAGGCCGGCCGGGAAGAGGCTTGCGAGGGCGAGCTTCCAGGCTCCCATGAGGCCGAGGTGCCGTCGTGAGATCCACCCCATGAAGGCGAGACCGGGGGCGTGGAGGGTAGCCAGAACCCAGCCGCCCAGCAGGGAGATGGCCAGGGCCGCTCCGCCCCCGAGTGCCAGGAAGGGCGGGAGCCATGCCCCCCAGGCCGCCGAAGCCCGGGTCCGGTCCAGTGGCAGCTCGAGTCCGGGAGGGTAGGGCACCGTGACATGTCCGAGGATTCCGCGGAGATGGACCGAGTCCGGGCGCAGCTCGACCTGCAGGTCCGCACTCTGGCCGAGTCCGGGTCCTTCCCCGGCGTCGATGGCGATGGCGAGCTTGGGGCGTTCCGAAAGGAGGCGTTCCGGTTCGCCCGACCACTGAAGTCGTCCTGCACGGATCTCTGCGCCCGAGTCGGGTAGCTGTTCGACCGCGTCCCGGACCACCGGCACCCAGGCCAGTTGAAGGCTCCAGATCACGGCAGCCGATGTGACGAGGGACGCGGCGAAGTGGAACAGGAGGAGGCGGGTGCCATTGGTGCGTGCGAAGGCCGCCAACCCGGGCCCGGTGAAGGGTTGCCAGGCCCCCAGCCGGGCTACCCAGGAGGTGGAGCCCTGAGCGGTTCCTTGCTCGCCGTCCATGGTTCCAGACTACGGCCGAGGCCGGGGACACGTCCACCTTGCTGCATCCACCCCGAAGACAGAGGGCCCGTCCGACTCTGGATCGGACGGGCCCTTTCGTTTCAGAAGTTCAGGTCGATCTTACTGGGCGGCCGGCGGCTGCTGGACGACGATGACGGGCACCGGGAACCGGACCTTCATGACGTCGTCGACGAGGATTTCGACGTGGTAGACTCCGGCCACCGGAAACTCGATTCCAGGGAAGACGCTGACGAGGGTGGCGGTCTGGGTCGGATCGGGCAGCGCAAACTTCGCATTGCTCTTGCGGAGCACCTGCTGGCCGTCCGGCGCCACGATCCGCACCTGCTCGGTGAACTGGCCGATGCCGGAGCACCAGCGGTTCACCACGCAGACCTTGGGTGCGGCAATCGGGACCTGCGGGACCCGGATGACGCCGAGCACGCCCACGAGGATGAGGTTGCCGGAGGCTTCCTGTCGGACGTCTTCGACGAGGAGGGAGGATTGGAGATCGGGGAGGATTCGGTTCGGAGTCATGTCGGTGTGCGAGACGTTTCCAGCCGGGTGCCGTCGGGTCAAAGTTTTTCCCGGATCGCGCGGGACACCCGTGGGCTATCCCTCATGCGGCGCCAGCGATCGGACCCCGACGTCGGCTGTTCCGGTTCCTTGCCAAGGCGACGGCCGGACACCAGCCTCGTGGCACACACGATGTACCAGATCCTGACCAATCCGTGGGTGGTCTTCTCGGAACCCGTCTTCTGGATCTTCCTTCCGTTCCAGCTGTGGATGTTCATCGACGCCGTGCGTCGCCGGGAGTGGATCTGGGCGATCTTCATCTTCTTCTTCTCGGTCCTGAGCGCCCTCTTCTACTGGCTCATGGTGTATCGCCAGGAGGGTCCTGCGTCGGGTGGGGGCGGTGGCGGGGGTGCGGGCTGGGAGTGGCCGGGATCCAAGACCCGGCGTCGCATCAAGGTGCTCAAGGGCCGGATCTACAACCTCGACCACGCCCGGGATCACCTCGATCTCGCCGACATCTACCTGGAGCAGGGGAAACTGGCGTTGGCCGAGGAGAGCTATCGGGCCGCACTGCAGCGGGACGCCGAGGATCTCGAGGCCCAGGCCCATCTCGGTCTGTGTCTGCTCCGACAGCAACGTCCTGCCGAGGCGCGCCCGCTCCTCGAGTCGGTGCTCCGGTCGGATCCGAAGCACGACTATGGCCAGACCCGGACGGCACTGGCCGAGGCCCTGACGGCCGTGGGAGAGACCGATGCCGCGATCCGCGAGTGGGAACAGGTGCTCGTGAGCCACAGCTATGCCCGGGCCAAGGTCCAATATGCCGAACTGCTTCAGAAGCGCGGCGACCTCGCTCGGGCGCGGCAGGAACTCCAGGAAGTGGTCAATGACGATGCCCATGCCCCGCGTTTTGACCGGCAGCGGGAGAAGGTCTGGGTCCGACGGGCCAAGTGGCTCCTTTCGAAGCTTGAGGGTCATGACCCCGGTCCCTGAATCCGGGGCCTACGACTGGGTCGCGACGGGGCGGGAGTTCTTCACCCGGCTCCTGAGATCGATCAACGAGGCCCGGGTGTCGATCCGGCTCGAGGTCTACATCCTGATGCCGGACGCGATCGGACGGGCGGTTGCGAGCGCCCTGACGCTGGCGGCGCTCCGGGGTGTCGGGGTCCGGGTGCTGCTCGATGGAGTCGGTTCGTCGGCCCTTCCGCCGGGGTTCTGGGAGGACCTGATCGGTGCCGGGGGCCAGGTCCGGTGGTTCAACGCCTCGGGGTTCCATCGTCTGCCGATCCGGAACCATCGGAAGCTGGTCGTCGTGGATGATCAGGTGGCGGGTCTCGGCGGATTCAACATTGCCGAGGAATACTCCGGGGATGGCGTCGACCGGGGTTGGGCGGATGTCGGACTTTCCGTGACAGGGGAACCGGTGCGGGCGCTCGCTGCGGATTTCGACCGGATGTGGGGCCTCGCGGTCTCGGGTTCGCGGTTGAGGAATCTGCTGGTCCGCGGGCGACGCGCCCTCCCTAGGAAGATCGCCTCCGACGTCCAGCTGCTGGCCTCGGGGCCGGGTCCGTTCAGGGGCTCCCTCCAACGCGTGCTCCGGGACGACTGGCGATCGGCGGGGGACATCCTGCTGGTCGTGGCCTATTTCCTCCCGGGCCGGGCCATCCGTCGATGGCTTTGGGGCGCGGCAGCCCGGGGCGCCCGGGTCCGGATCGTGGTGCCTGGGCGTTCCGACGTCCCGATCGCCCGGCGGGCTGCCCGGCATCTCTATTCCCGCTTCCTTTGGAGCCGCATCGAGATCCTCGAGTACCAGCCGCAGATCCTCCATGCGAAGCTCTACCTCACGGAGCGTTCGGTCTGTGTGGGCTCGTCGAACCTCGACACCCGCAGCCTCCACATCAACCACGAGGTGATGCTTCGGATCACTCAGTCCGACGTCGTTCGTCGGGGCTGGAGGGTGGCCGAGGAACTGGTCGCCCACAGTCGGCCGGTGGATCTCGAGTCGTGGGCACGGTCCCGGTCGATCGGGGATCGGCTGAAAGACCGCCTGTCCTGGTGGATCCTGTCCCGCCTGGATCCGTGGCTCACACGGTGGATCGCGAGGGATCCACGCTGAGTCGGAAGACGAGGGAACGTCGGGCCTGGTCGGGATTCCCGGATCAGCGCTTCTTGGGCTTTGGACGGACCTCGACGGGCAGTTTGTAGTCGGGCGAGACGGTGATGTTGGTGCCCGGGTTCCAGCCCACGTCCTTGCCGTCGATGAAGAGCGTCCTCGGGATCATCTCCACGAGGTGACCGAACACGTCGAGAGTCACATTCCCAGGCAGGAAGGTGGTGTCGAGGAACACCACCGGGCCGTAGGGCAGGGCATTGGTGTTCGGCTGGGAATAGATCCGGAGCAGGGGATGGTTCGTGAAGCGGGCCGGCGCGGTCTCGCCGGGAAACCGGAGGGTCACGGGGGCATTCGAGAGGATCCGATGGTGCTCGATCCGGACGATCGGGGTGCCATCGGGCAGCTTGTCCTGGGTGATGACCCATGGTCCGCCCTGGCGGCGGTACGCCATGCACCCGCCGTAGACGGTGATGTAGAAGAAGAGGGTGCCGACAAAGAGTCCGATCACCGTCCTCACCGCCCGTGTGCCGTCGTCGTTCACTGGACCGGCAACCTATCGGTCCCTGGAAGGCGAGGGAAGGTCCGAGAACCGCCGAGAACCGCCCAGGGACAGGGAGGGGTCTCCCCTGGGCGCAATCTCAGGCTTCCCAATGGACGAGGTCTCTGGCACCCATGGCGACAGTCCCCCAAGGTTTTTCACCCGGTTGGTGCCACGCGTGGCGTGGTGTGCCGACGGGATGATCCGTGCCGGGGGTCCATCCAACGACTCCCATGTCCCTGACCTCCCTCAAGACCGATGCCACCCCGGTTGAGCTCAACGGGCGCCGGCTGAAATGTCTCATGTGCAGCGCCGAAATGTTCCACCGCCGTCGATCCCATGTGGACACGGCGATGGTCACCACGATGAATCCGGAGTGGGTCGATCGGCAGGTCCAGTGTCTCGTGTGCGACGACTGCGGATTCATCCACTGGTTCTGGGTGGGCTGAACCCGTCTCGGGGTTCGGCGGGCCGGACCCCGAACCGGGCCAGCACATTCCGCATCAGCGCCTGGAACCTCGGATCGACCGAGAGGGCCCAGCCGGAGCCGATGCTGCCGGCATTGAACACGGTCCCTCCCTCCGGACGTTCCCAGTTGATCATCTCGCCTCCCTGGTCGGTCTTCGGACGGATCGGACGGAAGAAGTAGTCGAACGCCGATCCTCCCTCCGCCCAGGGGATGACTCCGTTTGCGAGCGCCACCATCCCCTCGGGATCCGGAGGCATGGACACGCCAGGGGGATTCGGGAGTTCCTGCAGACGTGCCAGGGTGGAGAGTCTCAGGTCGAATTCGTGACCGTTCGCGAGGGGCACGGAGCCATCGGGTCCCTGACCGAACCGGTCGCCGGGGCGGATGCCGGTCTCCTCGGGGTGGTGGAACAGCGGGTGATCCGAGGTGCCGGCGATGTAGGGGCCGAAGTTCCGTGGATTGTCCTGGTTGTTCCATCCGAGTGTCTCCAGTCCGACGTACCGCCAGCCTGGATGACCACAGTCGCGCAGAAGTCCACCGCGCAGCCCGTCCCCACTGTGCCAACATTCACCCCGTTCCCACGGCTCCATCTGGTTGCCGGGGGCATCGACCTTCCGGCATTCCATCACCGTGCCATCGGCATTGAAACCGACGCGCCAGAACAGCGAGTTGCCGGAGAGCACCGCAAGCCGGCCTCCTGATCGCAGGAAGGCCTCGAGTCCGGACAGCATGGGGAGCGACCAGTATTCGCTGTGGCCGTTGAGGACTACCACTCGGTATCGGCGGAGGAGGTCCGGATCCCGATGGAGGTCATCATCTGCGGCGACATCGAAGCGGTATCCATCCCGTTCCAGCCAGGTGTGGAGGAACCGTTCCGCCCTCATCAGATGGGAGTAGCGGGTCGTGCCCCCGTACAGGACGTACGGGCCGGCCACCGGCCACGGCATCCTCAGGCCAACCTGGTAGGTGCCCTGTCCGGCGGCATGTCGCCGGTAGAGGTTGTAGGCCGGCGGGTCGCCGGGGGAATTCCGCGGTCCATCCGTGCCGATCACCGCATGAAGCGTCTCGGGTAGGATGCCGAACGGGGCCCCGTTGTAGGCCCGCCAGGTGTTGGTGGAGCACAGCACCAGCAGGTCCTGCACGCGTCTCTGACGTGGGGCTCGGACGAGGAAGGTGATGTCGTAGGGGCGCCCCGGACCCTCCGGGATCACGCGCGCGACATGGATCCCCGGCCGGGTCGTCCCTGGAGCGGTCCAGGAGAAGGTGGGATCCCAGCGGCAGTCATAGAGGTCGTCGGAGGCGAGCCGGATGCCGTGGCCGCGGTTCGGATCCCGTCGAGGGTCGTATCCCCCGAAGCGGGCGACATCGGCGACGAAGGAGGGGCCGCCGATCATCCAGGTGCCTCGGTTGATGAGGCGGCCGTGTCGCCGGTGGACGGAGCTGTCGGCCACCCGTCCACCCGTCTCCTCCGAAAAGGTCCAGCACCCGAGGATCGATCGCCCGGTGGCGGGTTTCAGGCCGCGTTGGAGCCAGCGCTCCTGGACTTCCTCCGGGGACAGGGCCGCACTGCGCAGGACGACCATGGCGAGGTCCCCATCCATAAAGCGGACCGCGGCGCCGCGCTCCCCCATGGCACCGAGTCGAAGCGGATGGGTTCCGGTCCGGAACGAGTTCCTGAAGGCCCACTCCCCCCCGAGAATCCCGTCCACATGGATCCGCTTGGTGGTTCCGTCGAAGGTGGCCACCAGATGGTGCCACTGTCCGCGTTTCAGCACACCGGACGGGGTCCTATGCACCACGTCCTCGTCCGGCGAGACGCCATCCCCGAGGTAGAATCCAACATAGCCGTCCTTGCCGATCCCGAGGGCGAACCCGTTGGAGTCCTCCTTGTCCTCCTGGCTGAGGATTCCCTGGAGCCTGTCGAGGGACCAGGGTCGTACCCACGCCTCGAGGGTCAGTTCCCGGATGGGCCGGACGAGGGATTCTGGAATGTGGACGTAGGAGCCTGGGTGGATCGGTTGCGGGTGAGCGGGCAGGACCTCCGACTCGACCAGGACGGTGTCCGTGCCTGGATCGTCCACTCCGTGGCCCAGTCGGCAGATCCGGATCCGATGGGGGCGATCGGTGCTGAGGCGAAAGCGGAGCGTCTTTCCGGCAACGAGGGAGTGGGAGTCTGCATATCCATGGATCCCCGGTACGGACTGGGATTGGTGAGGGGGGATGGTGTCGGGACTTGGGGTGGATCTGGCGATGGCCTCGGGCAGGCAGGCCACGGCGAGACCTCCTCCGAGGGAGTTTCCTATGAATCGGCGTCGGGTGAGGCGGGGCATGCCGGCGATCCTTCGCCAGGGAAGGGCGCACGGCCATCCCCATCTCAGGGCGGGTGGCCTGACGCACCGCGTGCTGCGGAGAGGAAACCGGATTCCGGGAATATCGGGTGACGTAGAAGAGCCGGTCTGGGATCGGCGGAGGGTGTGGAGCCTTGGATCATCGGGCGAAGGAGTGCTCGGCAATCGATTTTACCTACAAGACATCCCCATTCCCACCTGCATGGCTCCGATGGAGTCCACTTCTTCTGATCCCTAGATCTGGCGATGGTGGATGGGTCGGCGCATCTGCCAGACTGGACGGATGGAGCAGCCGGGACCGGACTTCGATGCGATCTGGAAGGAGACCCTCATGGGGTTCTTTCCGGAGTCTCTCGAGTGGTTCGATTCCGCCTTGGCCGGGGCCGTTGATCGATCACAAAAGGTCCGGTTCCTCGACAAGGAACTGCGGGAGACGTTGGGTCCTCCCCACGACCCCGACAACATGTAGACCTTCTGGCGGAGGTTCCCGTCAAGAACCAGGATCGCGACGGGGTGCTGGTCCACATGGAGGTTCAGCGCAGCAAGGTTCCCCGGTTCGAGTACCGGATGCTCTTCTACCACTCAGCATTGGTCCGACGGTTCGGTCGGCCGGTCATCAGCTTGGCGATCCTGGCGGATCCGGATCCGAAGTGGCGTCCGACCGGGCTGAAGCGCGGGATCGCGGGAGTTGGAACCCGGTTTGAATTCCCGATCTGCAAGCTGGCGGACTTCACCGATGTCGAGCTGGAGTCGAACCCGAACCCTGTGAGCCTGGTGATCCTGGCGGAGCGGGTCACGCGACGACATCGGAACGACCCGGTGGCGCGTCGGGAGGCGAAGCTGGCGCTGTTCCGCCGGATGGCTGAGCTCTTGGAGTCGAAGCGCTACGGTGAGGAGCAGAGGCTGGTGTTGACGCGGGTGATGGATGGGTCGATTCCATTGCCCGAGGCTGAGGAGCGTCTATTTCTGGAGCAGTTCAGACAGAGTGAAGGAGACATACCCATGACCTATCTGACGACATTCGAGCGCCATGCCCGCCGCGAAGGCCTGGAGCAAGGCCTTGAAAGGGGGCGACAGGACGGAGTTCGCCTGGGATGGGAGGAGGCGTTGAAGGCGCTCGTCTCGGCCCGATTCCCGGACTGGAAACCTTCTTGGAACCGGTATTTGGAGAACATCGACGACGCGAACCGACTGCGGCAGTGGCAGGCACTGATCATCACCGCTCCGAATGGCGTGGCGTTCCTGAGGTCGATCGGCAAGCGACCCCGGTGATCCGCACCGCAGTGAGGGCGTCCATGACGAGGCACTGAGGGTGCCTTTTCCCTGGAGTGAGGGAGCTAGGCTCCCGGAATGCGCTCGAGGATCCGGCGCGCCGCCTCGGCGGGGTCGGCCGCGGCGTAGATGGGGCGTCCTATGACGAGCCAGGAGGCCCCGGCTGCGATGGCCTCCTCGGGACTCAGCGTGCGCTTCTGGTCATCGGCCCCTTCGGAACCCGTGCGGATCCCCGGGGTCACCAGCTGGACCTCTGCCGGGAGGATCCGCCGCAGAATCGGAAGCTCAAGCGGGGAGCAGACCAGGCCCCGGAGTCCGGCATCGACGCCGAGTCGGGCCAGGCGTTCGACCTGACGGGCGGGATCGATCTCGCCGCCCAGTTCGGCCAGCGCCGCGGAATCCATGCTGGTCAGGACCGTCACCCCCAGCACCAGGGGCGCGGGTCGGCCGCATTCGGCGGCGGTGTTCTGGGCGGCCTGTTCGGCGGCCTTCAGCATCGCGCTCGCCCCGCTGCAATGGAGGGTGAGCATCTGGACGTCCAGGCGGACGGCGGCGGCGACCGCCTTGGCGACCGTGTTGGGGATATCGTGGAACTTCAGGTCGAGGAACACCGCCGCACCGGTGTCGCGGAGGCGCCGGACGATGTCGGGTCCGGCCGAGACGAAGAGTTCCTTGCCCACCTTCACGGCGCCGACGAACGGGGCGACCTTCCGTGAGAGGTCCACGGCGATGTCGGCGGAGGGGACGTCGAGGGCGACGATGATGGGGTTTCTCATGGGGAGTCTCAGCGGCGCCACCAGCGTCGTGCTTCGGTGGGAGCCGCCTCGGGGACGGGCTCCGGTGCGGCCCCGGTCAGAGTCCGGATGAGCAGCTGGCTCCGCGCGGCCTCCAGGGCCATCCGGAACTCCTCATAGCTCGCGAACCGGTCCTTGGGATCCTTAGCTATGGCCCGGACGAGGGCGTCGCTCGTGGGCTGGGAGACGTCGGGCGCGACCTGGATGGGGGGCGTGAGCGCCGTGTGGATCTGGGCCGCCACGACTTCGTCGACGGTCGGTGCGTCGAACGGGACCCGCCCGACCAACGCGTGGTACAGGGTTCCCGCCAGCGAATACTCGTCGCTGAGGAAGCTCTCGCCGGTCTGCTGGACCCGTTCCGGGGCGATGTAGAAGGGAGTGCCGAAGACCGGAGCGTAGTAGTCCTTGTCGGCATCCGCCTTCCGCGCGAGCCCGAAGTCCACCAGCTTGGGTTCCCCGTCGCTGTTGAACAGGATGTTGCCGGGCTTGATGTCGAGGTGCAGCAGGCCGTGCTTCAGGGCAGTGGCCAGGGCGCTGGAGACCTTGATGCCGATGTCGAGGACCTCGAGCTCCGAGACGCGCTGCTCGGCCTCGATCTTCCCGTCCAGACTCCCGGCGTCGGCCAGTTCCATCACGAGGTACCGGTGGTCGCCCTCCTGGTCGAAGGTGTAGATGTGGATGATGTTGGTGTGGTTGAGCTGGGCGCAGGCCCTGGACTCCGCGGCGAAGGCGTTGACGGCGTCCTCGTCGTTCACCAGCTCCTGCTTCATCAGCTTCACCGCCACCTCGCGGCCGAGAGTGTTGTCCCACGCCCGGTACACGGTGCCCATGCCTCCCGAGGCGATCTCCGACCGCAGCTCGAACTGCCGGAGGATCATCGGCATCATGAGGGAGCCTTGGCACTTGGAGCAGGCTGTCCGCTCCAGCGGGGCAAGGGATCCCGGGATGAACACCTTCGATCCGCAGTGCGGACAGGCGACCATCTTGAGCGCTTTCTGGACCGTCGACATCGGGTGGCGGGTGAATGTAGCGGCCGGCACTTCGGGGACAAGCGTCGGCTGAGCCCGATTGTGCTCCGAATCGCCGATCGGTACCGTCGCCGGCTCATGAAGTCCTCTGGAATGGTCTATCTGGTCGGTGCGGGTCCCGGTGATGGCGGCCTACTGACCTTGCGCGGTGCCGAGCTGCTCGCCCAGGCCCAGGTGGTGGTGCACGACGCCCTCGCCCACCCCGGCCTGCTGCGTCGGGTCCCAGCCGACGCCGAATGCATCTCGGTCGCGAAGCGCGCCGGCCACCATGCGATGCCGCAGGACGACATCAATCGACTGCTCGTCGCCAAGGCGCGTGAGGGTTGCGTGGTGGTCCGGCTCAAGGGAGGCGATCCCTTCATCTTTGGCCGCGG
>SYEM01000185.1 GCA_005801385.1 Verrucomicrobiales bacterium | reverse complement strand
TTCCGGGATCTGTCCCATCTTGAACCGCTCCATGGCTCGATCCTGGTGCAGCAGGGCTGACTTGGGGTTCAGACGGATTCCTTCGGAAAGATCGGAAACGGCACCCGAGGAGTCCCCCGAAAGCGACCGAATCTGGGCCCTTAGATTCCATAGGCGCGGCTCCTGGGAATGGGTCTTGATCGCATCGCTCACCACCGTGATGGCATTGGTCAACTGGCCCATCTTGACCGCCTCGAGGGCCTTTTGCCGGACTGCCAACGTGGGGTCTGGCTCCTGGGCCAACGCCGAAGCGAAGCCCACCCACGCCACCACGATCCAACGCACGAACATAAACGGATAGCAGAGGCCACCGAGGGGCTGGAGCGCGAGATTTTTCTAGGGAAGTGACGCGAACCCACGAACCCACCCACGGGAACAGGCGGCAGGCCGCTCTCCTGAAGCCACGCAAGCGGCACCCCTCAAGCTGCGCGCAATCAGGCCAAGGTCGAGGATCGAGGGGTCTCGGACCACCGCGCCATCAGCCAGAGGAGATCGCTGAGACGGTTCAGGAACACGACAATCTCATCATTCCTGAGCTGACCAGCCTCATGCAGGGCCACGACACGCCGTTCGGCACGGCGACAGGTGGTTCGGGCCACATCCAGGGCGGCCGCCACGGAATTGGCTCCTGGAGTCGCCCAGCCATTGTAGGAAATGGCCTGCGCTTCCAGGTCAGCCACCATCCCGTCGAGCTTCCCGACGTGATCGGCGCACACGAGCTTGAATCCGCCTTTTACATAGCGTTCAAGGTCCTCGACCCCGGTCGCCAGCTCACCCATCAGAACGACCAGATCGCCTTGGATGACGAGGATCCGATCCGACAGAAACGCGGTGGCACCGGCGGCTCTGACCGTCCCGAGAGCCGCGTTGAGTTCATCCACCGTGCCGTAGGCCTCGACGCGTGGATGAGCCTTTGAGATCCGTCGATTATACATCAGACCGGTGTGACCGGCATCTCCCGTGCGCGTGACAATACTCGCCATTTTCGCCATCATGTGGTGCTGATCGATTCCCGTGCAACGGATGATGTTCAGGAATCTGGATCACGGGCGTTTCAGTGCAGCTCCGGCCTTCGATCCACGATCTAGGAGGTCCCGGAACGCCGGAAGCTGGCGAAGCTCCTCCGCGGAGCGCCCCGCCTCCCGGAGCTGGCGGAGTCCGAGGGCGGCATGACGCTTCGCCAATCGGACACCACGGTCGTCGGTCATGAGGGGACTGTGGAAGAAGCCGGGCGGTGCCAGGCCCAGGGCGCGGTAGAGCAGCAGCTGCCGTGCGGTCGAGAGCAGGAGATCCTCGCCCCGTACCACCTCGGTGATCCCCATCGCAGCATCGTCCACCACACAGGCCAGCTGATATCCCGGGACGCCGTCCGCCCTCCACACGACAAAATCCCCGAAATCCCGACCCGCGACCCAGTCGACTGCCCCCCGGCACTGGTCGACAAAACCGATCCTCTCCCCATCTGGGACGCGAAATCGCCACGTGACGCCCCGAGTCAGAGGGGCCTCCCGAGGTGCCCGGGTCCTACACGTTCCCGGATAGACCGGTTCATCATCCGCGGCATGGGGAGCCTGGATCGCTGACCGGATGTCTCTCCTGGAGCAGTGGCACGAAAACAGGAATCCCCGTTCCAGAAGGGTTTTCAGAGCTTCCGCATATCGATCCGTCCTGGCGCTTTGGGAATAGGGACCGAATGCACCCCCACGGTCTGGCCCCTCGGACCAGGAGAGTCCAAACCACCGGAGGTCCTCGACGGCACACGCGACAAACTCGGGCCGGGACCGGGACTGATCCAGGTCATCCATGCGGAGGATCAACTCCCCGCCGTGCGTCCGGGCACGCTCCGCGGCCACCCAGAAGGTGAGCGCATGCCCCAGATGGAGGTATCCGGTGGGGGATGGCGCCAGTCTGCCTCGGTACGCCATGCATCCTCCTCAGGACCCGGGCCCGGATTCGCGGAGCCAGTCACTGAATCGAGGCATCGAACGCCCCAGCAAGCCCTCCGCTTTTCCACAGTCCAATGTGACATCCGGCGCCCGCGGGGGACCCTGATAATCCCGGAGAGAGGTGGCCTCGATCCGGGCCTCCAGACCCGGATGCAGTCCTGCGATCAGCCCTCCCAATTCCCATCGGGACAGACGTTCCCGGCCTGCGACGTTAACGATGCCGGAGGCACCGATCGTCACCAGGTCGAGCACCGCACGAGCCGTCTCGGAGGCGGCGATCGGGGTCCGATATTCGTCGGTGAAGAGCCTGAGGGTTCGACCCGATCTCCAAGCCTGCACCATCTCCTCATTGAAGGCCCGATCCGCCGAGGACGAATGCCCATAGTTCAACGAAGTCCGGATGATGAGATGCCGATCGAGGTGCCGGACAACTCCCTCGGCCTCGAGCTTGGTCTTGCCATAGACCGAGATCGGATCGGGTCCTGATATCTCGTCCAGCCCCCCTCGATCCCCACGGAACACCAGATCGGTGGAAAAGAAGACGAAGGGGACACCCCGGCAGAGGCCGACAAGATGCCGGGTGACCTCGACATTCTGGAGCCAGGCCCCGGGGGGGTCCGCCTGACAGGCCGGTGACCGGCTCATGGCAGCGCAATGGAGGACGGCCGAGGGACGGTCCTCCGAGAACCGGCGGGTGATCAGGTCAAAATCGGTCAGATCGATCGCGGGGCGACCCATGGGAACGATCCGGCACTGAGGCCATCGAACCCGGGCCTGAACGGCAAGGTAGCGTCCAATGAGACCATTGCCTCCCGTGATCCACAGCACGGGAGGCTCAAACCGAAACGGGCCCTCCTTCGGGCTCACAGCTCGCGCAGGCGGACGTTTCGGAACATCACCGGATCGTTGTGCCCGGCGAAGCCGAAGTGACCGCGAACCCGGTCCTTGCCCGGATGGGGGGAGTTCGCGAGATATTCCTTGATCTGGGACAGGTCGGTGTCGAGGACGACGAAGCCGTTGAGCTCAACTCGGATCTTCGAGCCCTTGACCGTGACCTCCTCGTAGTTCCACTCACCTGGAGGTCTCTGGAAGCCACGCGCGGCGGCGGCCATGCCGTAGGCCGAACCATGGGCCTGCCGGGGGTCGATCTTGGAGTTGGTGACCTTTTCGTAGTTGTCATCCAAGACCTGGAGCTCACACATGCCCTCGTAGGCGGTGTCCCCCTTTCCAGGATAGCGGATGGCAAGTCCGTTGTTGCCGCCGGGCGGAAGTTTGTACTCGAGGCGCACGACGAAATCGCCGTACTCCTTCTCCGTGTAAATCGTCCCCCCCTTGCCCGCCTTGCACTTCACAGCGGCGTCGACCACCTCGTAGTTGTCCAGCGGACCCGCCCAACCCTTGAGATCACGACCGTTGAGGAGTGGCGTAAACCCGGATTCGCCGTCCTTCGACAGAATGCGGTCAGCCTCGGCCGGCGGGATCTCGCGGACGAACGCGTTGCGCCACCGGATCTCCCCACCGTGGGTCTGGAGCTGGATCGGACCCTTCACCGGCACGGGCAGCTTGCGGTCGTAGTAGTTCTCCATGACGGCGTTCTTCACGACCTGCTTGCCGTTGAGCCAGACACTGACCCGCGATCCCACCATCATGATGCGGAACTGGTTCCATTGTCCGAACGGCTTGTCGGCCAGGACCAACGGATCCTTGCCCGGGGCACCCGGGGAGTTGTTCCAGAGCGCTCCCGAGCCTTTGTCGGCGCCGATGTTGAACTTCTCCTTTTCCGTCGAATCCCAGATCTGTACCTGAGGGACTCCGCGCAGGTAGATTCCCGAGTCGGCCTTGGGGACCGTCTTGTAGTCGATCAGCAGCTCGAAATCGCCGTAGTCCTTCTCGGTCGTCGCATACGCCCCGAGGCCATCGTTCACCAGCTCCCCGCTTTCAAAGTACCAGTGCGGCTTTCCGGACTTGGGATTCACTTCGAGCATCGAGGCGGTCCACTTGTCGATCAATGCCTTGCGCTCGGCCTCGGGGAGAGACAGCAGCTTTCGGTGGTCATAGGTGTCACCACCACGGAACCCCGTCAGATCCTTTCCATTAAACAGCGGGGAGAAACCCGCGGGCGGGGTCTCGGCGGAGACCGGAGTGGAGGGGAGCAGCAGGACAAGGGCGGCCAAAAATGGAGCCCAGGGGCGGGATCGGAGAGATTTCATGGGAGTGGAAGGAGACCCTCTAAGCGCTCACCGGCCGCGGGTCAATTCAGGAGCTCAGCAAAAACGCAGCTCCCCCCGCCCGACGGCCAGCGCCCCCCCCCGCACGTTCCTGAGGCGTTGCTTTTCGACAGGACTTCCCTTTGATGAATCAGATGGGTTTGGAAAACAAAGGCAGGACCAGTGCTCCGCTTCCAGGGCCACGTCGCCCGGGGTCGCGACCAACGGGTGGCAGATCTTCCAGCCGACGCACCTTCGCCGAGAAGGCCAAGGTCTGGTTCGACGAGATCCCGGACAATCTCGCCTCCAGGAAATTCAACCTCTACCAGGCTGCTCTCATCCTCATGGTCGCCGCGGTCTTCTACCGGTTCGTGATCCCCATGTTCGATCGCGGCTTCGAGTGAGTCGGGCTCGACCGGAGACCTCCCGCCGACGTTCCCGCTGACCGCCTCCTGTACTTGTCAGGGGTCCATCCAGGACCATTGTTGGACGGGTGAGTGTTGCACCGCCGACCCCAGTTTCTGCCGATGACGCTTAGCTCGACTCCGCAGTGGGATGCGGATCTTCGTAGGCTCCGGCTGCGCGGCACCCCAGACCCTGATCCAAGCCCTTACACGAAGGGTTCCCGCGGTGTACGACGTGGAGATCCTCCACATCCTGACCCACGGACCTGCGCCCTACGCCGCGACGGAACTCCAGGCCCACTGCCGGCAGAATTCATTCTTCATCGGCGGGAACGTGCGAAGCCAAGTCCAGTCCGGACTGGCCGACTACACCCCCATCTTTCTCTCCGAGATCCCGCGTCTGTTCCGTGAGCGTCGACTGCATCTCGACATCGCCTTGGTCCAGGTCAGTCCACCGGATATCCACGGGTTCTGCAGCTACGGGGTATCGGTCGACGTAGTGAAGTCGGCGGTCGAGTCGGCCGACCTCGTGATTGCCGAAATCAACCCCAACATGCCGCGCACATTGGGGGACAGCTTCGTCCATGTGCGAGATCTGGATGTGATGGTGGAGGGTTGTCTACCAGTGCTGGAGCACCCGACGGAGGAACCTTCGCAGGAGGCCCTGCAGATCGCCGAGTTCATTGAAACCCTGGTTCCGGACGGGGCCACCCTGCAGACGGGAATCGGGTCCATCCCCAGCGCCGTTCTCGCGGCCCTCCATCACAAGAAGGACCTCGGGATGCACACCGAGATGCTGACGGAGGCCGTGCTTCCACTGATCGAGTCCGGAGCCCTGAACGGGAGGCTCAAGACGCTCCTGCCCGGGAAGATCGTCACCAGCTTCTGCTTCGGGAACCGTCGTCTCTACGACTACATCCACGACAACCCCGCCTTCGAGTTCCGCCCGACGGAGTTCACCAACGACCCATTCCAGATCGCCCGCAACAACCGGATGGTGGCCATCAGCTCCGCGCTGGAGGTCGACCTGACGGGACAGATCAGTGCGGATTCCATCGGCGACCGGTTCTACAGCGGATTCGGGGGCCAGACCGACTTCATGCGTGGCGCCGCTCGTAGCGAGGGGGGAAAGGCGATCATTGCACTTCCGTCGACGGGCCGACAGGGAACCGTTTCAAGGATCAGCGGACGACTGATGGGTGGGGCCGGTGTGGTCACCACCCGGGCGGACATCCACTACGTCGTCACCGAGTTCGGAATCGCCCATCTCCACGGTAAGACCGTCCGTGAGAGCGCCCTCGCCCTCATCCACATCGCCCACCCGCGATTCCGGGAAGCCCTCCTCCAGGAGGCACGAGACCGATATCTGGTGGCCCCGAACCAGATCGCCCTGCCTGCCGGACTTCGTCCCTATCCTCGGCAACATGAAATCTCCCACGAGTTCGGTGGAGGGCTACGGGTCGATTTTCGACCAATCCAACCGACCGATGAACGCCATCTCAAGGAGCTCTTCTACGCCCATTCCCCGTCGACGATCTACCAGAGGTATTTCAGCCGACTCCAATCCCTTCCAGCCGAACTGGCCCAGCGGCTCGTGACCCTCGACTGCCACGACGAAATGGCCCTCGTGGGCCTCATCCCTGCCGGAGGCGAACAGCAGTTCGTCGCCGTCGCACGCTACCATAGAAATCCAGCAACTCAGTGGGCTGAGATCGGTATTGTCGTCCGAGAAGGCTACCGTCGTCGGGGAATCGGGGATTTCCTGCTGCGGAGGCTCGCCGGAGTCGCTAGGGAACAGGGGATCGTCGGCTTCCATGCCGATGTCCTCGCTGAGAACAGCGGGATACTGACGCTTCTGAGACGCCTTGCCGACCCGGTGGAGGTCACCACACACGCCGGCGTGACCACAGTGAGGTTTCCCCTTTCAGACCTCAGACTCAGCCTGGCCCGGGAGTCCCAACAAGACCCGGGAGACGATCGCAACGATGCCATCTGATTCCTGATCCCTTTTGAAACCTCCCACCCGGACCATGCGTCTGTTTGGGCATGTTGGTGGAACTGCCCGCATCGAGATGGAACGCCGCGGCCGCGGCACACCTCCTGAACCGGGCCGGATTCGGTGGCACACCCGAGGAGATCGCCACCCTTGCCCGAAAGCCCCTCCGGGAGGCCGTGACGTCCATGGTTGCTCCGGAGGCGTCCTCGAGTCCCACGAAAGACCCCTCATGGGCCCGCCCCGATCCCGACCGTGGCGCACGGCTCAAGGCGTTCCGGGAGGCCAGCCCGGAGGAGCGGACCGAGCTGCTACGGGAGCAGCGGAAGGTCCAGCGGGCGCGGATGATCGAACTCGAGGGCTGGTGGCTCACTCGCATGGCCAGCAGTTCCCACCCGCTGCAGGAAAAACTGACCCTGTTCTGGCACGGACATTTTGCGACCAGCGCCGTCAAGGTACGAGATGCCTATCTCATGTGGCGCCAGAACGATCTGTTCCGGCGACACGGTCTGGGTCCCTGGAAGACACTGCTCCGCGAGGTGACGCTCGATCCGGCGATGTTGATCTGGCTCGACCAGGCTCAGAGCCGACCGCCGAGGCCGAACGAAAACTATGCGCGGGAACTGATGGAACTCTTCGTGCTGGGTGAGGGACGGTTTTCCGAGCGCGATGTGACCGAGACGGCCCGGGCCCTGACCGGATGGACTCTCGATCGACTCCGACAAGAACCCGTGTTCCGACCGCGACTGCATGATTCAGGCATCAAGTCGGTCCTGGGTCTGGAGGGTAAACTGGGCTTGGACGACATCCTTGAACTCCTGACGGACCGGCCGGATTCGGACCGCTGGATCACGGGACGGCTCTGGACCTTCTTCGCCGGCACCCCGCCACCACCCGGACTCCAGGATGCCCTCGCCGGCGGCTTCCGGGATGCCGGCAGACGCATTGCCCCATTCCTGGAGACCCTGTTCATTTCCGAGGCATTCCATGCGCCAGAAGTCGTAGGTCAGAAGATCAAGAGTCCCACCGAGCTCCTGGTAATGGCCTGCCGACAGCTCGATCGACCGCTGCCACCGGCGCCGATCTGTGCCAACTCGCTGCGGCTTCTGGGCCAGGACCTGTTCCATCCCCCCAACGTGAAAGGTTGGGAAGGTGGAGTGGCGTGGATCAACGCGAACACCCTGCTGTCCCGCCACAACCTTGCACTCACCCTGGTCACCGGTGGAAACCCGCTGCCAAACGTGCCACGGAAGCCGGACCGGACGGGACGGAGCGAACACCGACGGCGCCAACAGGTCACCACCCCGGTGGAGCTCAAGGCGCTGATTCCGCTCTCAGCCAGGACCTCGAAAGAACGGACCATCGCGATCCTGAACGAGAGGTTCCTCGACTCAAGACTCTCAGACCGGGGCCGCAAGGTGCTCCTCGAGTACCTGTCCTCCCAGGGAGATCTGGACCGGCACGCTCTCCTGGGCCTTCTGCGACTCACCCTCTGCCTGCCCGAATACCAACTGTGCTGATCGAACCAAAACCCCGATTTCGATGCATACCCGTCGATCCTTCCTGAAATCGACTGCCTGGGGTGGCGCCCTTGGGTCGACCGTGCCCGCATTTCTGGCCGCGACATTCGACCAGCTGCAGGCTGAACACGTCGATCGTGCCGTGGCACCGATCTCCGGCAGAGATGGGCCGGTCCTCGTCGTGATCCAGCTCGCCGGTGGGAACGATGGGTTGAACACGCTCGTTCCCTTCGACAACGACCACTACCACAGGGCCCGCCCAAGACTGGGCCTGAAGGCCGGGGCCGTCCGAAAGATCCGAGACCACGTAGGGCTGCACCCGGCGTTGGGAGGGTTCCAGGAACTCCACGATCAGGGGCAGCTCGCGATCGTGCAGTCGGTCGGGTACCCGAATCCCAACCGGTCGCACTTCAGGAGCACCGACATCTGGATGACCTCCACAGACAGCAATCGCTTCAGCAACCTCGGGTGGATCGGCCGGTATTTCGATAATGCCTGCAGCGGCTCACCAGCAACCGTCGGGCTAGCCCTAGGTCGCCAATCCCCTCTGGCTTTCACTGCACGACAACCGAAAGGGATCACGCTCGAGAATCCTGAATCGTTCCGTTTCGCCGACCCAGATGGGGCGTCCGACGGGGAGTCGATGAAGAGTGGACCCGTCTCCCGTCGGATGAACCCTGGCTTCGAAGATGCGCCCCTCGTAGACACCGAGAATGCAGGAGGCAGCATCTCGATGTTGGAAGGCTCTGGCTCAGCCCTCCAGCAGGGCTCAGCCCTCGATTTCCTCGAACGCACGTCGCTGGATGCCCAGATCAGCTCGGACCGGATCCGGGCCATAGCCAACCGGGTCCGCAACGAGGCGGCCTACCCCGCCTCAAAATTGGCGACGGATCTCAGACTCGTAGCCCGCCTGATTGCAGGGGGGCTGGGCACACGGGTCTACTACGTCAGCCATGGCGGCTACGATACGCACACCCATCAGGCCGGAGCCCATCATCGGCTGCTGGGGATCCTGGGGGATGCCATGGCGGCCTTCATCCGGGACCTGAAGGCGCTTGGGCAGTCGGACCGGGTATTGGTGATGACGTTCAGCGAGTTCGGACGCCGGCTCGCAGAGAATGCCAATGCCGGGACCGACCATGGTGCCGCCGCACCCCTGTTCCTGGCGGGGACCCGGACCAGGGCCGGCCTGCACGGCAAGGCGCCTGAGCTCGATCCAAAATTGCTCCTCAATGGAGACATCCGTCACTCGACGGATTTCCGCACCGTCTACGCCAGCCTCCTCGCGCAGTGGCTGGGAACGGATCCGAGGGCCATCCTGGGCTCGACGTTTCCCACCCTGCCGCTCATCGCCTGAAGTCCAGGCTTCAGGGACTCTCCGACAGGTGTCGTGCCTGCCGTGGCGGTGCCGATCGGGCCTGCCGACGAACCGAGGGCATTGGACCGAACTCCTCCCTCCACCACGGTGGGCAATCATTGCGACCCGCCCGAGCATAGTCTGCGGCGAGCGCCCCGGCGATCACACCAGGGGGGATGGACCTGCGCCGCACCGCATGATCCCAAAGGAGCTCAAACTGTCGGGTCAGGGCAACGCCGCTGGTCTTGACCCCCTGGCGATGGAGGTCGTCGCTAAAGGCCAAGAAGGCCACGAAGGCGGACCCCTGGAAGCCAGACGCCGACCACAGCAGCGGCAGGGAGCTAAAGAATCGGCCACTGTTGGCAAACAAGTCCCAGAAGGCCGCAAACCGCTTGAGCCGGGCGAGTGTTGCAAAGTCGAGGACCCGGGTTTCCAGGACCTCATAGGGAGGATGGGGGCTGTAGACCATGCCCCACTCGATGTCATGCCGGACGATCGGCGTACCACGAAGACGCTTCAGGATGCCGACCTGGATTTCCTGAGGGCCAAGCGCGAGGAGCCGATCGAAGCCCGCACCGAAGCTCTCAAGGTCTTCCCCAGGAAGTCCAACGATGAGATCGGCATGAACATGGACGCCACTGTGATCCCGAAGCCACCGGAGATTGTCCTCCATTCGGGCATGGTTCTGACGACGGCTGATCCGTTCCTCGACCTCGGGATTGAGCGTCTGGAGACCAACCTCGAACTGGAGCGATCCTTCTGGGAAACGGGCGATGAGTTCACGGAGGGGTTCCGGCAGTCGGTCGGGCACCAACTCGAAGTGGACAAACAGCCCAGGCCGCATCCGGTCCAGGAAAAAGCGCAGGATCGCAATGCTGGTCGGGAGGTGGAGGTTGAAAGTGCGATCGACGAACTTGAATCGCAGAACACCGCGATCGAGGAGCCGCTGCATCGCCCCGAGGAAGCGATCCAATGGAAACTGACGAACTGGGATATCGAGGGAGGAGAGGCAGAACTCACAGGTGAACGGACAACCCCGTGACGCCTCGACATAAATCACCCGGTGGGCGATGTCCCTCTCGTCGTAGAGCTCGTAGGGTAGTTCCAGTCGGGTCAGATCCGGCAACGCCGCGTGAAGAATCTTTGGAATCGGTTCGGCATCCCCAAACGGTCCCAGTAGCAGGCGCCTGCAAAGTTCGGTGAAACGAAGGTCCGCCTCCCCGGTGATGACATGATCCGCGAGGCCCACGATCTCCTGCCCCTCCGGCTCATGGCTGACTTCTGGACCGCCTAGGACGATGACGAGGTTGGGACGAAGACGCTTCAGGATCGCAACCAGCTCGGTCGTGGGTCGCACATTCCAGATGTAGACGCCCAGACCGAGGATTCTCGGGTTCTGACCCAGGACGGACTCTGCGATCTCGAGGACGGGTTGGTTGATGTCGAACTCGAGGAGACATGCCCGGGACCTGAGTTCACCGAGGTTGGCCATGAGGTAGCGCAGTCCAAACGCCGCGTGGAGGTAGCGGGCATTCAGCGTGGACAGGAGAATGTCCTGATTCATGGGCACGACACCTGGGAACAGAATGACCTCGGATCATCCCGGAGTCCTGGATCAATTGAACGGAGCGGTGATCCCAGGCAACCGGTCAGGATCCGGGCGGCCCTGCCATCAAAGTGGCGGCGCGGGAAGGTGCCGGAGCAGTTCCCGGTTCTGATCATGGGAGAGAAGACACAATGCTTCATCACGAGTCACCCAGCGGGTCTCCGCAACCTCCCCATCATCCTTTCCAGCACCAGGTCCGACCGCCTCCATGTCCCAGAAGCAGACCACCTTGTTCCTGTCCTGGACGAGATACTGCATGACCCCGGCAAACCGGAGGGTGCGGGCACGGATTCCCGTTTCCTCCTCGACCTCACGAAGCGCCGCCTCCTCGAAGTTTTCTCCCGGATCCAGCTTGCCCTTCGGAAACGACCACTCGTCACTGCCATGACGATCCCTTCGGATGAGGAGCAGCTCAAGCCCAGCAGGCCCGCGGCGCCAGACCAGTCCACCCGCGGCGCGGAGCAGCGGGACCTGCGCGCCTGAATCATGACAGGTTTCCATAACGACATCAGGACCCTATCCCGGACCGCCGGAAGGCCCATCCGCAAATTGTTAAGTTTTGTTCCGCCCGCCTGAATGGGGAAACGCTGCCGGCTTTTCTTGGAGGATGGACCAGACCACGCTGATCGGGATGAGATTCTTCGAGGTTTGCGCCGTGGTGGCTCTCGGCCTGCTTTTCCGGCTCCAGCTCGGAGCAGCCGGTCCGATGGAGCTCCCTGACCCGTCCAAGGTTCCGATGCAGTCCCTGAAATGGGAACGCACCTGGATGCTCACGCCCCCGGATGCCAGTCGATTCGATGCCTCGGCTCTCCTGCGCCTCGCGGACGGAACACTGCTCACGGTCAACGACAAGCAGGCCGGTCTCTACAGGATCGAGGGACTCGATGAGGGGTCCGTGGCGCGGCTGACATTGGTCCCAGATGTCTTCACGAAGGCGTCCCTGGATGCGGCATCCGGGAAGACCTCCCCCGCCTACGACCTGGAGGGCCTTGCCGTCGACGACCAAGGTCGTTTCTACGTCTGCGACGAGATCAGCCGACACCTCTTCAGATTCGATCCCCAGACCCGAAAGACGGAACGATTGGCCACCGACTGGAGTCCTGTCCGAAAATGGATTTCGGAGGACGGCAACGCCTCATGGGAGGGACTGGCCATTGGCGGAGGTGAGCTGTTCGTGGCCAATGAAAGGAGCGTCGGTCGCATTGTGGTCGTCTCCATGTCGACCTGGAAGGTCCAGCGGACGTTCTCCGTCTCGCCGCCCGATCGCCCAGCAAGGGATGTCCACTACTCCGACCTGTGCTGGAATTCCGACCGACTATGGGTCCTCTGTCGGGAAAGCCAGTGCATCCTCAGGGTCGAGCCTGGCAGCGGCCGAGTGGAGGCAGCCTTCGGCTATGGGGCAATCGAGCGGGATCCCAAGCATGGATACCTGAACCCGCTCCCGGTCGGATTCGTGGAAGGGCTTGCGGTCCAGGCCGACACAGCATGGCTCCTCGTTGACAACAACGGGATCGGACGGATTGCGGATCCGAAGGATGTCCGTCCGACCCTGTGGCGATGCCGGGTACCGGAACCAAGGCGAGGCGTCCCGAGACGTCCACAGTCCAACCCGTGATCCCGGCACCACCCTGATTCGCGATCGCAAGACGCGGCTCCTTGCTTAATCGAGGACCGGGAGGCTTTAATCCGCGTGTGGCGTTGCCGCAGAAGACCCTCCAGAAGTCCGTTGCCTTTTCAGGCATCGGCCTCCATTCCGGCAACAAGGTGACGATGACGCTGATGCCCGCGTCACCCAACTCGGGACTCCGATTCCGCCGGGTCGACCTCGAAGGCAAGCCAGAGATCGAGGCCCGATCGGAGAATGTGGTGGACACGCAGCGATCCACGACGCTCGGCCGGGGTTCGGTACGCATCCACACAGTCGAGCACGTCCTTGCCGCCCTCCAAGGCGCTGGGATCCACAACGCCGTGATCGAGCTTGATGCGCCGGAACCCCCGATTGCCGACGGCAGTTCCCGCGAGTTCGCCCGACTGATCCGGGAGGCCGGAACCGTCGATCAGGCGGATCGGATCGAACCGATCGAGCTCACCTCACCGATCGAGTTTTCGATCGGAGACACACACATGGCTGCCTTTCCCCACAACGGGTTCAAGCTGACCTGCACCAGCGCCGACAAGGGAGGCCGTTTCACCCAGTTCTTCTCCCTGGAGGTGACCGAGGAGAGCTGGGAAAGGGACCTGAGCCATGCCCGGACCTTCGGCTTCCTCGAGGAGATCGAGTATCTCTACCGCAATGGGTTGATCCGCGGGGCCAGCCTCGAGAACGCCATCATCGTCCGCGATGATGCCGTGCTCACCAATGAGCCCCTGCGATATCCCGAGGAGTTCGTCCGGCACAAGATGCTCGATATGGTCGGGGACCTGGCGTTGGTCGGTCGCCCCCTCCGGGCCCACGTGGTGGCCGTCAAGCCCAGCCATCAAGCCAACACGGAGATGGCCAAGGCCATTCTCAGCCAGACCCGCCGCCGGATCGAGGTGGCCCAGACATTTTCCCCCCCTCCAGCTTCCGCCGCGGAGAAGCCTTCCACCAAAACGGCCGCAGGTGCGGCCAAACCCGTGTCCCCCGTGACCGACTCCAAGCCATCCGAAACACCGGTGCGCGACGGCGCCACCCTCGATGTCGAACAGGTGATGCAGATGCTCCCCCATCGCCCCCCCTTCCTGATGGTCGACCGGGTGACGCGGATCGAGGGGAACAGGATCACCGCTCTCAAACAGGTCACGATGGGTGAACCCTATTTCGCGGGACACTTCCCGGGACATCCCATCATGCCAGGAGTGCTCCAGCTCGAGGCCATGGCCCAGGTTGCCGGCCTTCTGCTGCTTCGCGAAGCCGAAAACCTGGGTAAACTCGCCTATTTTATGTCGGCGGAGGAGGTCAAGTGGCGCAAGCCAGTCCGGCCAGGTGACACGCTCGTGATCGATATCGAAATGACCAAGATCCGCGGCAAGATCGCCAAGGCCAAGGGCGTCTGCCTGGTCGATGGTGAGACAGTCAGCGAGGCCAACGTCACTTTCATGCTCGTGGACCGCTGACCATGGCCTCATCGATCCACACCACCGCGATCATCCACACCGGCGCCGAGATCGGCGATGGATGCGAAATAGGGCCCTATTGCGTGATCGGACCCAGAGTCCGATTGGGGCCCGGCAACCGACTCCATTCCCATGTCGTTCTCGATGGCGACACCCGTCTGGGACTTGGAAACGAGATCTTTCCATTCGCCTGCATCGGGGGCAGGACCCAAGACTTGAAGTGGCAGGGCGGTCATACCCGGGTGGAGATCGGGGACAGGAACACATTCCGGGAATATGTGACCATTCACGCGGCAACCGCCGACGGGGGAGCGACAGTTGTCGGGTCGCACAACAATCTGCTCGCCTACACCCACATCGCCCACGACTGCCACCTCGGAAACCATATCATCATGTCCAACCTGGCTCAGATTGCTGGACATGTGGTGATCGAGGACCATGCAATCCTCGGAGGCATGTCGGCCGTCCATCAGTTCTCCCGTGTCGGCCGCCTCGCCATGGTTGCCGCCTGCACACCGGTCCGGCGGGATGTCGCTCCCTTCATGCTGGTCTCCGGTGACCCCGCAGAAACGGTGAAGGCCAACCTGGTTGGGCTCGAGCGCGCGGGACTCGATCCCGAGACGATCCGAAGCCTTGGGCAAGCCCACCGCATCCTGTTCCGGGACGGGCTCTCCGTCCCCAACGCCATCGCTAGGCTCGAAGGGGAACTCCCGTCGAGCCCGGAACTCCTTCACCTCATCGACTTCGTGAAGACCAGCGAGCGGGGTGTGACCAAGTGATCCTTGGAAGCCGGCACCGCTGGTGTCCAAGCTTCACCGTCCCTGCTGGAGCAGGAATTCCCGGAGACCCTCCAGGTTGTCAGTGTTGATGAGGTCCACACCCGCGTCGAACTGCTCTTTCCAGACCACCGGGTTGTCCCGTGTCCCCCAGAACCGGATACGCCGTCCCTGCTCATGGGCCCGGCGCACCAGGGAACGAAGCCGGTCACGATCCGGAGCGCTCAGGGGGGCATCGATCTGAACCGGGAACGTCGGTCGCCAGCTGTCGCTCACCAGTGGAATAAGATGAGGTGAGGGATTCAATTCCAGGTCAGGGAGCCGCCCATCGATGGCACACCACCGAACCGGCTGGCCCTTGACCTGATCGATGGGACGGGCTCCGGAGAGGATCACTGTGACAGCACCTGGAGTTCGATTGGTGTCGGTGAAGCGGGTCAGGATCCCGCGGTAGCGCTCCAGCAGCGGAGCCAGAAGCGCGTAGGAGGCGACCGGATCGGCCTTCACATCGATCAGGAGGGTGAATTCCTTCGACCCCTCCTGGATTTCACCCCTGTTGGTCCGGGCCCGTTCGGCCAAAGGGGCCAGATAGAGGGTCTCGAGCGTCCGCTCGGACTTCACCCGGGATCGCTCATGGGCCACCAGCAATCGGTCGCCGACCGGCCAGACATCGGCCTCCACCCCGCAGAACCCTTGGCCCAGGGCATCGATCAGTGGACGTGGGTGCTCGTAATCATTGTGGGAATGGGCCCGGGTCAGGGGCGACTGCGCCCAGCCGAGGCCGAGGCCGGACCATGCAAGAACCACAAGAAACAGAGATCTCATGCCTCAGGGTCAACCGCCCTCCCCCTGTCTGGCAATCCCGGGGAACGGAGGGTAGGAAGAGGAGAGGCAACCCACAGCCTGAACCCCTCGAGCATGGGTCGGGGCAACGGGTGAATCCAACTTCCGCCTCGCCACAATGGACACCGTGTGTCCTCCTCTTCCGGCTTTTCGAGCATGAACCCAGACCTCCTCAAACGTGCCAAATCCCTCGGCTTCTCCGACCGCCAGATCGCCCATCTGACCCACAGGAGCGAGGAGGCTGTCCGCGCGGAGCGGAAGAGCCTGGGCCTGGTTCCCAGTTATCGCCTAGTCGACACCTGCGCCGCAGAATTCGAGGCCTATACCCCCTACTACTATTCGACCTACGATCGAGGGGATGACGAGGTGGTCAAGACCCCGAAACGCAAGGTGATGATCCTCGGTGGCGGACCCAACCGGATCGGCCAAGGCCTCGAATTCGACTACTGTTGCGTCCACGCGGCCTTCGCCCTCAAGGAGGATGGGTTCGAGACGCTGATGGTGAACTCCAACCCGGAGACCGTCTCCACCGACTACGACACGTCGGACACGCTGTTCTTCGAGCCACTCACACTCGAGGACGTGCTTCACATCTATGAGCGGGAGGGCTGCTGGGGGGCCATCGCCCAGTTCGGGGGACAGACCCCGCTGAATCTCGCCCTCGGACTCCAGAAAAGCGGGGTCAATATCATCGGAACGTCCCCCCAGAGCATCGAGATCGCCGAAGACCGGAAGCTGTTCGCAGCCATGCTCGACCGTCTGGGAATCCCTCAGCCGCCCAATGGTCTTGCGGTCAGCATCGAGGAAGCTCTCTCAGCGGCCCATCGACTGACCTATCCCGTCTTGGTGCGCCCCTCGTTCGTGCTGGGTGGACGGGCCATGCAGATCGTCTACTCGGACGCCGAGCTGACCCACTACATGAAATTTGCGGTCGAGGCCTCCCGGGAGCGGCCTGTCCTCGTCGACAAGTTTCTCGAGGATGCCACGGAGGTCGATGTCGACTGCATCGCGGATGTCGGTCATCACGAGAATCCGGCCGACGCGACGATCGTGATCGGAGGCATGCTCGAGCACATCGAGTTTGCTGGCGTGCACTCGGGCGACGCCGCGATGGTCCTTCCGCCCCATACGCTGCCGGAGACGGTTATCGAGACGATCCGCCACTACACCCACGCCATGGCCCGTGAGCTGCGGGTCACCGGCCTGATGAACGTCCAGTACGCGGTCAAGGGCGACAAGGTCTACGTCCTGGAGGTCAATCCACGCGCCTCACGTACCGTTCCCTTCGTCTCCAAGGCCA
>SYEM01000184.1 GCA_005801385.1 Verrucomicrobiales bacterium | reverse complement strand
TCCCAACCTCCACCCTGGTCGTCCAGCTCATTCACCAACAACTTCGGGATGCACCGCGCCGCCTGGAAGCTTGGGAAAACCCGTTGACAACCCGGTGGTCGATCACGCCACTCTCTCGAGGTCTTTGGGTTTCCAAGGACGCTCATCCAGAGTGGCAGAGGGATACGGCCCGATGAAGCCACGGCAACCGGTTGAACCGGCAGTTCAACGACCAGGTGCCAAATCCGGCAGGTGCAAGGACCCCAAACGGGGGACGGCACCGGCGAAGATGAGAAGAGCCGGTCCGGTTGTCCGACCCCTTCTCATCCCGCGAGAAGGGGTTTTTTGTGCCCCCCTCGTGGAACCCGATCCCCCTCGGGATGAGCGCCTGGGCCCGGACATCATGCCTATGAGCGAGAATCAGGGATTCATGAAGGCGCTGAAGTGCCGCGAGTGCGGTCACGAGTATCCGCTGGCCGCCACCCATGTGTGCGAGTTCGACTTCGGTCCCCTCGAGGTCGCCTACGACTACGATCGGATCAAGACGCAGCTCACCCGCGAGGTGATCGCGCGCCGGCCGCAGACGATGTGGCGCTACCGCGAGCTGCTCCCCGTCGCGGGCGAGCCCACGGTCGGACGCCAGGTCGGGTTCACCCCGCTGGTGAAGGCCGACCGCCTCGCCAAGCGCTTGGGCATCCGCGAGCTCTGGGTGAAGAACGACGCCGTCAACTACCCGACCCTCTCGTTCAAGGACCGCGTCGTCAGCGTCGCCCTCAGCCGCTCCGTCGAGCTCGGCTTCAAGACCGTCGCCTGCGCCTCCACCGGCAACCTCGCCAACTCCGTCGCCGCCAACGCCGCCGCGGCCGGGCTCGAGTGCTTCGTCTTCATCCCGCACGACCTCGAGCAGGGCAAGGTGGTCAACTCCCTGGTCTACGGCGCGAACGTCATCGGCATCCGCGGGCACTACGACGAGGTCAACCGTCTCTGTGCCGAGATCGCCGGCAAGTACGGCTGGGCGTTCGTGAACGTGAACATGCGCCCCTACTACGCCGAGGGATCCAAGAGCATGGGCTTCGAGATCCAGGAACAGCTCGGCTGGCGGATCCCCGAACACACCGTCGTCTGCATGGCTTCGGGGTCCCTCCTCACCAAGATCCACAAGAGCTACCAGGAGTTCTCCAAGCTCGGGATCGTCCCGAAGACGCCGTGGAAGATCCATGGTGCCCAGGCCACCGGGTGCAATCCGATCACCCAGGCCCAGAAGGCGGGGCTCGACTTCTTCAAGCCCCAGAAGCCCAACACCATCGCCAAGTCCCTCGCCATCGGCACCCCGGCCGACGGCTTCTATGCGCTGCGCGTCATGAAGGAGACGGGTGGATCCGGCGACGACGTGACCGACGACGAGATCCGCGAGGGCATCCGGCTGCTGGCCGAGTGCGAGGGGATCTTCGCCGAGACGGCCGGCGGCGTGACCGTCGGGGTCGCCAAGAAGCTCATCGCCCAGGGCAAGATCCCGGCCGACTCCAGCGCCGTGCTCTGCATCACGGGCAATGGACTCAAGACCCTCGACGCGGTCGTGGGCCATGTCGGACAGACCCGTGAGATCCGCCCGAGTCTCCGCGAGTTCGAGGCGCTCGGGGTGGCCGACGGTGCAGAGCTGGTCAACGCCTGATCCTGCCATGATCCGCATCTCCATCCCGCCCACCCTCCGCCGGTTCTTCGGCGGCGAGGACGTGGTGCATGTCCCGGCCCAGACCGTGACCGATGCCATCGACCAGATGCAGGGCCGGTTCCACGGCGTCCGGGAGCGCCTGTGCCGCGAGGACGGCCGGATCCGTGGTTCGGTGCTGGTGTTCGTGAACGACCAGGACATCCGGTTCCTCGACGAGCAGAACACCACGCTGCGTCCGGGTGACGAGGTCACGATCATCCCGGCATTCGCGGGCGGCTGATCCCCGACGTCTGCCCTTCGGGAAATCGGTTGCACCCGGGAGGATGCCGCTGGTTGGCTGAGGGGCGATGAAGATCCTCGTCCTGGGCTCCGGCGGTCGTGAACACGCGTTGGTCTGGAAGCTGGCGCAGTCCCCGCACACCACGGCCCTCTGGGTCGCCCCGGGCAACGCCGGGACCTGCGGCGAGACCCTGGCCTCCAACGGCGCCCCGGTCGTCAATGTCCCGATCGGCGCCGAGGACCTCCCGGCGCTCCTCGCCTGGGCCCGTGAGCACCGTCCCGATCTCACCGTCGTCGGCCCCGACAATCCGCTCGCGCTCGGGGTCGTCGATCTCTTCCAGGAGCACGGCTTCCGGATCTGGGGTCCCAATCGTCAGGCCGCCCAGTTCGAGTCCTCGAAGGTCTTCTCCCAGGACTTCATGGCCCGGCATGGCATCCCGACCGCCCGCGCCGGGACGTTCTCCGATGTCCAGGAGGCACGGCGGTTCTGTGAGGCGCTCGGCGGACGCTGTGCGGTGAAGGCCGACGGCCTCGCCCTCGGCAAGGGTGTGCTGCTGACCCACTCGGTGGACGAGGCGCACCGCGCCTTGGACGAGATCCTGGTTGACCGCACCTTCGGAGCTGCCGGCTCTCGGGTCGTGATCCAGGAGCTGCTCGAGGGGATGGAGATCTCCCTGCATGCCCTGTGCGATGGACGGACGGCGCTGTTGTTCCCGACCGCCCAGGACCACAAGCGGGCGCTCGACGGTGACCAGGGTCTCAACACCGGCGGCATGGGCACGTACTCCCCGGCGCCGTTCCTCTCGGACACCGAGCTGGCCTCGGTCGGACGCCAGATCCTCGAACCGTGGCTCGCTGGATGCCGAGCCGAGGGGATCGATTTCCGGGGGCTGCTGTATCCCGGGGTGATGCTGACCCGACAGGGCCCCAGGGTCCTCGAGTTCAACGCCCG
>SYEM01000183.1 GCA_005801385.1 Verrucomicrobiales bacterium | reverse complement strand
GATGAAGATCACCGAGGACGTCCGCCGCTACGCCTCCGAACAGGGCATGGGTGAGGAGGAGGCCTTGCGCAAGGGGCTCGAGGAGAAATCCAAGGAGTTCCTTGCCGCCGGCGCCGAGGTGTACTCGAAGGCCTGAACCCCGAACCGAACGGGTGCGCACCTTGACTTGGAACCCTCCCTCCCTAGGCTCGGCCGCCATGCAACGCCGGTCCCCCGTGAGGGCCCTCTTGATCGCCTGCCTGCTGTCGATGCCGTTCACCTGTCCGGCGCCGATTATCTATCGGCCCGGCGAGGGGTGGACCTATGAACCCGTCGGTGGCGGTGGTGCCGGATGGCAGCGCAAGCGCGCCAAGGATCAGCTCCAGGTCGCCCAGGAGGCGTTCGACCGTGGCAGCTATCGCATCGCCACCAAGGCGGCCAACCGGGTCACCAAGGTCTGGCCGCTGTCCGACTACGCCGGCCAGGCCCAGTACCTCATCGGACGCTGCTACGAGGAGCGCAAGATGGACGAGCGGGCGTTCAAGACCTACCAGACCGCCCTCACGAAGCACCCGAAGCTCGACAACTACGACGAGATCCTGAGCCGCCAGTATGCGATCGCCCAGCGGTTCCTCGCCGGACAGCGCTTCAAGGTCTTCGGCTTGATCCCGCTGTTCCGGAACATGGAGAAGACCGCCACCATGTTCGGGAAGGTCGTGGGCAACGGGCCCTTCAACGAGACCGGTCCCAAGGCCCAGATGGACATCGGCACCGCCCAGGAGAAGCTCAAGCACTACCCCGAGGCGGTGAAGGCGTATGAGAAGGCGGCCGACCAGTACTTCGACCAGCCCCTCGTCGCCGCCGACGCGACCTTCAAGGCCGGCCAGGCCTGGGAGAAGCAGGCCCTCCGCGCCGAGTACGACCAGTCCAAGGCCGGCGCGGCCATCGACCTCTTCAAGGACTTCATCGAGCTGTACCCCGACGACAAGCGGGTGTCGGCCGCCAACTCGGCCATCAGCATCCTTCGGGTGGAACAGGCCCGAGGGGCCTACGAGACCGGCCGATTCTACGAGCGCAACAAGCGGTGGCTCGGTGCGGTGGTCTACTACAACGAGTCCCTCCAGCGGGATGCCAACTCGCCCTACGCCGAGCAGTGCCGGCAGCGCATCGAGGTCCTGAAACCCCTCGCCGACGCCCAGGCCAAGCGGATCACCGAGTACGAGGAGCGGATCCGCGCCCGGTCCCGGACCCGCGCCACCAACGCGCCGCCGATGTCGCCCAAGCTCCCGCCGCCGCCGGCGCCGCAGTCCACCAAGGCCCCGCAGGGCGACACCCCACCGGCCAAAGCGCCATGATCTCCCGGTCGCGCCTCGTCCTCGTCGCCCTCCTCCTGGCCGCAGTGTTCGGGGCCGGATGCGCCTATAGCCTCGGCCCCACCAACTCCCGCGTCGCCGGCGCCCAGTCGATCGCCATCGACCCCTTCCCCAACCAGACCACCGAACCGCAGCTCACCGACCTCGTCGTCACCGCTCTGCGCCGTGAGGTCCAGCGCGACGGCACCTTCCATCTCGGCACCCGCGGCGGGGCCGACATCGTGGTCACCGGCACCATCATCAGCTACGGACGCCTCCCCGTGGGGTCGAGACGCGATGACGTTCTGACCCCCACCGACTACGACGTGAAGATCACCGCCCACGTCAAAGCCGTCCAAGGCGGGCAGACCGTCTACGAAGGCGACATCTCCGGCACGGCCCAGGTCGTCTTCAACTCCGACCTCAACAACGCCGAGCGCGAGAACAATCCCGTGGCGGCCGAGAACCTCGCGCGGAACCTCATCAGCGCGATCGCCAACGGAAGCTGGTGAACCCACGCCCCCAGGTCCTGCTCCCGCTCGCCCTGGGATTCCTCCTCCAGGCATCCTCTCCCCTCACGGCCGCCGACTGGCCCCAATGGCGTGGACCCGATCGGACCGGCCACACCCCCGATCCCCTGCCCCGCTCGCTCCCGGCCAGCGTCACCCCCCTGTGGCGCATCCCGTTGGGACACGGCTATGCCGGACCCGTGCTCGGATCCGGAACCCTCGTGGTCCTCGACGACACCGGTGGCCAGGAGACCGCCCATGCGCTGGATCCCCGGACCGGAGCCCGCCGCTGGTCGGCCGCATTGGGTGAGACCTACGTCGACGAATTCGAGCCCGGCCCGCGGTGCACCCCGGTGATCTTCGACGATCGCCTGTACGCCCAGACCGCCCGCGGCGAGTTCCGATGCCTTCGACTCGCGGATGGACAGACCCTCTGGCGGACGAACTTCAAGGACCTCGGGATGGTCTGGAACCCCGAGCGCAACACCGGCATCGGAGCCGCCAACCGCCGGGGCAACACCGGATCGCCCCTCGTGACCCGCGATCGCGTCCTGGTCCAGGTCGGCAGCACCAACGGCGCCAGCATCGTTGCCTTCGAACCCCGTACCGGACGCGTCCTCTGGAAATCCCAGGACGACCTGACCGCCTACACCTCGCCGGTGCTGGCCGAGGTCGCGGGACGCCCCCAGTTCATCACCGCCACCTGCAACGGCCTGCTCGCCCTCGCCCCGGAGGACGGACACGTCCTCTGGCGGGTCCCCTTCCGCACGCTCGCCAACCGAAACGTCCTGACCCCGATCGTCCTGGGCGACACCGTGTACTTCGCCAGCCACTCCACCGGACTCCGGGCGGTCCGGATCCGACGCGACGGCGATGGATTCCAGGCCGAGGAGGCGTGGCTCAATCCAAGGCTCCGGCTCAACCTCTCGACACCGGTCGCTATCGACCGGCATCTCTACGGTCTCGGAGCCTCGAAGGACTTCGTCTGCATCGACACCCAGGACGGATCCGTCACCTGGAGCCAGCCCGGCTTCGGGGACGTCGCCGCAACCCTCGTTTCCGGTTCGCGCCTCCTCGTGCTGACCGACCTCGGGGAGCTGCTGCTCCTCAACGCCTCCCCCGCCCGCTACGAGGAACTCGGTCGGGTCCAGGTCACCGGCAAGACCTACGTCCACCCGGCCTACTCCGACGGCGTCGTGTACGTCCGCGACCCCCGCGAGCTGCAGGCGATTCAGATCCTCTCCCGATAGGGACGCAACCCGGCGGCGGGGCACATTGCGCCCGGCCGACACTTGGCGAAGCCCTCCCTTTGAGGAAAGGTTTGGGCGTGCTCTGCGAAACTCCCTTCCCGAGACGCCTTCTACGCTCCGTGGCGCTGATGGCCGCGCTGCTGACCGGTGCTGGAGGACTCGCGGCGGCAGGACCCGACTTCAGCCGATCGGTCCGTCCGATCCTCGCCGCGAAGTGCTACGCCTGCCATGGGCCCGACGCCGACGCGCGCAAATCCGGACTACGGCTCGACACCTTCGAAGGGGCCACCGCCCGACTGAAATCCGACCTCGCCGCCATCATCCCCGGCAAACCTTCAGACAGTGCCCTGCTCTCGCGGGTGGTTCATGCGGACCCCGACGAGCGGATGCCGCCCCAGGGGGAGCCGCTGACGCCCGGCGAGGTGCAGACCCTCGAACAATGGATCGCCGCCGGCGCCGCCTACGCCGAACCCTGGGCCTTCCGTCCCCTCCAGGATCCTCCCGCACCCCCGGTCCGGAATGCCGAATGGTGCCGGGGAGCAGTCGACGCCTTCGTGCTCGCACAACGCGAGTCCGCCCAGCGGGCTGCACCGAAGCGCGATGTCGATCCGGTCGCCTGGCTGCGTCGGCTCTCCTTCGATCTCCGCGGCCTGCCCCCAACCCCTGATGAGATCAGGGCGTTCGTGGCGGATCCGGACCCAGGACGGGACGCCCAGTGGGTGGACCGTTTCCTGGCCGACCCGGCATTCGGCGAACGCTGGGGCCGTCACTGGCTCGACCTCGCCCGGTTCGCCGAGACCATGGCCCATGAGTTCGACTTCGAGATCCCCTACGCCTGGCGCTACCGGGACTACGTGGTCGAGGCCTTCAACTCCGACCTGCCGCCGGCGCGCTTCGTGTCGGAACAGATCGCCGGCGACCTGATGCCTCCCCGCCCCGGTCTCGGCCTCCCAAACGCCGCACCGATCGGCACGGCCTGGTGGTTCCTCGGTCCGTCCACCCATGCCCCGGTCGATGTCCGTCAGGACGAGGCCGACCGTCTCGCAGGGGCGGTCGATGTCGCCGGCCGGAGCCTCTTCGGTCTCTCCATCGCGTGTGCACGATGCCATGACCACAAGTTCGACCCGATTCCGACACGGGACTTCTACGCCCTGTTCGGTGTCGCCCGAAATACCCGTCGGATCGAAGGCTTCGTCGACGCCGATCCCCGCATGGCGGAGCGGTCCGAGGTCGCCTCTCGGGCGCTCGAGGCCGCGAGCCGGATCTCCGGGGCGATCCCCACGACTTACCCCACCCCGACGTCATCGGCCGTCACCGTGCTCGACGACGTGGCGCGGGGCGGCGCCGGATGGTCCCAGTCCGGACGGGCCTTCGACGCCTCCGGATCGCTCCTGGCCCTCGATGCCACCGGGGAACTCCGCGCGGCCGAGACCGGCACCCTCGACAGTGCCCGACTCTCCTCGGCGCTGACCGGCAGTGCTCGCTCGGGAGACCACACCCTCAAACGTCGGTACTTCCATCTCCGAATCCGCGGTAGCGATACGCCATTCCGGGCGGTGGTCGACAACTACTGGCTCGATAAGCACGTCGGCCTGCTCTTCGAGGGGTTCCGCCGCCGTCTTCCCAAGGTCGAGGGCGCCCAGGCCGCCAAGGACCCGCGCGAGATCCCATGGCGCATCGAGACCTTCGACTTCGGCCGCTACCAGGGGGAACGCATCCACTTCGAGATCGAGGACGACGGACCGGGCTGGATCGAGATCGACACGATTCTTGCCACCGACGATCCCACCCCGCCGCCGGCCGAACAGTGGGATGACGACGGACCCGCCACCGGGATGAACGCGTCGGCCGCCGGGCTGGCCGAGGCACGCAGCAAGGCGGTCGAGAACCGCGACGCCCTGCTGGCCTGCGCGCCACCGATCCGGGCGCTGATCGCCGACGAAGGAGGCCCGCTCGACGAGCGGATCCACGTCCGCGGTGCCGCCCATCGCTATGGGGATCCCGCCCCGCTGGCCCGGCTGTCCGTGCTGGGCGAGAGCCAGCCCGCACCGGTTGAGGGCAGCGGCCGACGGGCCCTGCTCGCCGCCCTCACGGACCCCGGCCGACCCTTCTTCTGGCGCACCACCGCCAATCGCGTCTGGCTCAAGCTGTTCGGACGCGGGATCGTCGAGACACCCGACGACTTCGGCCAGCTGGGCGGCACGCCTTGGAGTCCGGAGCTTCTCGACCACCTGGCTTCCAGACTCGCCCATGGACAGACGATCAAGCAGCTGGTGCGCGACATCGTCCTGTCCCACGCCTACCGGGCGGCGGCCGATCCCGGTGAGACCCCTGGCGACGTCTGGGCCCCGTTGGCGGTACGACGCCTCGATGCGGAGGAGATCCGGGACGCACTGCTGTCGGCCTCGGGCCATCTCGACCGTCGGATCGGTGGCACCAGTGTGCGTGCCCGGCTGACCGACCACATGCAGGGGCGGGGTCGTCCCGGCAGCTCCGGTCCGGTGGACGGTGATCTCCGTCGCAGCCTGTATCTCGAGACGCGGCGCAACTTCCTCGACCCCTTCCTCCAGGCGTTCGACCAACCCGCTCCGGCAACCGCCTGCGGTCGACGCCATGCCTCGAACGTCCCGGCCCAGTCCCTCGCCCTCATGAACGGCGAGCTCGTCCACCTGATCGCCAACCGCTGGGCGGAATCACTCCTCACGGAGGACGGCACCTCGACGGCACCCTCTTCGGACCGGGATCGGGCGCGGATCGAGCAGCTCTGGCTCTCGGCGTTCGCCCGGTGGCCGCGTCCTGAGGAGGTCCAGGTCGCGCTGGAGTTCCTCGACGACGAACGGGCCTCGGCATCGATCACCACCCCAACGTCGCTCGCCCACGAACGTGCCGCCTATGCGGCCCTCACCCACTCGCTCTTCGCCTCCAAGGAATTTGTCTTCCTCCGATGAACACGCCCCACATGCCGCCCTGCGGACGGATCCGCCCCGCCCCGCTGACTCGTCGTGAGATGCTGGCGGCGTCGGGCAGCGGACTCGGGCTTTGGGCCCTCGCCGGCCTGTTCGGGACCACCACCGCCCAGCTTGCGGCCGCGGTGGGATCGGGACGGGACGACCGGGCGCTGCTTTCAACCCATTCCCGCGCCAAGGCCCGCAGCGTGATCTTCCTCTACCAGGATGGCGGTCCGGCGCAGATGGACACCTTCGATCCGAAGCCGCGCCTGGCCGACTACCACGGCAAGCCGTTCCCGCTGCCGATGGCGCCGACCCAGTTCAACAACAACGGCAATACCCTCGCCTCCCCTTGGGCGTTCAAGGAGTGCGGCCAATCCGGCATCCCGATCTCCGAGCTCTTCCCCAACCTCCGGCAAGTGGCTGACGAGTTGTGTGTGATCCGCTCGATGACCAGCGAGTTCAGCGAGCACACCAACGCCAACTACTTTCTCCACACCGGGCTCGGTATCCCGGGGCGTCCTTCCATGGGGGCCTGGATGTCCTATGGCCTCGGCAGCGAGAACGAAAACCTACCCGGGTTCGTGGTGGTCGAGGGCGGATTGATCCCGCCAGGCGGACTCGACTGCTTCTCGGCGGGATTCCTCCCGGCGCGTCATCAGGGCTCCATCCTGCGACCCCTCGGCGAGGCGATCGCGGACGCCACACCACGCGACCCGGACTCGGTCCAGTCGCGGAAACGTCAGCTGATCGCCCGCCTGGACTCGGCCTTCGCGCATGAGACCGGCGCGGACGCCATCGAGAGCGCCATCGCCAACCACGAGCTGGCCTATCGGATGCAGTCGGCCGTCCCGGAACTCTCAGCCCTCGACGGGGAGAGCGCCGAGACGAAGGCACTGTATGGGTTCGACAGCCCCTTCGAACCCACCCGGATCTACGCCCGGGAATGCTGCCTGGCCCGGCGACTGGTCGAACGTGGCGTCCGGTTCATCGAGGTCACCTGCCCCCGGACCATCGGCGACCGATGGGATCAGCACAGCGACCTGAAGGCCGGGCACGAGGCCAACGCCCGCGCGGTCGACCAACCGATCGCGGCCCTGATCCTCGACCTCAAGCGCAGGGGACTGCTGGAATCGACCCTGATCGTCTGGGCGGGCGAGTTTGGACGGACCCCGTTCGCCCAGGGCTCCAATGGCCGCGACCACAACCCGTTCGCGTTCACCGTCTGGATGGCGGGCGGCGGGATCCGCGGGGGTACGATCATCGGTGCGACCGACGATTTCGGATACCGGGCAGTCGACCGGAAATGCCAGATCCACGATCTCCATGCGACGATGCTGAACCAGCTGGGGGTGGATCACCGTCGACTCACCTTCCGCTCGGGCGGCCGGGACCATCGGCTCACCGACGTCCATGGTGAACTGATCACCGAAGCGATCGCCTGAGTTCCGACGCGCTGGATCGGCTCAGGCCTCTGACACTTCCAGATCGGGCAGGACCTTGGCCTTCAGCTCGTCGATGAGATCCGGGTCCATGAAGCCGTAGTCGTCGGGGATCCGCAGGACAACGATCTGCTTGCCCTCCAGGGCCTCCGGAAACCGGAGCTGCAGACGGTTCAGGTGGGATTTTTCCATCACGAAGACGAGATCGGCCCAGCCGATGTGGCCTTCAGTGACGACGACACGGGCCTCAGGCTGTGTGCCTGCGGAACGGACCTTCACTCCTGGGATGCCGCTGAAGATCTCCTCGGCAGTGAGGCTCCGGAGCCGGTTCCGGCTGCAGACGAACAGGACCTTGAGCGGGTGTTCCGAAGTATTCTCCATCCAAGGACAGCTTGGCTTCAGAAGCGCAGTTTGGCCTCCACCTCGGCATCGAAGGCGCGGTAGTCGCAGGTCAGTTCCTCACCCTCCGCGATGTCCCGGAGCGCACAGGTCACTCCGTCCGCGTCCCCGGGGGCCATGCCGGTGGTGGGGGATTCCGCGTGGTTCATGAAACAGGCGTGATCCCCGCTCAGGACCCAGAGTCCCGAATCCCGCTCCCGCCACGCAAACCAACGC
Organism: Verrucomicrobiales bacterium; assembly: GCA_005801385.1. Lineage (GTDB taxonomy): Bacteria > Verrucomicrobiota > Verrucomicrobiia > Limisphaerales > UBA9464 > UBA9464. The sequence goes on along the minus strand of SYEM01000183.1, from coordinate 11,603 downwards.
AGGTGCGCCTGGGCGGGTGCCGGCCAGCACGACGCCTCGGCATCCGAGAACCGCTGGTCGAAACCGGTCTCGAACCGCCAGATCGGGGTGCCGGCCCGCAGCGGGGTGACAGGGAAAAGCCCCAGTCCATGGATGGAGCTGGGGCCAACCCGGACCGGGATGAGGAGCATGGGATGTCGAATCGCCCGTACCCGGAACTACTGCGCGGGCGAAAAGTCGGTCGCCTTCAGGAAGAGCGACTTCACCCCACCCGGGGCCGTGAGGGAACCGCCGGCCGCCTTCTCGCTGGCCTCGCGGGCCGCCTTCCAAGCCGGATCCTGCCCGAAGGCGGCGAACGACTTCTTGGAGGCGTCCACCGAGGCGTGGGTCAGGAAGTAGTCGAGCGTGACGTCGGCACCCGGCTGGTCGGCCATCTTGTGCCAGTAGGCGTAGTTGTTCATGCCGTGCTTGGCGAACAGCGCCTGGGTGTGGTCGCGGAACCGGGCATCCAGGGCCCCGAGCCTTCCAGGAGCCGCAGTGTAGGTGCGCCATTCCCAGACCCCGCCCTTGGAGACGTTGCCAGTGCGCGGCTTCGGGGAGTAGTCGGTCAGCACATAGAACGGATTCTCGGCCTTGCTGACGAGGGGACCGTTGGCCTCGGATGCCTTGTAGGCGGCCTGCCAGTCGGGATCGGCCACGAACGCCTTCCAGGAGGCCTCGCGGGCCTCACGGCTCGGGTAGGACAGCAGGAAGTGGAGCCGCTGATCAGCGGGATCGATCGGCATCCAGTAGCCGACGCTCGTGATGCCGTGGCGGGCGAAGAGCTTCAGGGTGTGGTTGCGGAACCGGTTGAGCAGCGCCTCCTGCTTGCCGGGGGCGATGTGGTAGATCCGCATCTCGTAGCAGCCGGCGGCGACGCCCTTGGACGAACCACCCGAGGTGGCGCATCCGGAGAGGACGGCAGCGGAGCCGAGAACGGTCGAGACGAGGAATTCCCTGCGGGGTAATGACGAGGACATGCCATTGATTGCACGCCGGCAATGATGGAGGCGTCAAGGCCGCGATCGAAGATCAGCGCGGGACCCGGACTGTCCGGGCGCGGGCCGACACCCCGGATCCCAGCCTTGCCAAGGGAGGGGGGTCCGGGTCCTCAATGAAGTCAGCTCCCCCTTCCGGTTCCATGCACACCGCGCGCCCAAGGCCACACTCCCATCCGGGATTCACCCTGATCGAGCTGCTCGTCGTGATCGCCATCATCGCGATCCTCGCCGGCATGCTCCTGCCCGCACTCGCCAAGTCGAAGGCCAAGGCCCAGGCGGTCCAGTGCGTGTCCAACCTCCGACAGTGGTCCCTCATCACCACCCTCTACACGACCGACAACGCCGACCGGTTCATGGCCGACTACGGCCCGAGCATCGACGGGACGTGGATGGCCTCGCTCAGCAACCTCTACGGCAACATCGGACAGTTCCGGCTGTGTCCGACCGCAAAGCTGCCGTCGAAGGAAGGCTACGGGAACACCCGGGAGTTCTGGGGCTGGAGCCAGGAGAACAAATCGGAGGGGTATTTCCGCAAGGGCGACCACGGCAGCTACGGGATCAACCACTGGATCAACTCGCTCCCTCCGAGCTTCAAGGACGGCTGGCGAGGTCAGCCCTCATGGCACTGGTCCACCGTCAGCGGAGTCACCGAGCCGTCGATCGTGCCGGTGTTCGCCGACTGCGCCTGGTACGGGGGCAATCCGTTCGACCTCCAGTATCCGGGCAACGGAGGCAAGCCGCCGAGGACGCGGGACTGGAACAAGACCCAGGCCAAGCAGTGGGACTGGGACATGGCGCGATTCGTCATGGACCGGCACAACCGCAACATCAATGCGGCCTTCGTCGACGGCTCCGCTCGAGCCGTGAAGCTCAACGCGGTCTGGGACCTCCAGTGGCATCGCCAGTTCCGACGGACCGCATTCGTCCCATTGGCGTGGTAGGACTGCGGTCTCTGGCTAACCCATCTCGATCCGTCGCACTTGGATTCACCTGCGAGGGTCGGCGGGTCCGCGCTCTCGGCCACTGGGTACCTCCCGAGCACCCACCCACCCCATGCCCAATCTCTCCACGCCTCCAGTCCGCCACAATACCCCAGCCGACCTTCCCCACAGGTGGGCAGCGCCTCGCAGGGTAAGCGCTCCCGCGCCCAGTGATGCAGGGCACTGCATCACCCACCACAGGACGGCACCGGTGGGCTCTGCAGTGCTCTGCGGAACCTGGCCGCTTCCGAGCGGCCACCCACCCCAGGTGTCCCCAGCTCCCAGACCCCAGCACCCCACATCACGGTCACCTGCACCCCACTCCTTCTCACACCTCACCCTGTCCGACACCTCGCCCCTCAGCGCCTCCGGAGCTCGCGTCGCATCAACGCCTCGAAGGCCGACACCATCACCGGGGCGTCGAACACCGTCCTGGCCCGGTCACGCCCTCGCTCGGAGAGGGTCCTGCGGAGGTCCGGTGACCCCACCACCCGTTCCAGCGCGGCATGGAGGGCCTCGGCGTTGCCCTCGTCGAACAGCAGTCCGCTGATCCCATCCTCGATGATCTCCCGGATGCCTCCGCTTCGGCTGCCCAGCGTGGGCACCCCCGCCGCCATGCTCTCGATCACCGTCAAGCCCAACCCCTCCTTCCGGGAAGGCAGGACGTTGATGTCCATCAGCGCGACATGGGACGCAGGATCATCCACGAAGCCGGCGAAGCAGATCCGGTCCGGGTCGGCCCCCTGGTGTTGGGCGATCTGCCGGACCGCATCCAGCTCCTCCGGACGGGTCGGTCCCAGTGTGAGAACCCTCCAGGGAAACCGGGCCTTCGCGAGCGCTCCAAACAGGACATCATACCCTTTGAAGTCCGGTCGATCGGGTCGCCACTCCTTGCCCAGATGGAGTCGACCCACCATGCCCACCACGACGGTCCCCTCGGGCAGCCCCTGGAGCAGGGAGGCCCGCAGCGCCTCCACCCGGTCCCGACACGGCTCGAGGAACGGGGCGAGGTCGATCGCTCCATGGATGCGGGTCACCTGCCGGCGTGGATAGCCGCTGTCGATGAGGCTCTGTGCGATGATGTCGCTCACCGCCACATGGTGTCGCGCGACCAGTCGATGGAGCTGGACCCCACCGAAGCGGGTCGTGCCACTGATGCAGTGCCGGTAGAACCACACCGGTGGACGGAGCCCGGCGAGCTTGGCGTAGATCGCGAAGTGGCGGGCCCCGGAATCGTGGGTGACCACGAGATCGGCCTCCTCGGCCCTGCGGTTGAACTTGCGCAACGAGCGCCAGGGGAATCCCCGGAACCGGGGGATTTCCCAGCACTCGTGCTCGCGACCGACACCCGGACGGTTCGCCAGGAAATAGGGAGCCGCCCCGAAGGTCACGCGATGCCCCGCGGCCTGGAGACCGCGGCCCAGAGCGATGGCCACCCGATCGGCCCCGCCCTGCCCCGTTCCCGCCAGGAGTTGGACGATATGCATGCCGATTAGACCTTCCAAAGGCGTCCCACCAGCTCCCGATGCCGTGCCGCCGTCAGACGATGGAAGGCCTCCGCGTACAGTCCGGCGCTGGTCGTGATGCCGCGGTACCGGTTCAGTCCCATCGCGGCATCCACCCAGTTGTTGGAAAGGTTCTGGCTCGTGAAACAGTCCAGGGCCCGGGCCTTAAGCGGCTGCTCCACGGTGATGTCGACCGCCACGTTCGGCGTGAGGGTGCTCCACACCTCGTAGCCGTAGACCATCGGTCGCCGGCCTGTCTCGTGCGTCGCCCGGGCCAGCATCTGGTTGAGCACCACATGGTCGGTGTGACGGTCCAGCAGGCTCGGCACATAGACCAGATCCGGTGCCTCCTCGCGGAGGAAGGCCACTAGCGCCGCAAAGGCGTCGCGGTTGCCCGACAGGGTCTTCGACAGGAACGGAAGGAAGTCCTGACGCTGGACCCCCAGCACCGCACCGGCGGCACGCCCCTCCACGATGCGTTCCGGGTTGCAGTCGGCAAAGGTCAGGATCGCAACCCGCTTCCCGGCCTGCACATGCTTCACCAGGACGCCGCCGCAGCCGATGGTCTCGTCATCGATATGCGGTGCCAGCACCACGATCCGGTCGCCCGCAGGCAGCGCTTCCTTGGCGACGGTCTGGTTCAGGAGCGGCTCCACCCATTCGTAGAGCCGGTAGACGTGGGTCCACTTGAGATGCCGTCCCATGGTGATCGATCCGGATGAACGTCTCCCGCGGCACCCGCCCGGGCCAAGAGCTATTTCGACCCTTGGATCAGAACGGTCCTGTGAAACTGCCCATTGGAGGGAATCCCCGACGTCCCCAGAGAGCCGCCCCATGCGCCCCTGCCAGTTCCCCGAGCTCGGCCGGGACGAGTCGCAGGCCCTTCCCGCCCGGACGCCACTCCATGTCGGCCAGCAGGGTCCGCAGAGGACCGAACAGCGTCTCGCCCGCCCGGGCCACGCCGCCTCCGACGATCACCACCTCGGGATCGAGGACGTTCCCGAACGACGCGATCGCCGCGGCGAGGGCCCGGACGGAGCACAGCCAGGTCCCGCGGGCCCCCTCATCACTGGACTCCACCGCCCGGATCAGGTCATGGGTCGTCGCGAAGCGCCCCGCCGTCCGGGACCCGATGTTATGGTTGCCCATGGCATCCTCGAGGCTGCCCGGCGTGTTGCAGATGTCGGGGGCACCCTCGGGATCGAGCGACACATGACCGAGATGTCCGGCCTTGCCGGTGTGACCGCGCAGTAGGCGTCCGTCCGACAGCACCGCCCCTCCCACGCCGGTGCCCAGCGTGAGAAGGACCGCGTGGCGCGCGCCCCGACCGGCTCCGAATCCCACCTCGCCCAGCAGGGCGGCATTGGCATCGTTCACCACCGGGACCCCCTCGGACCGCCCCAGTCGATCGCCCCACACCAGCCCCTCCAGTCCCTCGAACCGTCCGGGCATGTGGGCGATGCTCCGATCGTCGAGCGCTGGGATTCCAGGTGCCGAGACCCCGATGGACAGGGGCCGACCGAGTCGCTCGGTGAACCGTCCGACCACCCGTTCCATGGCCCCGGCGAACGCCATCGGCTCGGCCAGGTCAAACGGCTCGTGGTCCTGGCCAGCCAGACCGTCCCCAGCGAGGGCGACCGCCTTCACAGACGTGCCGCCCAGATCCAATCCCAACGCGTACGATTCCCCCTTCATTGAACCATGACTCACGGTCGTTGCCCTTCGGACAGGGACCAGCCTCCGTCGACCGCAATCACCTGTCCGGTGACGAAGGCACTCTCCGCCGACAACAGCCAGACGACCGCGCCATCGACGTCGCCCGGAACCCCCATCCGTCCCCCGTCGAGAGGCTGCTTGGTCCGCATGAATCGCTGGATCGCCTCGTCCGACTGGGCGCGTTGCGACATCGGTGTGGCGACAAGGCCGGGTGCCACGACGTTGAACCGGATGTCCCGGACCGCGTACTCGGCCGCCGCCGAACGGGTCAGACCGATCAGCCCCGCCTTCGCCGCGGCGTAGGCATGGGTCGAGAAATGGGGTGTCGACGGGGAGTAGGCGAGGACTGAACCACAGTTTACGATGCTGCCCGGTGTGCCCTGGGCGAGGAACTGCCGGGTGGCGGCGCGGTTGGAATAGACCACAGAGGACAGGTTGGTCCGGAGCGTGAAGTCCCAGCCCTCGTCGGTCAGGAGATGGAGCGGTCCGTCACCGTGGCGTCGACCGCTGCCCCCGGCCACGTGGTACAGCCCGTCGAGTCGACCGAACGCCGAAACGGCCAGCGCCACCGCGGCCTCCGGCGTGGACGGCTCCGCGGCATCCCCGCAGAGGACGCGGACCGACTCCCCCAGTTCGGCCTCGAGGGCCGCGGCCTTCGCCGGATCACGTCCCACCACAACCACCCGGGCGCCCTCCCGGATGCAGGCCAACACGGCGGACCGGCCGAGGCCGGCCGTGCCCCCGACCACGACGATGGATTGTCCCTGGAGACGTCCCCTCACGAGACGCGGAGTGTCCGGTGGAACCACGGGTCGAAACAAGCGGCAACACGGGGTGGCACGGATGAAGGACGTGCGGTCCCGGGCGGAAGGGTGCATCCCAGCCCTCCGACCGACGGGATACCCCTGGTGATCCAGGGCACCGCATCATCCCCTCTTTCCGAGGATTCCTCTTTTCTCCTCCCCCTCCGAGTCCCTTCCCAAATCCCTCTTACCCTCGGCATTGAAACCCCATAGAATCCCTCCGGTGTCCGCTGAAATCGCCATTGTCGTCCCGCTCTTCAACGAGTCCGACAACGTCCAACCGCTCGTCGACGAACTGGTCAGGGTCTTCGCCGCCGAGACGCGGCCCTGGGAGATCGTGCTGGTGGACGATGCCAGCACCGACGACAGCTGGGCTCGGATCGCCTCGGCGCAGCGGGCGGATCCGAGGGTGCGGGGACTGCGCCATACCCAGAACCGCGGCCAGAGCGCAGCGGTCTGGACCGGCATCTCAGGCAGCACGGCTCCCCTGCTCTGCACGCTTGATGGCGATCTCCAGAACGATCCCGCTGAGCTGCCCCGGATGCTGGGCCTCCTGGGCGAGGTTGAGTTCGTCTGCGGCCACCGCGTGAACCGCCAGGACTCGCTGGTCCGCAAGATCTCCTCCCGCATTGCCCGTGCAGCCCGCAAGGCCGCGCTTCGTGCCGACTTTGCCGACACCGGCTGTGCCCTGAGGGCGTTTCGTCGGGAGTGCCTCGACGGCGTCTTCCCGTTCAACGGACTCCATCGGTTCCTGCCGATCCTCGTTGCCGGAGGCGGCTTCCGATGCCGGGAGGTGCCGGTCAACCATCGGCCCCGGGTCGCCGGAGTCTCCAAGTACGGCGTCTGGAACCGTCTGGGGCGAGGGATCCATGACCTGATCGGGGTCGGCTGGTACCAGCGTCGTCGGATCGCCCGGGTTCGCGTCGAGGACTCCAGGGCCTCCTGAAGGTGCGGGGGTCAGATCGTCCGAGCATGAACCAAGTCGAGTCGGAACCTTTTCTTGTTCGGGGTGTTGACCCTGCCCTACAACGTCACGAGCGTCTCGTTATGAAACTCCATCCCGCCCTGCGTCCAGCCGTCCGTCTCCAGTCGGGCTTCACCCTGATCGAGATCATGATCGTGGTCCTGATCATCGGCCTGCTGGCGATGATTGCGATCCCGAACATCAATGGGTCCCTGGCCACCAGCCGCTACAACGCGATCCTCAACAACCTGCGGGTGATCGACAACCAGAAGCAGCTCTGGGCGGCCGACCAGAAGAAGGGCGACAACGACACTCCCAGCGAGACCGACCTAGCCGCCTATTTCTCCAACGGCAAGTTCCCGGCCTCGGTGATGGGCGAGACGTACAACATCAACAACGTGGGTACCCAGCCCACCGCCACCATCTCCTCGCGCCTCAAGATGCCCAAGATGACCATCGAGGCCGGTGGCACCGTGAGCCTCCCGGACAAGTGAAGGAATCCTCCCGGGAGGAGGACTTGCTTTGGTTTCCCGCGATCCAGAAACAGGGAAACATCCCTGGATCCCCCGGATGGATCGAGATCTTCGCACCGCCTGGAAAGTCCCAGGGATGAGGCGACACCGGATTCGAAAACGCGCTGCTCGGCTCCCCCATTGAGTGATGCGTTGACGCATTCGGGCACCACTCCCACCTTTGGAGGGCGACGCTGATGAAAACCCTCCTGTTCGTGTGCACCGGAAACACCTGCCGCAGTCCCATGGCAGAGGGCATCGCGCGCCAGGTCCTCGCAGACAACGGGAATTGGAGGATCGTCTCGGCCGGCACGGGGGCCATCAACGGCCAACCCCCAAGCCCCAATGCCGTCAAGGCGATGCGCCTGTCGGGTGTCGACATCTCCGGACACCGCTCCCAGATGGTCAATGCCCGACTGGTGGAGGAAGCGACGTTGATCGTGGGCCTGACCCGCAGCCATGTGGACAATCTCCTCTATCTTTATCCGCAGGCATCAACAAAGACATTCACCCTGGGACAGTTCGACACGCGTCTCCGTCCAAAGGACCAGGATATCGCCGATCCGATCGGAGGCTCGATCGACGAATATCTTTCGTGCCGGGATCAGATCAAGAGCGGCATCGAGGCCCTTCTGGCCTCTCCGGTGCTTCAACCCCTGCGTCCGACGGCGCAGACCGCGTTCGCGGTGGGATCCGACCATGCCGGATTCGAGCTCAAGCAGGAACTTCTGGGAGAGCTTCGGAGCCTCGGTTTTTCCTACGAGGATGTGGGGACCCACTCAAAGGAGTCCACAGACTACCCAGACTACGCCCACGAGGTATCCCATCGCGTCGCCTCGGGGCAGGCATCGCTGGGGTTGCTCTGCTGTTCGACCGGCATCGGCATGAGCATGGCCGCGAACAAGGTCGAGGGCATCCGTGCCGCACTCGTGACGAGCGAGGAGATGGCACGTCTGACGCGCCAGCACAACGACGCGAATGTCCTGTGCCTCGGGGCCCGCAACAACTCCGTCGACGAATGCCGGAAGATTCTCCATGCGTTTTTGGACGCCCGATTCGAGGGCGGCCGCCACGAACGCCGAATCCATAAAATCGAAGACATGCCCGAAACCCATACCAGTCTAGAATCCACGGACCCCAGCATCGCGCAGATCGTCCAGAAGGAGCGTCAGCGCCAGCAGGAACACATCGAACTCATCGCCTCCGAGAATTTCACGAGTCCAGCCGTGATGGCCGCACAGGGCAGCGTCCTGACCAACAAATACGCCGAGGGATACCCCGGGAAGCGTTGGTACGGCGGCTGTGAGCACGTGGACGAGGCCGAGAAGCTGGCGATCGAACGGGCACGGGAACTGTTCGGTGCCGAGCACGCCAACGTGCAGCCCCATTCCGGATCGGGAGCCAACATGGCCGTCTACTTCGCCATGCTGAAACCCGGAGACAAGCTGCTGACCATGGATCTTTCCCATGGCGGACATCTGACCCACGGCAACAAGGCGAACTTCTCGGGGAAATTCTTCGAGATCGTCCACTATGGTGTCCGCAAGGAGGACGAACGGATCGACTACGACCAGCTCGCCTCGATGGCGAGGGAGCACCGACCGAGGATGATCACCGTCGGCGCCTCCGCATACCCGAGACGGATCGATTTCGAGCGGATGGGAGAGATCGCGAAGGAGGTCGGGGCCCTCCTCCTTGCCGACATCGCACACATCGCCGGGCTGGTGGCGGCCGGGGTGCATCCGAGCCCCGTGCCCTTCGCGGACTTCGTCACAACAACAACACACAAGACCCTCCGGGGTCCGCGGGGAGGCCTGATCCTTTGCAAGGCCTCCTACGCCAAGGCGATCGACTCCCAAGTCTTTCCTGGGATCCAGGGAGGACCACGGATGCACGTCATCGCCGCCAAGGCCGTCTGCTTCCTTGAAGCGCTTCAGCCTTCTTTCAAGGCCTATCAGCAGCAGATCGTCGACAACGCCTTAGCCCTCGCGGAGGCGATGAAACGCAATGGGTTCCGGCTGGTTTCAGGAGGAACCGAGAACCATCTGATGCTCGTCGATGTCGGGGCACGCGGACTCACAGGCAAGCAGTCCCAGCTGGCTCTCGACGAGGCGGGGATCACCACGAACAAGAACACGATCCCGTTTGAGACACGCTCCCCGTTCGAGGCCTCCGGCATACGCCTTGGCACTCCGGCTGTCACGACCCGCGGGATGTGCCAGAAGGAGATGGATGAGATCGGTGATATGATCTCGGAGGTCCTACTGGACATCGCCGACATCGGAAAGGCGCGACAGGTCCGCGATCGGGTCAAGGCGCTGACTGCCCGATTTCCACTGCCCTACTGATCCCCTGCCGGCCAGCGTCCCCAAAAACATCCCGGAAAACAGGACAGCCCCGCTCGTTCGGGGCTGTCGCGTCTCCAACTACGGATGTTGCCCTAGCGGCTGGACCGTTTCTTCGGCCCACGTCCCTTGAAGGTCAACTCGGCGATTCCCGACTTGTCGAGCCCACCGAGGCCCGCCTGGACCATGCGTTTGTACTGGGACAGCGCCGCCTTCGCCAGGGGCAGTGTGAGCTTCGCCTTCTGGCCCAGGGCATAGGCGATGCCGCTGTCCTTGGCTGCGTGGGCTGCGCTGAAGAAACAGGAGTGATCACGGTTCACCATGTCCTCGCCATCGGTCACGAGGACCCTGCTGTTGGCACCCGTCTGGGAGAACACCTCCATGAGCACCTTGAGATCGAGCCCCAAAGCGGACCCGAGGCCCAGCCCTTCAGCGAGCCCAGCGGTGTTGATGTTCATCACCATGTTCACGAGCGCCTTGACCTGACCCGCCTGACCGGAACGACCGATGTAGCGGAGCAGCTTGCCGTCGTCGGAGAGACTCACCAAGAGCGGCTTGATTCCCTCGAACACGGCCTTCTTGCCCCCCACCATCAGGTAGAGCGTGCCATTTCGGGCCTGGTTGATCGACGATGCCATGCAGGCCTCGAGTGACTTAGCCTTCACGCGATTGGCCCGCTTCTCAACCTCGACATGGATGGCCGGGGATACTGTGGCACAGTTGATGAAAAATCTACCCTTGGCCCCAACCAGTAGGCTGTCCCCTTTCTTGGCGAAGATCTTGTCCATCGCCTTGTCATCGGTCACCACGGTCAGGATCACGTCGGAAACAGCGGTCACATCAGCGAGTTTCCGCGGGTTGGCGCAGCCCAGCTCCTTCGCCAGTGCCTCCGCCGACTCGGGACGTGCATCATAGACTGCCGTGACAGTATATCCGCAGTCCTTCAACCGTCGTGCCATGTTGGCACCCATTCGGCCGACTCCCACCACTCCAATTCGCTTGCTCATAATAGGTTAGATTGTTGTTTAATGAGGCTATCGTCGGGTGCATGCCATTGCACGTCTGTTTCTTTGAAACCCGGCGTACCGAACTCGCCGCCGTCGGTCCGGGGACCCTTCCCCCAAAAGACAGGATGCTGCGGCGCAAATGCGCCCACCTATTGAGCCAGAACGGACTATTATGGCACAGAGCCAGGCTTAATTCGTTCTCCCCATAATCGCCTGTCAGCACGGGTTTTGCGGGGGAAACAAAGATTCCGGCCTACTTGACCGGGTCGGCATCAACCTTGCAATGAAATTGGGACCAAAGGGAATCATATGGCACACATTCTCGGAATCGACCTCGGAACAACGAACTCGTGCATGGCCGTGATGGAGGGGGGCGAGCCGCTCGTTCTTGAGAACTCCGAGGGCAAGCGGACCACTCCCTCCGTGGTGGCTTTTGCGCGGAACGGGGAGAGGCTGGTGGGCGAATCCGCCAAGCGCCAGGCGATCACCAACTCCCGAAACACGATCTACTCGATCAAACGCTTCATGGGCCGTAAGTTTGACGAGGTCCAAGAGGAGGCGAAAAGGGTCCCCTACAAGGTCGTAAAGGCACCTAATGGAGACGCGGCGGTCGAGGTGGACGTCGAAGGCAAACCGAAGCTCTTCAGTCCCCCCGAGATCTCTGCGATGATCCTCGCCAAGTTGAAGGCGGACGCTGAAATGCGTCTCGGGGAGAAGATCACACAAGCGGTGATCACCGTTCCCGCATATTT
>SYEM01000019.1 GCA_005801385.1 Verrucomicrobiales bacterium | reverse complement strand
TCAAGTTGATGGTCACCATGCAGCAATTACTGGTATCAATCAATTATCTGCAGCACCGGTTGCTGCAACTGATATTCGGGCTGGGGCTGGCTTAGTCTTAGCAGCACTAGTAAGTGATTAGAAACTCGACTACATCACGGAGTTCGCCGAGAAGGGACTCCGTCGGAAGGGACTCAAGCTCCTGGGCGTCGTACCCCATCAGCCGATCCTGTCGAGCCCGACCCTTGAGCTGATCCGTGAGGAGCTCAATGCGCGGGTCCTCAACACGACGCCCCAGATCCACAATATCGTGAAGCGGGTGGTCATCGGCGCCATGGGCGCCGCGCAGGTGACCAAGCACTTCCTTCCCGGGGTGCTTCTCATCGTTCCGGCCGACCGCGACGACATCGTCAAGGCCGCCCAGGACTACCTCAAGTCGGGCGGCCACCTCTCGGGCATCGTCCTGTCCGAGGAAATCCCCACCTCCAACGCGGTGCTCAAGCTTGCCGGGACCTTCCCCTGCCCCGTCCTGGTGTCTCCGCTCGACAGCTACACGGTGGCCAGCCGGGTCCACGACCTCATCGTGAAGATCCGTCCCGACGACACCCAGAAGATCAAGCTGGTGCAGGAGCTGATCGCCGCCCACGTGAAGCTGGACAAGATCCTCGAAGCGATCTGAGCGCTGTCCGGCCGGTACCGGGTCCCAAAGGTCCCGTCACCTCTCCAACCCATGAAACTCCAGGATCGGCCCGAGGCGTTCCTGAACCCACTCCCGGCTCAGCCCAAACGCCTCGAGGGAGTATTCGTGTCGACTGCTGAATCCCCGATGCCTCCAGGCCTCCTCCCGGAGCCGTGAGGCGAAGGTCTCCGAGACCTCCCATCCGAAATGCCGGTACACCGAGCGGACCGTCGCCTCCGGGTCCTGGACCAGCTCCCGGTAGTCGATGCAGTGGTACTGGGACGCCGGGACCCTGTCCCGGAACGCATGCAGATGTCGGTACCACTCGACCGCCAGCTCGGCATATTCCCGGGCCTCGGGACCGTCCTGGGCAATCTCCGGCGAATGCCGCTGCCAGGCCGGCACAAAGAGGCTGACATGCGACGCGACCGACTTGTAGGGGTGTCGCACGATCGTGATGAACCGGGCGTCCGGGAATCCCTCGAGCAGGGATTCGACAAACCCGCAGGACTGCGTCGCCTTCGACAGAAGCGTCCTTCCGCCTCCGTGGGCGAAGAGCTGCCGCTGGATGCAGGACCGGTAGTGGGCAGTGAGGCGACGACGCGACCCCGCTGGCAGGGCGTCGAGGAACCCCAGCTCCCAGAGGTCCCGGGGGTACGGAAACAGCAGATAGGCCGCCTCCGAGGCGAATGCGTACAGGAACAGGGCATCGTCCTCCTCCGGTTGGCCCAGGCGCATCGTGTGCAGTCCATCCCAGCCGCCCAGACCCCATCGCTCCACACGACCCACCAGCCTTGCCAACGCCCCCCCAGCCCACCGATCGATCCGACGGATCCCTGCGATCAGACGCTGGAGGGTGATCGACGGGAGGATCGTCTGGTAGAGCTTCCAGTGGATGAACCGCTCCTCGTCCAGCCCCAGCAAGCGCTGCGTCAGGGTGGTCCCGGAACGCGGCGGCGCGATGATGAAGACCGGGGACCGGACCGGTTGGCGTCGGAATCCGGGGAAAAACACCCGGTCGAACCCCCATCCCACCCGCACCACGAGGCGGAACGACAGGAAGAGCGTCACGAAGAGAATGCCGTACGCCCACCGTCGGACCGTCGGACGACGGCCCAGGAAATGGAGGCGCAGGGCCCTCAGAAAGAGACGTCCGTTGAAGAACATCGGGGAGAACCGGGGGGGAACCCCCCGGAAGGGCGGAATGTGGAGGGCGCCAGCCGCAGGCGTCCAGTGGTTCGTTCCATCCCCTCCACAACGGGACTGGTGGCCGAATTCTGCTTCTTCCTTTACCCCCCGGAGCCACGCGTGCTGATCTCGGTCTGTGAACGACCTGCTCCCCAGGGCCCTGGCCCATCTCCTCGCGCGGGAACCCGCGCTGGAGCAGGCCTACCTCGTCGGTGGATGCGTCCGCGACTGGCTCCTTGGGGTCCCGGTGAAGGACTTCGACATCGAGGTCTTCGGGGTCGACGAGGACCGCCTCGTCACCGCGCTCGGACGCTGGGGAAGGGTCAACCTCGTGGGACGTTCCTTTGGAGTCGTGAAGCTGACCCTCGACGGGCAGACCCACGACTTCTCGCTGCCCCGACGCGATTCCAAGGTGGCTCCCGGACACCAGGGATTCCGGGTCGAGTTCGATCCCTCGATCTCCCCGACGGAAGCCGCCGCGCGACGCGATTTCACCGTCAACTCGCTGATGTGGCATCCGCGGCGTCAGGAGATCCTCGACCCCTTCGGTGGCCAGGTCGACCTGCGGTCCCGGATCCTCCGTCACACCAGCGCTGCGTTCCCCGAGGATCCGCTCCGCGTGCTGCGCGGGATGCAGTTCGCCGCCCGATTCCAGCTCAATGCCGCACCGGAGACCCTGGCGCTGTGCCGATCCATCGTCGGAACCTATCCCGAGCTCGCCCAGGAACGGGTCCGCGAGGAATGGTTCAAGTGGGCGGCCCAGGCCGTGGAACCCTCCGCCGGTCTCCGATTCCTCCGCGACACCGGATGGGTCTCGGCCTTCCCGGAGATCGCCGCCCTGATCGGGGTCGACCAGGACCCGGAATGGCATCCGGAAGGCGACGTCTGGATCCACACGGGACATGCGTTGGATGCACTCGTGTCTGGGTCCTTCTGGCGGGCGGCGGACACCGAGACCCGGATCGTCCTGTCGCTCGCCACGCTGTGTCACGACCTCGGAAAGCCCTCGTGCACCCGACGGGAGATCCGGGACGGACGCGAGCGGATCGTGTCCCCGGGTCACGAGCCCGCCGGCGGGCCCCTGACGGAGACGTTCCTGACCCGACTCAACACTCCGCCGTCGCTGGTGGCGCGAATCGTGCCCCTCGTGACGAATCATCTGGCGCACCTGGCGGATCCCACCCCGCGTTCGGTCCGACGCCTCGCCCTTCGTCTCGCCCCGGCCACGATCGAGGAGCTGTCCGCGGTGATCACCGCGGACGCGT
>SYEM01000018.1 GCA_005801385.1 Verrucomicrobiales bacterium | reverse complement strand
CTAGGAGAGGGTTCAGGGTTCAGGGTCATGGTGATTCGGTGGATCCAGAGTGATGGGTTGGCAGACCCGCTGGCGGTTGGGCCGCGTGGGCTCAGTGATGCCCTGAGGGCTAAATCCGGCATCGGAGGGTTTGTGCTCTTGGAGAGTGTCGCGAGCCCGACGTCCCATCGAGCCGGGTTATTCGTCACGGCAGGGTGCCTCCGGACGATCCCCACAACCCTGAATGCCCCTCCGAATCCGACGGGAACCTCGGACTCCATGATCCAAGCCCGGCCTCACCTCTGTCCCTCCACAACTGGGCGCAGGATCACACCCGGTTTTTTTCAGAGCCGGTCTTTCATGGACGGGAACAGCTCGAGGGCATTCTCGCGCAGGATCTGGCGTCCGATGCGCAGCGCATGTGCCTTCTGGAGTTCCTTGCGCTCGACCTTCTCGGCCAAGGCCTCGGCCAGGCAGCGTCGGGTGAACTCCGTCGCGGCATAGATGCCCTCCGCGTGGTGGGCGTCCGCCCCCCAGAGGATCCGATTGGACCCCATGACCTCGAGCCACTCCTGGTAGGCCCGCTTGGCCATGGTGTAGCTGATCGTCGGAAGCCAGACCGAGTCGATCCACACGTTCGGATGCCGGGTCGCGATCGCCCCGGTCTCACCCACCCAGGGATACCCACCGTGGAACAGGATGAACTTCGTCCTAGGGTTGGCCGCGATGAGATCCACCAGCAGCATCGGGTTGCTGCCTTGGATCCGCGCGTGCCCGGTGTGGATCTGGAAGGGCAGGTCCTGTCGGGCACTCATCTCGACGAGGCGCCACAGGATGTAGTCCTGGAGCGCCTTGACGTCTGCCGGAGCCGACTGGGCCATGGGGCGACCCCACGCCCGAAGGGCCCGCTCCTTCGGGACGTTCTCGAAATCGAGGGTCCGCTCATAGGCCGTGGTCGTCTTCAGACAGACCGCACCGCGCGATTTCCCAAAGGCCATGATCCGTTCGACGACCTGGAGGTAGTCGTCGAGGGAGTCGATCCGGAGCCCCTCCTTCGCTGCGAACTGATGCGGAGAATCCTTGGGATTCGGAACGTCGGCCGGGTGCCATCCACGGATCAGGGTCGTGACGTTCACCGCCGGGACGGCGAACGGATATTGAACCCCAAATCCCAACCGATCCCAGTAGGGGTCCATGACCATCAGCTCGATGTTCGCCCGCTCCGTGACGACCCTGTAGATCCACTCAGGATCCCGGTAGTTCGCGAAGATCCGTCCATCGAGACGTCGCACCGCGGCGTCGGAGATCGTGTCAAAATCAACCCCGTAGAGATCCGTGAACGCCGGCAACTGGTACCGGTAGAAACTGGTGGCACGGGCGTTGTCGAAGTCGTTCCGCGCGGTCGTCCACCATTCATCAAAGCGTCCACTCTTTGGCCACGGACTCAGCGGGTTGAACCAGGTGTAGTAGCTGCTCTGCCAGAGCGACCGCAGGTTCATCCCAAAGCCACGCTCGGTCTCGACCCGTCCCTGGATCAGATCGAAGGGAGGCAGATGGTCATGGGTGTCGATCGCCGGTGTCGCGTCGAGCGCGGCCTTGATCGATCGGTAGTTGGCGGTTTCCTTGACGTCGAGCGTCGCGGCTCCGAGGGAGCCGAGGAGCAGGGTGACCGCACCGAGGGCCGCGCCCCAGCGGATGCCTCGACGGCTCCGGAAGCACTCGGGGTTTGTGGAGGCTTTTGGGTCGAGGGCGACGGTCGAGTCCATGGTGCTGAACATCTCAGTTGGCGGTGGGTTTGAGGAACCCACTGTCCGAGGCGCGGAGGACGACGACGAGCAGGAATCCAGCGGCGAAGGGTGCAACCTGAGGCGGCACCCGGCTTTTGGGCTCCCCCGAGACTCAAGATCCTTCCGGTCCCTAAATCTGGCGATGTTCGAAGGGCTCCCGGAGCTGATCGAATCATCGACATGTCCGATCTCATCCCCGATTTCGACGGCGCTTGGAAGGAGGCATGGGACTTCTTCCTCCGTCCGTTCCTCCGACTCTGCCAACGGCCGGTCCATCGGGGCATCGATTGGTCCAAACCTCCGGTCTATCTCGACACGGAACTCGGGAAGATCACCTACGATGCCGAGCTCGGACGCCAGCACCTGGACCGCCTCATCAAGGTCACCCGCGCCGATGGCCTCCCTCAGGATGTCCTGCTCCATACCGAGACCCAGTCCCATCGCGATCCCGAGATGGCGTTCCGCATGTATCGGTACCACAACCGGCTGGTCGAACTCCGGGGTCGGCCCGTGGTCTGCCTCGTAATCCTGGCCGACGACGATCCCCTCTGGAGGCCCGAACCCTATGACTATGAACTCTGGGGGTGTCGAAGCCGGTTCGACTACCTCTCCTGCAAGCTCCTCGATTTCCAGGACGACTTCCTTCTCCGGAGCCGCAACCCGATCGCCAAAGTGATCCTGGCCCAACGGATCGCGCATCGGACCGCCAGCGACTCACCCGAGCGATGCCGGATGAAGCTCCAGTGGATCCGCCAGCTGCTCCAACAGGGGTTCCGTCGACAGGACCTCCACCGGCTTTTCACCATGCTGGAGCGCATGACCCCGCTGACCGGGGAGCTGGACATTGAATTCCGTCACCAGCTCAAGCAATCTGAGCCATACAAAACCATGCCTTTCGTCACCACACTCGAACGCGTCGCCATGGAAGAGGGACTCTCCCAAGGCATCTCCCAAGGCATCTCCCAAGGCATCTCCCAAGGCATCTCCCAAGGACGAGCCGAGGGACAGCTCTCAGCGCTGCGGGAATCGATCGGGGACCTTCTCAAGGACCGGTTTGGAGTCATCCCAGAAGATGTCGTGGAACGTCTGGAACAGGAATCGAACACGGGGACACTCCGTCTGTGGAACCGTCGGGCAGCCACCATCGAGTCGACCGCCTCGTTCCAATCCCTTCTAGGGCTGAGAACGAGCTGAGATTCAGTCGGGAACCGGGCAACTTCCCCTTCCTGCACCAAGGGGAAGCCCCAAGACCTCGGGGAGTGGAGTCTCCGCCCAGCACCCGTTTCATTTCTTCTTCGCCTGGAGCATCTCGCGCAGGACCGCCAGATCCTCCGGGCGCTGGGCGGGATCGAAGTCGACTGCCCGCTCCGCCGCCAGCAGCGCGGTGCGGCGGGCCTCCAGACGGGGCCTCTCCCCAGACGTCGCTGAGGCGACATAGATCGCCACCCGACTGACCTTGTCCTGGAGGGTCAGGACGCCATCACGAACCGAGTGATCCACCGCAGTGATCCCATCGGCATCCACACGGAAAACCTCCGCCGGGGACTTCAGATAGGCCGGAAGCGGGAAGCGGAAGGCGACCGCACGCGGCGCACCGAACCGGAACACCCGTTCCTCACGGTCCGCCTCATACGCCAGGTCGAGCGCGAACAGGACCGCACCCCGCGGGCCCGCCACGACATCGAGATCCCAGTCGGGCTTCCCATCGCGGAGGGTCCGCTCGTGCCCGACGGCGTCGCCCTCGAGATAATGGTCCTCCAGCATCCGGATCTCACGTCCGACGCGCATCATGGGCTCGATCAGGTCCGGAAAGGTCACCAGCGAGCGGAGGCTGAGGTTGAACCAGTAGAGCGAGGTGATCCGGCTCGAGAGGGCATGGTAGGCCTGCAGCCGCAGCTCGTCGGGAGTCGGCGATCCCCGCTTGCGGCCGCCGTAGCCGTTCCAATCGTGATGCGGTCCCTGCGACCAATACGCTGTCGGACCGGGACGGTTCAGCTCACGGAGCGAGCGGCACATCTCACCGATGGTCTCGAGCGGTGCGCCCCAACGGATCTTTTGCCCGTCCCACCGGTCATACTGCCCCCAGGCGTCCGGCGACGGCGCGGTCACCCGGTAGGCATCGTAGTGGGGGTAGTCCGAGATGCCCGCATAGAACCGCCAGAGCCGCTCCTCACTGTGGGTCACCGAGGTGGGCAGCCGTGTTGGCGCGTAGGGCGACAACGCCTTCCAGCAGTCCTGGGGCGAGACCGGCTTCCCGCCGCCGTACTGGGGTTCCCCCAGGAATTCGACGGCGTGGACCCGGGGCAACACCGCATCGGAGTCGTAATGGGAGGTCGGCTCCAGCTTGCTGAAGTACTTCAGGGGATACCGCGTGTAGAGGCCCTCCGGACCCGTCTGGTCCGTGTAGCCCGGGGTCTCCTGGATATGCGCGGTGTTCACATGGATCCGCTTCAGGGTCTTCAGGAACGGCACCGACTCGAGCGGCTTGTGACCACCCCCGCTGGTGTCGTGCACCCAACCGCCGCTGATGTCGAACACCTCGCGCTTGATGCGCTGGTGCGACCAGACCGTCACCGTCCTACCGGTGGTATCAGCGAGGCGCACCTCGACCACCCCGTAGGTAAGGGGCAGCGGTCCGGTCGCCACGCGGGCGCCGCCGCGATGGTGGGCCGGGATGACTCCATTGGCCGGGAAGGCCTTGAGTCCCTGTTCCACCCAGGCCTGCGGGCGCAACACCCGCCACGAGGTCTGGGACTCCGGCAGCCAGAGGCGACAGCCCTTGAGGGTCAGCGGCCCCGGGGTGGTGTTGACGACGTGGAAGACGAGGGAATCGGGAGTCGGGTGGGTCGCCGGGCCCAGAAAGGTCACCGCGGACAGCCAGGCTGTGGGATTGGCGATGGGTACCTCGAGGCGCTCGGCGGCGGTGGAACCGGGCCAGTGGATCGAGAGGTCGGTGGTGGTGTTCGTGCCCCAGGGCGCCCGCTTGCCGTTCCAACTCCAGACCGTCATGGCGCCCGGAGGGAGCTTCAGCGGCTCACCGCCCCAGGCGGATGGGAGGTCGTGCCACGCCCAGTCGTCCGACGCCAACAGCTCCTCGGGGGTCCGTCCCCGAAGCCGGATGTCGGTCGACGCCGGCAAGGCCAGCGTGTCCGCGGACTCGTTGCGGAGGAAGACTTCGACCCGGGCGCCCAGGCTGAAGTCCGGCTTCTTCCGGTATTGCATCTCCGTCGACTGCAGATGCGGGACTACGTGGACACCTTCGAGCGACAGGACCGCACCGTTGGCACACGGGGCCAACACGACCTGGAATCCCAGCAGGAGCGCGACGAGGGGAATCCAGGATCGCAAGGCGAAATGGGAGATGCTGGTGGGTGTCGGAAGGGGGATTACAGGATGCATTGCTGAAGCGGGATGGACCATTCTGAGATCGCCACGAAGGCGGATGGCATGACCGATGGGGATTCCGGACGTGGTATTCACTGGGAGACAAAAACGGTCCCCGATCCCCCAACGAGAAAGTCTGACCCGAGGATGGCGGGGAACCGCGGCATGACCTGACCCCATGTCCGTGATCTCCGCTGACGCCACGCTGTGGATACCCGGGGCCAACGGCCCCATTCCATACCAGCCTGGGGTATCACCCCAGGAATTCGCCCCCATTTTTCAAAGGGCTGAAAGCCCGCCCCATACAGCCCCCTAACCCTCTCCCTCGGGAAACCAGAACCCACCTCCATGACCTGGCCCTCTCCGCTCTCCCTCCTCCGGCGCCCTCGCGAACCCCGGCATGACCTGACCCCATGTCCACTCCGACCGATCCCGGAGGGATCCAAGCCAGTAGCCGGCGGTTGAGCGCAGCGACACCACCGGAATCCGACGCCCCAAGATCTTCCTTCACCCTGGAGCGGTGCCAGCTCCGTCCAGACAACTTCCGTCGAGGAACCGCAACGGGGTCCGGTCGGCATCCTGGCGTGGCTGGCATCCCTGCCGGGATGCAAGGCGTCTAAACCCCGGTACCGGTGGCGTCGCAGCGCTCAACCACCGGCTACACGCAGGGATGCCTCCGGCATCAAGTCCAACTGGGCCATGAAGACGTTCCCACCGAAAACGAAGAAGAACCCCATTCCCATGACCTGACCCCATTGCCGACCCTGACCCCATTGCCGACCCCTCGGACCAACCCAAGGCTCACCGCCACAGTGCCGTTGGCGTTGCTTCCTTGTGGGTGCTCCCGCACCCAGTGATGCAGGGCACTGCATCACCCACCGTCTCCAACCCGGGACGCTACCCATGACCTGGCCCCATTGCCGAACCCCGGTTCGCCGCCACCTTGCCTGATGGCTTTGCGCATCTCCCTTGTCCTCCTCGCGGTTGCCCTCCTCGTTGTCGGCGGCTGCTCCACCGTCCCACGGAACTCCAATCCAGCCGCGGCCTTCCTCGAGGCCACCGAGCAGTTCAAGAACGAGGGCAACCTGGCCCCGGGATCCAAGGAAGAGGCCCAGGCCATCGAGCGGGTGAAGGTGTTCCTCGGGCGCATGACGCTCGACGCCGTCAACACCGAGGTCCCCCGGCTCTACGCCACGAACGCCTACCTCAATGACACGCTCAAGACCCTCCACGGCCCACAGCAGATCCAGGAATACTTCCGTCAGACCCTCGATGCGGCCGAGAGCTTCACAGCGGATTTCCAGGACGTCACTCGGAGCCAGGACGGATACTATTACTTCCGTTGGATCATGAAGGTCCGGATGAAGAAGGTCGCAAAGGGGGAGACGATCACCACCCCGGGCATCACTCTGGTCCGCTTCGACCCCAACGGCCGGATTCTGATCCACCAGGACTACTGGGACAGCACCTCCGGCCTGTTCGAGCACGTGCCGGTCCTCGGCTACGGGATCCGGGCCATCAAGGCTCGGCTCTGAGTGGGGGGCGACAGGTCTTCCGGGGCGGGGTATCGGTGCTGACCTAGCGGGGAGTGGGTCGGGCCCCACAGAGGTGGGCGCTGGCGCGCCCAGTGCCGCAGGGCACTGCGGCACCCACCGGTCCAGCACTCACCCGACCAGCACCCACTGGTTCGGTACCCACCGGATCGGGGGGCTGTCGCTCAGGAGCACTCATCGCTGGGGCTCAGATGTAATCCCGGGAATGGCGCTTGAGAGCCCGTTCCGACGTGCCTAGCCTTCGGGAGTTCCCCGATGAACCACGCCCTTCAAGCTCTCGTTGCTGCCATCCTGCTGGTCGGGATCACCGGATCCCGGGCTCTGGGCGCACCCACCGCGGCCTCCGACAAGGCCACTCCTGCCAAACCCTCTCTTCCCTCCCTCAAGGGTCTCCGCCTCGAACCGGCCTCACTCACTCTTGGCCATTCCCGGGATGCCCGGAAGGTTCTGGTGCTCGGGGAGCGCAAGGATGGCGGTATCGTGGATCTGACCTCCGAGGCGGCGCTCAAGCCGGAGGGAGAGATCGTCACGGTCGATTCCGACCACTTCCTCACCGGCAAGAGCTTCGGCAAGACCACGGTCCGCATCACCGCGGGCGGCCTCTCGGCCTCGCTCCCGGTGGAGGTGACCTCCACCCAGACCCTGCCGGTGGGCTTCGTCCGGGACCTCGAGCCCGTTCTCGGCCGCGCCAACTGCAACCAGGGGACCTGCCACGGCTCAGCCAAGGGCAAGAACGGCTTCAAACTCTCCCTCCGCGGCTACGATCCCGAATACGACTACCAGGCCCTCATCCAGGACCTCGCCGGACGCCGCTTCAACCGCGTCAACGTCGACGAGTCCTTGATGCTCCAAAAGCCCCTCGCTGATGTCCCGCACGAGGGTGGCCAGGCGATCCGCCCGGGGTCGCGCTACCATGCCCTGCTCCGCCAATGGATCGCCGAGGGGGCCCGGTATGAAGACCCCGGCCCGGCTCGACCCAAGGAACTGACCGTCCTGCCGTCGGCCGTCGAGATCGACCTTCCCGGACGCCAGCAGCAGTTCCTCGTGATCGCCACCTACCCCGATGGCACCACGCGGGACGTCACCCGCGAGGCGGTGCTCTCGAGCAACAACGAGGAGATCGCCCTGGTGAAGGACAACACCCTCACGGCGCTCCGCCGCGGCGAGATGGCCGTGCTGGTCCGCTATGAAGGCCTCTACACGGCACGCGAGGTGGTGGTGATGGGGGATCGTCAGGGGTTCGCCTTCCAGCCGATGCCCGAGAACAACGCCGTGGACCGCCTGGTGAACGCCAAGCTGTCCCGGATGAAGATCAATCCCAGCGACCTCTGCACCGATGCCGAGTTCATCCGCCGGGTGTACCTCGACCTCACAGGCCAGCCCCCCACCTCGGATCGCGTCCGGGCCTTCCTCGACGACAAGACCGCCCAGCGCACCAAGCGCGACACGCTCATCGATGAGCTCCTCGGCTCGCCCGCCTACGCCGCGTTCTGGGCCAACAAGTTCGCTGACCTCCTCCAGTGCAACTCGGAGAACCTCGGCAAAAAGGGTGTCTGGGTCTTCCGGACCTGGATCGAGCAGCAGCTCGCCAAGAACCGGCCGTTCGACCAGTTCGTCCGGGACCTGATCCTGGCCAAGGGCAGCACCTTCGAGAACCCGGCCGGGAACTACCTCCGGGCCCTCCGGGATCCGGACAAGATGACCGAGGATGTGTCGCAGACCTTTCTGGGGGTCCGGTTCAACTGCAACAAGTGCCACGACCATCCGTTCGAGCGCTGGACGCAGAACCAGTACTACCAGTTCGGCGCCTACTTCTCCCAGGTCGCCTTCAAACGCGGAACCCTCGGCCGCGACGTGTTGATCCGCCCCAACGAGACCTACGCCTCCGAGCAGGTCTCCGAGGACATCGTCTACCAGAACTACAATGGTGGAGAGTCGAGGCATCCGAAGGACGGGCGGGTGATGCCCCCGAAGGTCCCCTACGGCACCGCCAAGGAGCCGCAGGCAGGACAGGACCGACGTGAGGTCTTCGCCGACTGGCTCACCTCGAAGGACAACCCGTATTTCGCCAAGTCCACGGTCAACCGGTTCTGGAGCTATCTCTTCGGACGCGGGATCATCGACCCGGTCGATGACATCCGGGCTGGGAACCCACCCAGCAACCCCGAGCTGCTCGACACCCTGACCCGCGACTTCATCGCGAGCGGCCATGACGTGCAGAAGCTGATCCGGACCCTCTGCCAATCCCGGACCTACCAGCTGAGCATCATCCCGAACCGCTGGAACGAGGACGACCTCGTCAACTTCTCCCATGCCACCCCACGCCGGCTCAGCGCCGAGCAGATGCTCGACGCCGTGGCGGTCGCCACCGGACACCGGCCGCAGTTCAAGGACCTGCCCTCGGGACTCCGTGCGGTGGAGGTGCCCGACGGCATGGTGGGCGGGAACGACTTCCTGGCCCTCTTTGGCCGTCCCAAGCGGCAGAGCGCCTGCGAGTGTGAGCGGTCCAGCAATGTGACCCTCTCGCACGCGCTGAACCTGATCAACGGCCCCACCCTCGGCGAATGCGTCAGCAGCCCCGAGAACCGGCTCGCGAAGCTGGTGAAGTCGGAGTCCGACGACCGCAAGGTGGTGGAGGAGATCTACCTGAGCTGCCTCAACCGCCTGCCGACCGAGCGCGAGGTCGCCGGCCTCCGTCTCGGCGAGGGTGACCAGCGTCTCGAGGGAGCCCAGGACCTCACCTGGGCACTCCTCAACAGCCCCGCCTTCCTCTTCAACCGCTGAACCCCGACCTCCCATGATCTCCGTCCCCGGAAAATACGGCGCCACCTGCGACGGCTTCAGCCGCCGCGAATTCCTCCGCCTCGGCGGCGCCGGCCTCGCCGGTCTGAGCCTGGCCGACATCCTCCGTCTCCAGGCCGGTCAGAACCCGGCGGTGGGCCCGGCCCCGGGCCAGCCCAAGAACGGCTGGGGCGCGGCCAAATCGGTCATCATCCTCTACCTCCAGGGTGGACCGAGCCACATCGACATCTGGGATCCCAAGCCCGATGCACCGTCCAACATTCGCGGCGACTTCAAGCCCATCCGGACCAAGGTCCCCGGCATCCAGGTCAGCGAGGTGATGCCGCGTCTGGCGCAGCAGCTCGACAAGGCGACCCTGATCCGCTCGATGAGCTACACGCCGGTCGGACTCTTCAACCACACGGCGGCGATCTACCAGATCATGACCGGGTACACGCCGGACCGCGTCTCGCCCTCCGGCCAGCTCGAGCCGCCCGCCCCCAACGACTTCCCGCACCTCGGCTCCCAGATCGCCCGCCTCAAGCCACCCGAGGTCCCGATGCTGCCGTTCGTGATGCTCCCGCGCGCGTTGCAGGAGTCGAATGTCATCGGCAAGGGCGGCACCGCCGGGTTCCTCGGCGCGGCCTACGACCCCTACTATTTCTACCAGGACCCCGCGAAGGACATCAACCTGGCCGACCTCACGCTCCGCAAGGAGGTCAGCACGGAACGGCTCGGACGCCGCGAGACGCTGCTCAAGAAGATCAACGAGGCGATGCCCGACATGGAGAAGGCGGTCGGGAAGTACGCGCTCGACAGCTACTATCAGAAGGCGTTCGACCTCGTGAGCAGCGGACGTGCCCGCGACGCATTCGACCTCGCCAAGGAGCCCGATGCCCTGCGCGACCGCTACGGTCGGCACACCTTCGGACAGGGCTGCCTCCTCGCTCGACGGCTCATCGAGGCCGGCACGCGCGTGGTGCAGATGAACTGGCCCGCCGTCGCGAATGGCGACCCGACGGTCGACGCCTGGGACACCCATGCGGCGAACTTCGGCCCCCTGCGCAACCTCCATTGCCCGAAACTCGACTCCGGGCTGAGCATGCTCCTCGAGGACATGGATCAGCGCGGCCTGCTGAAGGAGACGCTGGTCGTGGCCCTGGGCGAGTTCGGACGCAGTCCCAGGCTCGGGGTCAGCACGAGTGGCAACACCAATTCGCCCGACGGACGCGACCACTGGCCGTACTGCTACACCGCCTTCATCGCCGGAGCCGGAGTCTCCCGCGGGGCGCTCTACGGCAAGTCCGACGCCACGGGCAGCAGCCCGGCGGAGAACGCGGTGCACCCGACACAGATCGTGGCCACGATCTATCATGCCCTCGGGATCGACCCGCACACGATCGTGATGAACCACCTGAACCAGCCCCGGGAACTCGTCCAGGCGGACCCGGTCCTCGGGTTGTTCAGCTGATCCGACTCCGGCCCGTCCGGGCCGAAGTCCCGTTCATTCCCGGTCCCAGAGCCACCGGGGATCCCAGCGGTTGTTGCCGGTGCCCACGATCGCGTCGCCTCGCGCGACCTCACCGCTCTCGGTGCGCCCTGGGTAGAACTGGAAACCGACCTTACTGACCCGCGTAGCGGACGAATGGCCGTCAGCCCAGGTCATCATCGCGGCCCCGGAATGCCGGTTCACGATCCGATAGGGGTTGTCGAAGGCGAAGTGGGGATGGCTGGGGGTCAGAAAGTACAGCAGCTGCGCCCCCTTGATCTCGCGCCACTGGTCGGGGTCCTTCTCCGTCGGATTCCTCACCTTGCCAGCGTCCGCAAAGACCACGGACTCGGAGGGGTTCTTGACCAACGACAGCCGGAGGCTGCCGATCCGCTCGAGCGCCCAGGGGGAATAGCTGAACTCGATGTGGTTCATGCCTATCCCGAACCGACCCTGCCCCTTGGACTGCGGGGTTCCCTGCACAATCCCGGACTGGTTGGTTCCGGTGACGCTGGGGCAATCGACCCCATTCTTCGCAGGGAAGTAGGCTCGAAGCAGGTCCGGCCACCAGATCGTCCCCCCACCGGGCACAAAGGCGTCGGGCGGCGGCGTTCCTGGGATTTCCAAAGGCACCATGCAGTCGCGGTGGTCCTGGGCGTACATCACGAAGGCGAGGCCGATCTGCCGACCGTTGCTCAGGCACCGCATGCCCTTGGCCTTCTCCTTCGCACGCCCCAACGCCGGCAGAAGCATCCCCGCCAGGATCGCGATAATGGCGATCACGACGAGCAACTCGATCAGCGTGAAGCCCGAAGCTGGAAGGCGTCGTGTCCTCATGGGGTCATTTGCCACCCTGATAGCGGAGCACTTTCCCCTCCCCAGAGACCGTGACCCTGGCATGTCCGCCCGGAGTAGGAGGCCGTCGTTCCAACCCGATCTCCCACTGGCCATTTTCAAGTACCGCGTCTCTTACGACCGTATCCGCGGCCCGCCATCCCCGCTCCGTCGCCGCCCCCACAGCCGCATCGATCACCCGCTGCCGCGTCTCCAACGAGGCGCCCCAGGGCTCCAGCGGACGGAGTTGGAGCCACTCGGCAGGCCATCGGATCGGTTGGGACGGCCCGGGTGTCGTTCGTCCGTTCACCACCAGGGACGCCATGCGACGCCCCAGCCGATCCACTTCCTTCGGATGCTCCTGCCAGACGTTGATGCTCTCGGTGGGGTCCGACTCCAGATCGTAGAGCTGCAGCGCGGGCAGGAGTTTCGACTCAGGACTGCCGGGCTTCGGGAGGCTCCAGCCGCCGCTGTCGGGGGTGAACAGCAGCTTCCAACGCCCCTGTCGGATAGCGAAGGATCCGTTGCTCGACTGGTGGACGAGGGATTCCCGACCACCGCGACCGCTGTCTCCCTTCAACAACTGAGGCAGCAGACTGACGCTGTCCTCGGCGGCATCCGAAGGGAGCGGGGCCTGCAGGAGCTCGGCGAACGTCGCGATCAGGTCGACGTGACCCACAGTCCGATCGCACCGGCTTCCAGGAGCGATGCGTCCTGGCCAGCGGGCGATGAACGGGACGCGATGGCCGCCTTCGAACAGGTCGGCCTTGTGTCCCCGATACCCGCCGGTCGGGTCATGTCCCAGACGCCGCAGTGCCGCCATGTCGGCGACGGGGGCAAACCCATTGTCGGTCGTGAACACCACGATCGTGTTGGTCGCGATCCCCTGGCGATCAAGGGCTCCGAGCAGATCGCCCACCGTCGCATCCACCTGGGCCACGAAATCTCCGTAGGCCGTGGTGCGGGTCCGACCCGCGAAACCCTCGGTCGGTAGGATCGGTGTGTGCGGGGATGCCAAGGCCAGGTAGAGGAAGAACGGCTTCCGGTCGGCCGGATGGGCCCGCTCCCGGATCCAGTCGAGCGCCTCCTGCCGGAACCGCGGGTGGACCTCCTCGTGACGGAAGTCCGGACCGATCCATCCCTCGCGCCACATCCTCATCCCAGGACTCGACGCAATGCGTTCATTGGGAACCGACGTCGACCGGTCCTGTCGCAGATAGACGTAGGGCGGCATGTCGAGGGATGCGCTGATGCCGAAGAACCGGTCGAAGCCATGGACGGTGGGTCCGCCTGCGAACGGTTTGGAGAAGTCCACCTCATCGACCTTGGTTCCGGTTCGGACCCAATCGAGGCCCAGGTGCCACTTGCCCACCATCGCGGTGGCATAGCCCTGTTGCCGAAGGAATCCCGGAAGGGTCAGGCGGTTCGTCTCGATGAGGCTGGGATCGTATCCGTGCAGCACGCCCGACTTGAGCCGACCTCTCCACGAGTACCGGCCGGTCAGCAGAGTATACCGGCTCGGCGAGCAGACCCCGGAGGCGGAATGAGCGTCCGTGAACGTGCGCCCCTCACGCATCAGCCGGTCGATCGCCGGCGTCTGCCAGGCGGACTTCGGATTCAGTCCCGAGACATCACCAACTCCCATGTCGTCTGCGAGGATGACGACGATGTTGGGTCGGGATGCAGGGTCAGGCGTGGCTCCAAAGGTTTGGAACAGCCCGGTTCCAAGAACGATCAGCGAAACGAGCAGGAAGCTCCGGCGGAGGAGGACGTTCATGGGATGGAGGTAGTGGATCCCAGACAGAACCCACTGTCCAAACCAGACCTCAACCCCGGAGGATTCCGGAGCCGATCACCGATCCACGACGCGGAAGAACTGCGGACCCACGGCCGGAACCGGAGCCTCGAACTGAAGCGACGTCCCAGAGGCCATCTTGTCGGCGACGCCGCTCCACGGTCCAGCCGGGGTAGAGCTGGACTCGAGACCGTAGGTTCTGCCCGAGACGGTGGCGGCGCACCCGATCACGAGCGAGGCCCCTTCGATCTGGGGGGTTCCCAAGACGGTTGGCGTTGCTGGAGGAAGGCCCCCACCGGTGGTCACCATCGGAAACTCGGTTCCAGTGAACGTGAAGCTCGAACTCCGGGTCGTTGCATCGATCTCAGTCTGGGTGAATCCGAGCGTGAGTTGGATGTGACCGATGTAGCTGACTCCGGGTTTGAGAACACCGGCGGGAATCTTGAACGAGGTCGAGGTGCCATCCAGCGCCCCGGGACATCCCGAATCCGGCGAGACGATCAGAACATTCCCCGAGGCATCG
>SYEM01000182.1 GCA_005801385.1 Verrucomicrobiales bacterium | reverse complement strand
GGCGGGGGTCGAACCCACAACCTTCGGCTCCGGAGGCCGACGCTCTATCCAATTGAGCTACCCGCGCGGGTTGTGAAGCGGCGCGAAGCTAGTGAGCACCTCCCTGGATCGCAATGAGTTTGTGGTCCGCAACGGCAATCCAGGCACACCCATCTGAACCCACAGAGAGGCCCCGGACCGGTTCCCCGCCGACGCTCCGGCCTGTTTGCAGACCGGATCAGGCCTTCCGGAAACCGCACGACCCGGATCCGATCGAGACCCAACCCTTTCGTACGCACCCGTATCAATTCCATTGCCACATGCGACGGCACGGCGAACCGTATCGGCATGAAGAGCATCGCCCCGTCCTGGATTCTCCTCCTGGGGTGGCTTGCATTGGCCTCCGTCCTGCGCGGGGCTGACTGGCCCATGTTCCGCGGCAATCCCCAGCTGACCGGCCTTGCCGAGGGGGCCTTCCCCGAGAAGCCCGCGCTGCTCTGGACCTTCAAGACCGGCGCCGCCGTCAAATCCTCCGCCGCGATCGTCGGGGACCGGGTGTTCATCGGGTCCACCGACTCCAACCTCCACTGTCTGTCCCTCCTCGATGGGAAACCGGTCTGGTCCTTCAAGTCCGACGGCCCCATCGAGGGATCCCCACTCGTGCTCGACGGCCGGGTCTACTTCGGAACCGCGAACACGAATGTGTACGCCCTGGCCGCCGATTCCGGGAAGCTCCTCTGGAGCCGCGGGCTGGACGACAAGATCCTCTCCAGCCCCACCTGGGTCGAAGGCACCAACGGGGTCCGGCAAATCCTCGTCGGCGGCTACGACTTCCGACTGCACAGCTTCAATCCCGCCACCGGGGCCACCAACTGGTCCGTCGAGACCGGCAACTACATCAACGGCACCCCTGCGGTCGGAAACGGGGTCACCGCGTTCGGCGGCTGCGACGCCATCGTCCACGTGGTCGACGCCGTCCGGGGAGTCCAGACGCGGGAGATCGAGGTCGGTGCCTACATCGCGGCCTCCGGGGCGCTCGTCGACGGCATCCTCTACGTCGGCCATTACGAGAACGCCCTCGTGGCTGTGGACCTCGATGCCGGCAAGGTGCTGTGGACCTACAAGGACCGCGCCTTCCCCTACTTCTCCTCCCCCGCCGTGACCCCGGATCGCATCCTGGTCGGAGGCCGCGATAAGCGGCTCCACTGCATCGACCGCAAGACCGGGACCGCCGTCTGGACCTTCGCCACCCGGGGCAAGGTCGACAGCTCACCAGTCGTGGTCGGCTCCCAGGTGGTCGTTGGATCCGACGACGGTCGTCTCTACGGCGTGGGCCTCGCCGATGGCAAGGAACGCTGGAGCTATGAGGTCGGCCAGCCCGTCCAGAGTTCTCCTGCCCTGTCGGGGGGACGCCTCGTCATCGGTGCCGACGACGGAACCGTCTACTGCCTCGGCTCCAAGCCCCCCTCGTCCCCATGAGTTCCAGCCCCACCCCTGCTCCACCGGCCCCACCCGCCCCCGCGGGTCCACCGCTCCAGAAGGAGACCACCGCTGGGAACTACTTCGTCGCCAACTACCCCCCGTTCGCCGTCTGGAAGCCCGACGCCCTCCCGGCCCTCGAGTCCGTGCTCGACCGGAACCCGGGTCTTGATGCCCCCCGGCTCGGTCTCTACACCCACATCCCCTTCTGCCGGAAGCGCTGCCACTTCTGCTACTTCCGGGTCTACACCGACAAGAACGCCGAGGAGATCAAGGGCTACCTCGATGCGCTCCTCTCGGAACTCGAGGTCTACGCCCGCAAGCCCTGGATCCAGGGTCGGAAACCCCGGTTCCTCTACTTTGGCGGTGGCACCCCCAGCTACCTGTCGCCCGATCAGCTCCGGTTTCTCTCGGACGGCATGAAGCGGTTGCTCCCCTGGGACGAGGCCGAGGAGGTGACGTTCGAGGGCGAGCCCGGAACCCTGACCGACCACAAGCTCCGGGCGATCCGCGATCTTGGGGTCACCCGGCTCAGCCTGGGCATCGAGCACTTCGACGACCACATCCTGGAGGTCAACGGTCGCGCCCACCGGTCCAAGGAGGTCCATCGCGCCTACGCCTACGCGCGCGAGATCGGCTTCCCACAGATCAACATCGACCTCATCGCCGGCATGGTCGAGGAAACCGAAGACCG
Source organism: Verrucomicrobiales bacterium (assembly GCA_005801385.1). GTDB lineage: Bacteria > Verrucomicrobiota > Verrucomicrobiia > Limisphaerales > UBA9464 > UBA9464. The sequence goes on along the minus strand of SYEM01000182.1, from coordinate 13,279 downwards.
CTGGAAGGAAGCCGTAGCCAAGGCGGTGGAGCTGCGCCCCGACTCCCTGACCGTCTACCAGATGGAGGTGCCCTACAACACCGGCATCTACCAGCAGATGAAGGCTGCGGGAAAACTGGTCGCGCCCGTGGCCGACTGGGAGACCAAGCGTCGCTGGATGGACTACGCCTACCAGGAATTCGAGAAGGTCGGCTACACGGTCACCAGCGGCACCACGATCGTCCGTGACCCGGCGAAGGTGAAGTTCGTCTACCGCGATGGGCTGTTCTCCGGGACCGACATCCTGTCGATCGGCGTGGCCAGCTTCGGGCACCTCGGCGGGGTCCATTACCAGAACCACCACGACTTCCAACCGTACCTCGACGCCATCCGCTCCGGCGGGCTGCCGGTGTACCGGGCCTACACCACCTCCGAGGACGAGCGGTACATCCGCGAGTTCATGCTGCAGCTCAAGCTGGGCAGCGTGGGGGTCGATGGCTTCACACGGAAGTTCGGACAGGACCCGCGCGAACGGTTCGCCGGTCCCCTGGCCGCGATCCGGTCCCAGGGATTCCTGGTCGAGACGCCGGGACGGATCGGCGTGACCCGCGAGGGTCTGCTGCAGATCGACCGCCTGCTGCTCGAGTTCTTCAAACCGGAGCACCGCACGGGACGCTACGCCTGAGCCGTCCGCCCCACCGCATGACCTCCGTGCTCATCTCCGTCCTCTCACCGCTGGACGATTTCCACCGTCGACACGGACGTCCCCTGCCCGCCTTCGAGGTCGTGGCACCGGAGGCGATGCCTGAGCCGGACCGATCGCTGCTCGTGCACGACCGGGACATGACCCGCACGCTGGAGCGCCACCATGGCGACACGATCCATCTCCGCGTGCTGTCGCGGTTCCATGAAGGGGACCTCTACGGACGTGAATCGATCCTGCAGCTCGACGGGACCGGGCGACCGGTGGAGTTCGGAGCGATCCGGATCCATCTGGACCTGTTCCCGGAAGGGTCGCGCCGGCTGATCCTCGAGGAACACCGTCCACTCGGGGGCATCCTCAACGACAGCGGGATCCGGTACACGAGCCGTCCGACGGCGTTTCTACGGATCCAGAGCGGACCCTTTCTCGAGCAGCAGTTCGGCATCCAGGGGCAATGCGTTCTCTACGGACGCCAGAATGCCCTGCGGGATGCCGAGGGCCGGGTCCTGGCGGAGATCATCGAGATCCTCCCGCCCGGCCGGGGGTGAAACCGGTCTTCGCGCTCGCTGCGGTGCTGTCTCCATGTCCTGCAGCACGGGAGTCCAAGTGGGCGCCATAGTGCTGTGCGGCATAGGATTCAGGGGGTTGATCCGCTCAATCTGACCAGGATTGGAATCCTTCGAGCCACGACAACTGTGGCCTCGGCAACGCGGGCACCCCTCCAGGGTGGAGGGGGTTCGGGCGTTGGTGTCCGATGGCGTCGCTCGGCTCAACCACCGGCCAAAGTCTCGCATCCCTCCGGGATATCGGAGTGCCGCGGTGAGTCCATGATCGATCCCAATCAACGCAAGCTGAAGGGGCTGTCCCCATTCAAGGTAGATGCCACCATTCGCCCCGCAGATTCCCCAACCCGGGTTTGACCCGGCGTCGTTCTCCGTCATGGGATACGGAGTCATGAGTCACACCGTCCGCCCGGCCACTCCCTGGATCCCGTGGCTCCGGGTCCTCGGCTTCCTGCTTCTGCTCGGACACGCCCCGGCGGCAACTCCGGTGATCCTCAACGAGTTCCTCGCCAGCAACAGCCGATCCATCGAGGACGAGGATGGCGACCGGCCCGACTGGATCGAACTGTTCAACCCAGGCTCCTCCCCCGTGAACCTCCTGGGATGGACCCTTTCAGACGATCCCACGCTGACCCGGAAATGGCTGTTCCCCGCGGTCAGCATCCCAGGAAGGGGCTTCCTCGTGGTCTTCGCCTCGGGAAAGGATCGCCGCACCGACACCACCCGCCTCCATACCGATTTCAAGATCGCCCGTGAGGCCGGTGGATACCTCGCCCTGGGCGATTCCGCCGGCGTGGCGGTCTCGGTGCTGCGGGACTGCCCCGACCAGTTGGCAAACGTCTCGTTCGGTCGATCCGCCGCGAATCCAGACGTTGTCGGATACTTCCCGACACCCACGCCCGGAAAACCCAACTCGGGTTCCGGTTCCGGATTCGCCCCTCCGGTCGACTTCAGCGCCACGAGCCAGACCTATCGCGGCACCCCGACCGTGGCCCTCTCGACCACGAATCCCGCGGCCGCCATCGTCTACACCACCGACGGGTCGATGCCGTCTGCAGCCTCAACCCCCTACGTCGCCCCCCTGATCCTCACCAATGCCGTCCAGGTACGCGCCCAGTCCCTCCAGGAGGGGCTCCTGCCAGGACCCGTCCGGAGCGAAACGTTCATCCCCCTGAGCGACGGCGCGGCCGGATTCACCTCGGACCTCCCGGTGCTGTTGATCCACCACTTCGACCGCGGCCGTCCGTCCCCTGACATCGAGAGCTTCGCCCATGTCCAACTCTTCGAACCGGATGCCGCGGGAATCACGTCGCTCACGAATCCTCCCACCCTCACCTCGCGGGCCGGCATCGCCGCCCGGGGATCCAGCACCGAGGGCAACAGCAAGGTCAGCCTGAAGCTGGAGTTCCAGGACGAGCTGGGGTTCGGACGCGCCCTCGGCCCCTTGGGAATGCCGGCCGATCCCGATTGGGTCCTCTACGCCCCCAACAGCTTCGAGCCCATTCTGATCCACAACCCGTTCGCCCATCAGCTCAGTCGGGACATTGGCCGGTACTCCCCGCGCACACGGTTCGTCGAGGTGTACTTCGCCCAGAAGGGATTCGGACCGGTGCCCGCAAACCAGTACTTCGGCATCTACGTCCTCGAGGAGAAGATCAAGTTGGACAAGGAACGGGTGGAGGCCCCGGAACTGCCGCCCGGCATCCGGAACCCACCCGAGGTCACCGGGGGCTACCTGCTGAAGATCGACCGGCCGGATCCCGGGAACTGGGGATTCTGGGCGGCCTCGGAGTGGATCCAGTACGTTGACCCCAAGGAGGAGGAGATCCTGCAGCCGGACCGCACAGCCCAGCGCACCTGGCTCCAGTCGCATCTCGACGCCTTCGGCGAGGCGCTCTACGGGCCCGGATTCCAGGATCCGGTGAAGGGCTATCGCGGGTACATCGAGGTCGGCTCGTGGATCGACCATCACCTCCTGAACGTCCTCACCTTCAACGTCGATGCCCTGCGCCTCAGCGCCTACTTCTACAAGCAGCGAAGTGGAAAACTCCACTTCGGTCCGCTCTGGGACTTCGACCGGGCGCTCTATTCAACGGACGGACGCGATGCCAATCCCCGCACCTGGAGGTCCAAGACGGGGGACGGTGGTACGGATTTCTTCAATTTCGGATGGTGGGGTCGGCTGTTCACCGATCCGGACTTCCATCAGCAGTACATCGACCGCTACCAGGATCTGCGAAGAAACCAGTTCAGTGGAACCAACCTGTGGCGCCTGGTCGATGATCTGACCGGACAGGTGGTCAAAGCCCAGCCCCGGGAGCAGGCCCGCTGGTACATCCCGCCGCGCGGGGGCAGCTACCAGGCGGAGATCCGGTATCTGAAGACCTGGCTGACCAACCGCCTGGACTTCATGGATCGCCAGTTCGTCCGCCCCCCACAGTTCGCCGAGGCAGGACGGCCCGTGAAGTTGGGCCACAGGGTGGTCCTCACCCATCCCTCCGACCTGCCGCTGTACTACACGCTGGACGGCACGGATCCGCGCCGGACCGGAGGGCCCACAGGTGACGAGATCGCTCCGGGTGCCCTGCGGTACAGCGGTCCGATCGAAATCTCCCGAGATGTCCGCATCGTGGTCCGGGCCCGGAATCCGCAGCACACCGCCCTGACCGGTCCGGACAACCCACCGCTGCGAAGCATCTGGTCCGGTCCGGTGACGGAAACCTTCGTCATCGGCCCGAGCGTCTGGGCCTTGGTCCCCCGACTCGTGGGTGATGTCCTCGAGATCGAGGTGACCGGCCCACCGAACGGCGCCTGCACCCTCCAGCAGGCCCCCAAACCGGCAGGCCCGTGGATCCGGGTGGACTCCGGCGTCCTTGATGGGTTCGGACAGTCGCGCTTCCGGGTGGTCCCGACCCCCACACCGACATTCTTCCGGGTCGACGGGTCTCCCTGAACCTGGGGGGAAAAGAGGACTCACGCGGAGACGCGGCGACGCGGAGGAAGACCGGGAAATTGGGCCCACACAGTCCTGCGCCTGCGGGAGGGCAACGGTGGGTTCTGCAGTGCCCTGCGGAACTTGGCCGCTTCCCAGCGGCCACCCACCCCTCGCAGCGGGGGCGCTCCCGGTAGGGCTGCAGTCCCTTGCGGCCCCATCTCGATCCCCTGCGCGTGGCGTACCCGTGAGGGCCGACGGGGCCACTCTCGCGTCAAAGGATCCCGGCAACGCTGTTCGATCCACTCCCCCCTCGCGGGGATGTCAGGGACGACACGAAGGTCATCCCTTGAATGGGCGCTCCCGCGCCAGTGATGCAGGGCACCGCATCACCCACCGGTCCCGGGCTCCGTGCGAGTCCCCTCCAGGCCTTTGGCCTTTACCTCGCCACGGGCGTGAGTCCATCCCTCTACCGGTTTGGGAACCCCTGTTGGCGCAAGGCCTCATAGAGGACGATCGCCACACAGTTCGAAAGGTTCAGCGAACGCGCCTCAGGATTCGGCATGGGAAGGTGCACCCAAGTGTCCCGGTGCCGCTCCAGAAGTCCCCGGGGCAATCCCGAGGTCTCCCGTCCAAACACCAGATAGTCTCCAGGATGATAGCGGACCTCGGAATAGCCCGAGGACCCGCCCTGCTCCACCAGCCAGAGGCGGGCCCCTTCCGGCACCGATCGGGAAAAGGCCTCCCAATCCCCCCATCGGTGCCACGTGACCCACTTCCAATAGTCCATGCCGGCACGCTGCATCCGACGGTCGTCCATGCTGAACCCCAGGGGTTCCACAAGATGCAGCACCGCCCCGGTGGCCGCACAGAGTCGGGCCACATTCCCGGTGTTCGGTGGGATCTCGGGTTCAACCAGGACGATGTTCATCGGTCTGGGATGTGGCGGGATGACGTCGGGCCGGATGGGCCAGGCGTTTCCCCGACCTTGGGTAGAACACCTTCCAGAGCACCAATCCGTGGGCCGGGGCGGTCATGCCGGACAGCCGCCGATCCCGGGCCGACAGGAGATCGGGGATGACTTCGGGAGGAAACCGGCCGAGTCCGACCTGAACCAGCGTCCCAACGATGCCCCGACACATCTTGTACAGGAATCCGTCGGCCCGGATCACAAGGGTCAGCAGCGGGCCAGACCGGACGATGGCACAACGGCTCACGGTGCGGATCGTGTGGTTCCGCTGATATCCAGGCGAGGCGCTGAAGGCCAGGAAGTCATGCCGTCCCTCGAGCAGGCGGGCGGCCCGTCGCATCGCAGCGAGGTCGAGGGTCCGGGGCACATGCCACGACTGACGGCGCCACAGGGGATGGTGGGCCGGATGGTTCCAGACGTGATAGCGGTACTCCTTGCCCCGCGCGGAGAACCGGGCGTGGAACTGGGCGGTGACGCGTCGGACCGACAGCACCCGTATGTCCTCGGGAAGCCACGCATTGAGGGCCAGGACCAGCTTGCGGCCCGGCATGCGGAACTGCTCCCGGGGAACATCGACGTGGGCACAGAGCCCGGCCGCATGGACCCCGGTGTCGGTCCGGCTCGATCCCGAGACGGTCGGCTTGCCGGGAAACAGCCGTGCCAACGACTCCTCGACCCTCTGCTGGACAGAGAGATCCTCAGGCTGCCGCTGCCAACCCGCGTACCCCGCACCGTCGTAGGCGATCACCAACTGGAGGCGGACGTGGCCTGGAGCGAGGATCTCCACCCCGGGCGAAGGCGTTTCGATCCCGGCGAGGGCATCCGGACCCGTTGCGGCAGCGTCGTCCACCCGGCGCCCTCCGGTTCAGCCCAGGGAGGGCGACAGGCTGTCGAGGTAGCTCTGGAGCAGCACGGCCGCAGCAGCCTGGTCCACCTTCTGCCGTTGGTCCCGCCCCCTCGTGCCGCCCTCCCGGAGGAAGCGCTCGGCCTGGACCGATGTGAGCCGTTCATCCCAGGTCCGGATCGGGACCAGGATCGACTCCTTCAGCACGGCGACAAACTCCCGGACCCGGGCTGCCGCCTCGCCATACGATCCATCCATGTTCCGCGGCATCCCGACGAGGATCAGTTCGACCTCCTGGGTGCGGATGAGCTCCCGGATCCGCGCGAGGCACTCGGGGAAGGGCTCGGCGGGGATGAACTCCAGGGGCTGTGCGATCATCTTGAGCGTGTCGCTCACCGCAACACCCACCCGACGGGTCCCATGATCGAGGGCCAGGACGCGCATGACGACACCTCAGAGCAGGGACGCCGAATCCGTGTCGAGCAGGAGTCGGGCGTGCGGTTGGCGACGGAGGTACGAGGCGGGACAGGACGTCGAGATCGGGCCCTTGAGGGCATCCCGGATCGGAACCGCCTTGCGCTTCTCGGGAGCCACGCAGACGACCTGACGTGCCGTCACGAGCGCGGGGAGGGTGAGGGTGATGGCATAGGCGGGGACGGCCTCGAGGGACGGGAAGTGGCCCTCCTTCACCTGCTGCATCTTGCAGGCATTGTCGAGCTTCACGAGCTTCACCCACGCCGGATCGTCGAACCGCGCCACCGGGGGATCGTTGAAGGCCAGGTGCCCGTTCTCCCCGACGCCCATGCAGCACAGGTCGATCGTCTGGGCCCGGAGCAGCGCCGTGTAGCGGTCACATTCGATCTGCGGGAGATCGGCATCGCCCCCGATGTAGTGGAACACCCTGGGGTGGACCAGGGACTCGACACGGTCCCTCATGTAGCGACGGAAACCCGCCGGATGGTCGGCTGGGATTCCGAGGTATTCGTCCATGTGGAAAAGCGTGACCCGGGACCAGTCGATGCCGCCCAGCTCGACAAGGCGCTTGAGGAAGCGGATCTGGGAATTGCCCGTGGCCAGGATGGCCGCAGCGGAACCCTGCCGGGCCACGGCATCGATCAGGATCGATCGGACATGGTGGGCGACGAACTCCGACATCGCGTCGTTGGACGCGAAGATGTCCACGGGCAGCTGGTCGACATTGAAGGAACGGACGGGGGACGGGATCTCAGGCATGGTTCGGACCGCAAGAGTGTGTCAGGCAGACCTTCCGGGCAAGACGGGCCTCTGGACAGGTCTCGGGCCGTCCCGGTCGCGCACGCACTGCACCGCTGGGGTGGGGCCATAGGCCCTCATTCCCACGCGCCGGCCCTCCTCCGCCACCGCGCTTCCGACGGGGTCCCGACGGCTCAGCCCATCCTCCGGTAGGCCTCCGCGAGCAGCGTGATCGGATGTACGATCCGAAGCGCGACACCGCGGCCGCGGCAGCCCACCTCGAGCTGGATCAGGCAGCCCGGGTTGCCGGTGGCGACGACGCTCGCCCCTGTGCTGCACACGTGGTCCATCTTCCGCTCCAGGAGCTGGGAGGCCATCTCGGGCTGGGTGATGTTGTAGATGCCCGCGCTGCCACAGCACCAGTTGGACTCCGGCAGTTCGACCAGCCTCAGACCCGGGATGAGCCGGAGCAGCTGGCGCGGCTGGCTCACCACCTTCTGACCGTGGCAGAGATGACACGACTCGTGATAGGTCACGACCTGCTCGGGAGCACCCACGGCGGCGGGCGCAGTCACTCCGATCTGGGCCAGCCATTCATGGATGTCCTTCACCTTGCGATCCCACAGCCGCGCCCGCTGGAGATAGGAGGGATCATCCGCCAGCAGATGGGCGTAGTGTTTGAGATGGGAGCCGCAGCCTCCGGCGTTGGTGATGATCGCGTCGAACTCCTCGGGGGGAAACTGGTCGATGTTCCTCCGGGCGAGGTTCTGGGCCAGCCCCCACTCGCCATTGTGGGCATGGAGGGATCCGCAGCAGTTCTGGAGGGGCGGCGTCACCACCTCGCAGCCGTTGCGGGCGAGCACCTCGACGGTGTCGCGGTTCACGGAGGCGAAGGTGAGATCCTGGGCGCAACCGATGAGCATCGCGACCCGGTATCGGCGCGTCCCCGCAGCCGGTGTTACCGGGGCGATGAGGTCGGCCGAGAACTCGGATTCCACCCGGGGTGTCATGGCCTCCAGATCCCGGAGACGCTTCGGGAGCAGCGAGAGGATGCCGCTGCGTCGGACCAGGTCCTGGAGCCCGGTGGACTGCCACCAGAGCATGGCCTTGCCCAGCAGCTGGAGGCGTCGCAGGTCCTCGAAGAGCCACCCCAGGGTGAGGCGCCGGATGAGGGACCGCTTCGGCGTGTCGAGGAGACCCTTGGATTCCACCTCCGCCCGCGCGTGCTCGAACAGGGTCGCATAGTCCACACCCGCCGGACACGCGGTCATGCACGCAAGGCAGCCCAGGCAGAAGTACATCTCGTCTCCGAACGCCTTGGACGGCTCGATCCGCTGGTCGGCGATGGCCCGCATCAGGGAGATCCGACCCCGCGGCGAGTTCCGCTCGAGCTTGGTGGCGTCGTAGGTCGGACACGTGGGCAGGCAGAGGCCACAGTGCATGCACTGCTGGACCACGGAATAGTCGAGATCCCGGAGATGCGAATGGGGCGCCGTCATGCTTCCGTGGAGTCTTGGGGAGCCCCGCCGCGGAGGCGAGCAAAACGGCGGGAGGCAGGGGACGGGACAGACCCACGCCGGGACGGAATCCGGAGATGGCCCCGGGAGGACCTCCGAACCGGGATGGAGCCTCTGCCCGCAGGAATGCACCCCCCCTGTACCCGGTGGAACTCCCCCTCGCCTCCGCATCGGGCCTCTTCCTTCGCCCTCCACAGACCCGTCCGGGACAGGCCTCTCATTCCACCCAAATCAGACAGTTTTACTCTGCTTTGGTTTGCCAATGTGGCAGGGCTGCGGTTCCCTTCCGCCCTATCATGGGATCCAAAGCCATTCCACTGGTTCGACCGCCCAAGACCGACGGGTTCCTGCCGATGACCCGGGCCGAGATGGACGCCCGCGGCTGGGCGGAGCTCGATGTCCTCATCATCACCGGGGATGCCTACGTCGATCACCCGTCATTCGGGGCGTCGATGATCGGACGCGTGCTCGAGGCGATGGGGCTCCGGGTCGGCATCGTGGCCCAGCCCGACTGGACCAATGCCGAGTCGATCCAGGTCATGGGGACGCCGCGGCTCTTCGTCGGCATCACCGCCGGCAACCTGGACTCGATGCTGTCGAACTACACGGCAGCCCGGCACAAGCGGAAGGACGACGTCTACAGCGCCGGGGGCGTCCCGGGCCGGCGTCCGAACCACGCCTCGATCGTGTATTCCCAGATGGCCCGTCGGGCCTTTCCGGGGGTGCCCGTGGTGCTCGGCGGCATGGAGGCCTCGATGCGCCGGGTGGCCCACTACGACTACTGGGAGGACAAGCTCAAGCCGTCGATTCTCTCCCTCGCCAAGGCCGATGTCCTCGTCTACGGCATGGGCGAACGGGCCGTCCGGGAGATCGTCTCCCGGCTCCAGGAAGGCCGGAAGGACTTCCGCGGGATCCGCGGCACCGCCGTCTTCCTCGGCAGCAAGGCTGTGGCCTCCGAGGACCTGAGCGACTGCATCGTGCTGCCCTCGTGGGAGGAGCTCCAGGCCGAAAAGACCCACCTGCTCCGCCTCACCAAGGTCGTCGAGGCCCAGCAGACCCCCTACAGTGGGCGGCGTCTCCTGCAGCGTCATGGCGACCGGGCCGTCCTCCAGGAGGCCCCGGCCTATCCGGTCGACGGACCCGATCTCGACGCCTTGTACGAGCTGCCGTTCATGCGGGCAGCGCATCCGAGCTACACCGAGCCGGTGCCGGGATTCGCCACGATCAAGGATTCCATCATCGTCTCCCGAGGCTGCCCCGGCGGCTGCACCTTCTGCGGACTGGGCTTCCACCAGGGCAAGTTCCTGTCCAGCCGGAGCGTCGACTCCGTGCTGAAGGAGATCCGGAAGCTCACCGAATCGGGCAACTTCAAGGGGACCATCTCGGACCTCGGTGGTCCCACCGCCAATCTGTACGGCGCCCGGAATGGGCATTCCGAGGAATGCCAGAAGTGCCACCGTCCCAGCTGCCTATGGCCGAGCATTTGTCCGGTGCTCGAGATCAACGAGAAAGCCGGACTCGATCTCCTGCGAGGCGCCCGGAGCCAACCCGGTGTGAAGCATGTGTTCGTCCAGTCGGGCATCCGCATGGACGTCGCCCTCCGAACGCCGGAGTACCTCAAGGAACTCGTCCAGAACCATGTGTCGGGCCACATGAAGGTCGCCCCGGAACACATGGACCCCGATGTCCTGCGTCGCATGCGCAAGCCTGCGGGCGACTTCCCGGCGTTCATGGAAAAGTTCTTCGACCTGAGCGAGGAGGCGGGCAAGGAGCAGTATCTGGTCCCCTACTTCATCTCGAGCGTCCCCGGCTGCACCGAGAAGGAGATGGGCGCCGTGGAACAGTTCCTGAAGAAGGAACGCTGGAACCTCCAGCAGGTGCAGGACTTCATCCCCCTGCCCATGACCGGTTCCGCGGCCATGTATGTCACGGGCCTGGACATCAACACCGGCAAACCCATCCCGGTGGTGAAGAACGCCGGTGACCGCGAGCGCCAGAAGCGGATGCTCCGTCCGAACGCCCTCAACGAGGTGAGGCCCACTGGTTCACGACGCGGTGGCAAACCGATGGCCGCCGCCGATCCCGGGGCGCAGCTCGATACCGTAGACTAGGTTCTCGAAAAGGGACGAAAGACCATGGCCGACCAGGAACTCAGGGATCGAAGCGGAAGGCTGCTTGGGAAAATCCGCCCCTCGGGGCCGAAGTTCGAGATCCGCGATGCCTCCGGCATGATCCGTGGAACCTATGATCCGAACCGGGACGAGACTCGGGATTCCAGCGGACGGCTCGTCGGCAAGGGCAACCTGCTGGCCACCCTGCTTCCGATCTCCTGAAGCGACCCTGCGATTCCCATGAAGACTAAGACGGTCGCCATCCTCGGAGCCTCCACAGACCGCAACAAGTTCGGGAACAAGGCCGTCCGCGCTTTTCTCCAAGCCGGGTACCGCGTGTTTCCGATCAATCCGAAGGAACCCGTCGTGGAGGGACTCCCGTCCTACCCGTCCATCCGAGACATCCCGGAACGCCCCGACGTCATCAGCGTGTACCTCCCGCCTCCGGTGACCCTGAAACTGCTCCACGACATCGTGCAGCGAGGGTGTGAGGAGCTGTGGCTCAACCCCGGAGCGGATTCCCGGGAGGTGGTCGCCGCTGCCGAATCCTTGGGACTGAAGGTCGTCCAGGTCTGCTCGATCGTCGCGCTGGGACTGAGTCCAGCCCAGTTCTAAGCAGGGTTGAGGCACCCGCCTTGCGGGCCGAGCCCGGACAACCTGCGATCGACCCGCCGACAGCGACCGGGTATCTCCGGGGAACCATGAGAGTCCCCGGGCGTCTTGTCCTCCTGATCCTCCTCTGCACCGGAGCCCTTGCCCAGGCTCCAACCCGACGTCCCCCCAACGTCCTGGTGGTGCTGGTGGACGACCTCGGCTGGGCGGACATCGCCTGCGAGGGATCCCGGTTCCACGAGACGCCCCGACTCGACGCCCTCGCCAGGACGGGTGTGCGCTTCCAGTCGTTCTACTCGGCCCACCCCGTCTGTTCGCCCACGCGGGCGACCCTGATGACCGGCAAGGTCCCCCAGCGACTGGGTATCACCGACTGGATCCATCCCGCCTCGGGCGTGGCACTGCCCCAGGGTGAGACCACCGTCGCCGAGGCCTTCCAGGCGGCAGGCTACCAGACGGCCTATCTCGGCAAATGGCACCTCGGCGAAGGTCCCGAGGACCAACCCACGCGGCATGGATTCGACTGGATCCGCGGCGTCAACCGGGCGGGTCAACCGGCCTCCTACTTCCCGCCGTACCGATCCTCGGCGACGAACTCGACGGTCTGGGATGTTCCCGACTACGACGGTGTCGCCCCGGGCACCTATCTCACGGATGCCCTGACGACCTCCGCCATCGAGTTCCTGCACCAGCGCGATCTGACCCGGCCCTTTTTCCTGATGCTGGGCCATTACGCCGTGCACACCCCGATCCAGCCGCCCAAGGAGCTGGCCGCCAAATACCGCGCCCGCCACTCGGCGCCCTCGGGCGAGGCACCGCCCCGGACGATTCCGGGGCCGAACGGGTCCGTGACCCGGGCCGAGCAGAACGATCCGGACTACGCGGCGATGGTGGAGAACCTCGACGGGAATGTCGGACGGATGATCGACGCGTTGGAGCAGCTGGGGCTGCGACGCGACACGGTGATCGTGTTCACGTCCGACAACGGAGGGTTGTCGACGCTCGCCGGACGGAATCCCGGGCCGACCTGCAACCTCCCCCTGCGCTGCGGCAAGGGGTGGGTCTACGAGGGCGGCATCCGGATCCCGACCTGGATCGTGTGGCCCGGCCGACTCGAGCCGGTGACGGTCCAGGTGCCCGCCTTCACGGCCGACCTGTACCCGACCCTCCTCGACCTCTGTGGGATTCCGCTGCGACCCGAACAGCACGTCGACGGTGTGTCCCTGACCCGTGTGCTCCGGGGCGAGGAAGATCCGCGGGTCCGGGACCGGATCCTGGCGTGGTCGTATCCGCACGCCCACGGCTCCGGACACCGTCCCAGCGCCGCCCTTCGACAGGGCCCATGGAAGCTGGTGATGGCCCTGCCCGATGGTCCGTCTGAATTGTTCCACCTCGGCTCCGATCCCGGAGAGACCTCCGACCGTGCAATGGTGGAACCCGACCGGGTCCGCTCCATGACCGCTGCGCTGCACGGCTGGTTGAAGGAGACGGAGGGGCACTCACGCGCAGACCCGGCGGCGCGGAGGAAGAAACTAAGGTAGCCACCGTCATTTCGCACGCAGCCCACTCCGCTGGGTCCCCATCCTCCCCGAGAGGGTCAGGAGGACCTGGGGGTTGACCGGGTTCGTCTGACGTGTCCCAGGCCCCTGTCCATCCTCACCGGGGTCACAACAGGTTGCGTCTCTCGTGGGTGCACCCGGTGCACCCAGTGATGCAGGGCACTGCATCACCCACCCATCGACGCCTTCGGTTTACGAAACCGAGGCAATTTTCCACACCATGCAAAAACATGCGGAAAATCAGGGTTTTAAAGGATGGTGAACACGTATGGACGAG
>SYEM01000181.1 GCA_005801385.1 Verrucomicrobiales bacterium | reverse complement strand
CGACCGCGAGGCATGACCTGACCCCGACCGCGAGGCATGACCTGACCCCGACTGGTTGGGGAAGGTCTGGGGTGCGGGAGAAGGCGAAGCCCCGGGGAGGGAAGCCGCGCGGGGTGTGGTCTGTCGCCCAGAGAACGGGTCTACTCACCGGGGAGCTTTCCGCAGGGTCGCTCACCCATGTCTACTGCCTCGACGCAACGAGGTCTCGGGACCTCAGGTTCCGGCCCCAAGGTTCTCGTAGAGTTTTGCGAGGCGGCGGGCATGTTCGTCATAGGCCGCCTCAAACAGGGCGGTGGCGCGTTCCGATCCCACCAGGGCCCCGGCGGTAAGCACCTTTGGCGGATGTCCCGCGGCCGTGAGGCGCGCGGCCACCTCGGCCTTGATTGAGTTCACTAGAAGGCAGCCGCCCACTGTGGAGCCCGGGGCCACGGGGGTGTCGAGACCCGGCACGGTCACCATCGCATCACCGATGGGTGCACCGGTGTCGAGAACCAGATCTGCGAAGTCCTGGAGCTTCCGTCCATCGGGACGTCGGCTCGTGCTTGCCTCGCTGTGGGCCTTGGAGATGATCGCGACCACTCGAACCTTTCGACGCTGGAACTCCTCGGCGATCTCGATCGGCACGAGGTTGCAGCCGCTGGACGAGACCACGAGGGCGCTGTCGAGGTGGGAGAGGTCGAAGTTCCTGAGAATCCGGGCAGCGAGTCCGGGGACGTTCTCGAGGAACATCGCCTGACGCTGGCCGTTCGCACCGACCACGAGGTTGTGGAAGCTCAGGGAGAGTTCGACGATCGGATTGAAACCGGGGAATGACCCGTACCGAGGCCACATCTCCTCGACGAGGATGCGACTGTGGCCCGAGCCGAAAAGATGAACCATCCGTCCGGCGAGGATGGTCTGGGCGAAGAGGTCCGCCGCTTTCTCGATCATGGGGGTCTGCTGGGCAACGGTCTCGAGCAGCTGCTGGCACCGGTTCAGGTAGTCGCGCGTCATGGGCTGCTTCGTACCGAGGTGTCCCCGGGTGGGGAAGGGGATTCCGCTTGGGGAATGCGGGATCAACGTGGATCCGACGAGATCCGGTCCAGCATCTGCCGGATGGGCTCCAGCGGGTATCCGGATGGTGCGGTGTCGACGATCCAGGTGAGGTCCTCGCGCGCGCCCTTGATGTCCCCAGCACGGGCGCGGAGCCGGGCGCGGTCGAGGCGTTGGGAGGCTTCGAGCTGTGGTTCGCCAACAATCGCCACGAGGAGATCGGCGTAGGGGAGGGACGCCGCTGCGCCGGACTCACGTTCCTTGAACGACTGCAGGTTGCCGATCATGCGCACGATCATCTCGCGCTTGGTGGAGGGACGCATCCCCTCGGTCCGGACCGGGACCCTGGCGAATTGGGCCCCCAGCTCGTCGGCATCGCTGTGGGTCAAAGGTCGGGCCCCGTCGAAGACATCGAAGAGCTGCTCATCGCCGCCCGGGGGTGCGTACTTCACAAGGAAATGGCCAGGCAGTGGCACACCGTGGAGATGTTGGATCCCAGCCCGCTCACCCACCGTTAGGAACACGATGCTGAGGGTGATGGGCAGTCCCTCCCTATCGTCGAGGACCTGGTTGAGGTGGCTGTTGGCCGGGTTGGAGTAGTCGTGGCGGCTGCCATGGAATCCGTTCTCCTCGAAGAGAAACCTGCAGAGTGCCCGGACTTTCTCGGAATCCGAGGCGGTGCCTTGGAGTCGACCGCGGAGTTCCTCTCCCCACGCGCGGATCTGGTCCTCCGATGCGGTGATGTCGAGATCGGGCTGATCATGGAGCGCCACCAGCAAGGTCGCCCGGGCGAGGTCGACTCGGTCCTCCAGCTGGTTGAGTTCGGCCACAAGGCGGTTCCGGACCTGGACCCGATGCAGTTGGGTGGCGAGGTCGCGGAGTCGGGCGGCCTCGATCTCCAGGCTGCGGGCCTGTTCCGCGAGGGAGGTGCGGACCTCGGGCAGGCGTTCCTGGAGGACCTTCTGGTCCTCGGCGCTCAACGCGTCGAGTTCCCGTGGAGCTCTCTGCAACGACGCCAACAGTTCCGGTGAGATCGGCGCCGGCGGGGCAAGGTTGGGGCCTGATTGGAAGTCACGGAACTCGGCGGTGGTGTTGCGGAATTTGGCGAGGCCGATGCGGTTCCCCTTCAGCGCGTCCTCGGACACCGAGAAAACCTCGGAACCGTTCACCCAGCATCGGATGTGACCTGCCTCGTGCCGAACCCGTAGCAGGTTCCAGTCACCCGGGCGATAGGCAGGGTTCGGTACCGTCCCGAGAATCCGCCAGTCGAACACCTCCGGTCCTTCGAATGCCGTGAGTCTGAGCTGGCCGCCGGTGGGGTAGAAGCCGTAGTGGCGTCCGGAGTCATCACCGCCAAAAACGAGTCCGGCGGCTCCCGATTCGTCGTCGAGGCGGACCTGGACCCGGATCTCGTAGGGATTCTCGAGGTGGGTGCCACGTTGGAGGAGGTAGGCGCGTCCACCGAACCCATTGCCGGCCCCCTCCACCTGGATGCGGCCACTGCGCTGTTGCCATCGGGCTCCGAGAAAGGCTTCCCACCGATCGGGGTCCAGCGCCCGATTGCGGATCCAGCGGGTATACGGGATGGGGTTGGGACGCTCGACCAGTGGACGGAGCAGTCGGACCGGCGTGGCAAACCCAAGGTTCTGGGTGAGCAGCGACTTGGCATTGATGATGCCCTGGACCACACCGGAGCGGTCGACAAGCGGGCCGCCGGAGTTCCCGGGCTCGATGGGGATGGCGAGCTGGAGCATCTCGATCTCGTCGAAGGTGCGTCGACCCGACAACACCCCGGCCACGACCGAGTTCTCCAGACCGAGCGGGTTCCCCATGGCGACGACTTCAGCCCCGGTGGCGAGAGAGATGTCATCGCCGAGGGTCAGTGCGGAGAGGTTGGTGGCCGCGACGCGCAGGATGGCGAGGTCGGCATGGCGATCGAAGGCGTGGAGTCCGAGAACTTCGACGGTCTCACCTGAGGCAAGGCGCGCGGTGACGGGTTGGGATTCCCCCACGACGTGGAGGCTGGTGGCGACGAGTCCGGAGGGGTCGATGACGAATCCGGTTCCAACGCCTTCCCCTGAACCGCCCCGGCTGCGGGTGGACAGCACGACGAGGCTAGGTTTGACCCGTTTGACGAGCTCCGCGGTGGAGAAGCCCTGCGAGGTAGTGGTGGTCGTGGATTTCTTCTTCGACGCGGCACCGCTTTCGGGGTGGCGTTGGGACCTGTCGGCGCCCTCGATGGGGATGAGGCACAGGCTTAGCCCGAGGCAGGCGATGGCGGCCTTCAGTGTCCCTCGTGGAATCATTGGCCGACGTTACGGGCGTCCACCGAATTGGAAAGGGGCCGTTCGGTGCAGCGGCCGCATGGCCCTGCCTTCGAACGTCACCAAGCCGTTGGGTGCCGAAGTCTCTGGGGCACATGGGCGCGCCAGTGCCCACTTATCCCAGGTGTGGTGAGCTTTGAGGTGCCGGCATCACGGCCACCCGGCCACAGTCTCAATCCAGCCGTCGCACGAACACGTTCGCCCACTGCGTCGGCCGACCCGCGGGGCGGAGTCCGATCCGGCCGGCCGGGGCGATCCCGTCGAGGAGTTGATCGGTCATCGTAGCGACGCCATCCACGGTCATCGAGACCCGGTTGCCGCGGAGGGTGATCCGAGCGCGGTGCCACGCCGCGGCCCCAGTGCTTGGGAGGGTCAGAGCGCGGGCGGAATCCCCTCGGAGCAGGATGGCACCCTCCCCGGCGCCCCTATCCGGGTAGCGCCAGTCGACGATCATCTCGAAGTCCCCATGTGCCACGTCCGACCACAATGTTGCGGACTCCCCGTCGGCCTTGCCGTCGTGCTCCAGGGTCCAGTCGTTCGCCTTCCAGTGGCGGGCCACCTCGGGTGTTGTGGTCCATCCGCGCAGGTCCATTCCGGTATAGAGCGACCGGAATCCGATGTCGGGTTCCGCGAT
The DNA here is from genome assembly GCA_005801385.1 of Verrucomicrobiales bacterium. Classification (GTDB taxonomy): domain Bacteria; phylum Verrucomicrobiota; class Verrucomicrobiia; order Limisphaerales; family UBA9464; genus UBA9464. The sequence continues at coordinate 4,896 of SYEM01000181.1, read as the reverse complement.
GTCGCCAGGGGCGAGGGCGGCAGATGCCGGAAGTTCCTGGATCCGCAGGTTCCGGAACTCAATCGGGGAGCCCTCGGTTTCGAGGCAGATGTAGCCCTTGCGCGGGCTGCCTTGGACCCCGCGGGTGACCACCTGGCCGTTCACCGCATGGGTTAGGCGTCCGTCAATGCAGGTGATCCGGTAGTGGTTCCATCCGGGCGAAGGCTTCATGCGTCGGGTGACCGGGAAGGCCCGGTCGCCACCCCAGCCATGCAGCGGCGTGAGCCGCGCGCCGTGGATCGGGAAGACGTCACCGTCCGAGGTGTACCACTCGCTCTCGAGGCCATCGAGGACCTGGACCTCCACACCCCGGTGGAAGGGTTGACCTTTTGCCGTGATCGCATCGGCCCAGACGAACACCCCGGCATTGCCCTTGGGCTTCAGATGCCGCCATTCGAGCTCGAGGATGAAGTTCTGATACATTCGTGCGGTCCGGAGTTCGCCGATCGGTTCGCCGGTGCAGGCGATGACGCCGTTGGTGGCCTGCCACGTTTCGGGCGCACAGTTGATGTTCACCCAGCCGTCGAGGTTTCGACCGTTGAAGAGCGGGACGAACCCATTGGTGCTGGATCGCAGGTCCTCGCCGAAGATCCAGTCGAGATCGAATCGGACCAGCGTCAGAGCGGCGTAGCTCAGCGGGCTGTCGGGACTGTTCTCGTAGAGGCACCAGAGGGAGCCGTCGGGTCCTGCGGCGAGGTCGCTGTAGCCGGAGGGACCTGGATCGAGGAGACGGCGGACGGGCCAGGTCTGGCCGTCATCGGCGCTGAGACGAATGGTGAGACCGTGGCGGTCTCGAGAGCCGGCGGCGTTGGGGGAGGAGTCGGCCCGGTTGTCTGGGTTGGTAAAGACGAGTGTCGCCGCGGCTTCGCGGGGATTCCCGGTGACCCGGATGATGCTTGCTGCGCAGCTGGGGTCGAACAGCGTGTCGGATAGCTTCAGAGGGGTCCACCCGGTGGCCCCGTCGGAGCTCGTTGTGATCGCGCGACGCAGTCTGGGTGATTCGTTGCGGACGTTGAGCAGGACTCGTCCGTCCGCGAGTTCGGTGAGGGTGGCCTCGCTGGGATCCGGAATCGTATCCGTATCCGTGGCGATGAGGTCCCCGGCCTTCCAGGTGATGCCGTGATCATCGCTGATCAGCGTGGCGATGCCCGAGGGATGGTGTCCGCTGCCATGAGTTCCAGGGGAAAGCCAGATGGGGACGACGAGCCGTCCGGCGAAGGGATTGGTTTTTCCGGGGCGCCCGGCGCTGAGTTCGAGTCCGTGACCGGGTCCGGGAGCCACGACCTTCCAGTCGTAGCGGGGTCGCAGGGTGTCACAGGCCGATGTCAGTTCCTGGGCTGGCCCGAAGGAGGCGCCATCGTTAGTACTCCGGCTGTGGAAGACCCGGTTGTATTCGGCGCCGAAGATGAGGTGGACGGTGCCGTCGCGCGCGGAGATGAGGACCGGGTTGTGGAGGGTGCGTTCCTCGGCGGTGCCCTGACGATGGGCGAGGGCGACGGGATTGCGGGTCAGGTTGGGTGGGGTGGGGACAATCGGGTTTGCGGCGGACCAGGTCTTTCCGCCGTCGGTGGAGCGACGGAATAGGAGGTCGGTGTGGGACCAGTCGGAATCGGTGCGGGTCCTGGCCTCGCAGACAGCGAGAAGGCTTCCCTCGCCGGTGCGGGTCAAGGCCGGGATGCGGTAGCGGGGATAGCCCCATTCGCCGGACTGGAAGAGGTTGGTCCGGAGTGTTTGGGCAGCGCAGGAGGAGGTCCAGAGCAAGCTTAGTGCGAGAAGCCAGCGAGCGGGTGAGTGCATGGTGGAGACGATCCCACAAAGCTTGTGGTTTGCTGAGAATGGAATCGGTGACGAGTTCGATAGGAGCCCTACCTGAGCGAAACCCTCTGATGGTGGAATCCAGTTCAGTGCCGAAGGGTGGGGCTGGACTCATCCGCCTGTCGTCCCTGAGTGGGTTGCTCTCGCGAGCCCACGATGGCCTGTCGGGTGAGCCATACGAGGACAGCGATACCCGAGAACCAGATTAGGCGGATCGTCCAGCGCACGAACGGAGAGACGTTTGTCAGTGGAAGGGTGCCCCAGATCATCCGAGCGGTGGGAGTTTGGGCGAGCCACACGTCCCTCGGTTGGGTGAATTGGTTTCCGAGATCGATGGCAACCTGGAGCGGCCTGTTGGCAATGCGCCACTCCTGAGTCTGGCTACTGTCTGACCAAGGAAGGCCGCGCTGGTACAGACTGGTGGTGAATTCGGCATACTTGGCGCCCCTTTTTTGGACTGCGATCACGACCTCGTGATAGGCGGGCCACCAGACTCCCGAGATCTGGAGGGTCATCAGGCTGGCAGCCGCTACACCTAGAAGACGCCGCAGTGGAATTGAACCAGTGACGCTCGCGACAAGCCATGCCGCCAGGGGCAACTCAAGCAAGTGTGCAGGACTCGCGAGAAGGCGCGGCCCCCAGCTGGGATCCCCATCCCAATAGTTGGACCGAGCCAGTCCAGCAATCGAGCCGATGAGAGCCACGGTTGCCACTAGGATCATGGCCTTTAGGCGTGGATTGGTCTTGGTTCGGGGCAGGAACCAGAACGCCACGGCAAGCAGGACAAACGGCTCATAAAACACGACCCCTTTACCCGGTGAGAATAGTTGTCCTCGCAAACCTTCGTTGAAGTTCACTGAGAACGGGAACCCCGGCGGCAGTATGTCGAAGTTGGTAAAGGCCCACTCCGCGAAGACGGTAAAGTAGGTCCCTTTCCAGGTCCCGAAACGGACCCACTGCCAGAGCCGATCCAGGAGGAGTCCAAGGCCCATCCATGGAACCGCAACGAGCATCATCCCCCAAAGCCTTCCCAATTCTTCCTTCCAGTCGACCCGGACGGTCCGATCCAAGATTCTTGATAGAAGAGGTAGTCCAAATATCGGCAGGATGTAGGCGAGGTTGGGTACACGTATACAGAGACTGAACGCCTGGGCGGCACAGGCGATGTTGAGCCAAATCCAAGATCCGGTGTCGAACCACCGGAAAAGTCCGATGACAGCCGCAAGTGCGCTCGCAAGCATCATGGGGTTCTCCTGATTGTTTTGGAAATGCCAAGGAAGTGTTGTGCAGGTCATCAAAAGGAGTGTCCCCCAAGTGCAAACCCGTGGTTTGAAGTCGAGCATTCGTAGTGTATGCCAGGAGAGAAAGAGCACGAGACCATTAATCACCGGGGCAAGGACTAGAACCGTGATCGAGAAACGGGTTCCTACATCATTGATGCCGAGGGCGGCGAGACACCTGTCGAAGGGGATGAACACGAGGGATTGACCAATGCCATACCAGTGGTGTCCCACTCCTCCGACGCCTGGGAGGGGACCACCGGGATCCGCTCCAGTGCAGATCCACGAGGCGTTCCTGAAGCGTTTAAAGTTGTCGGAAACCATGAGCATGGGACTCCTGGGCATGATCAGCAGTGTGCAGAGGAAACCGAAAATAAAGAGTGCCTCGCTGGGGTGGTCTCTCAGTCGGCGTACCCACCGGGTCGTCGTTTCATCAGCCTGCCACCAGAAATTAAACATATTCTTGGAGGAAGCTTGGCCTTTGCCTGATGCGGGGAAAGGCCAAACGCGATCCTGCGCGTCGGTCGGAAGGCCCGCAGGGCCGTCGTGCGGGCATCGACCCGGTAGCCCCACCCGGTCAGTCTTCTGGCTGTGAAAAGCACTACCGCCAACTCGCCCACTGTCTCGGCTCTCCACTGATCCGCGAGGTCTTGACCTCCTTCCGCGAAGGACACCTCTCCGCCTCCTTTGCCGCCGAGCGCCTCGGAATCGGACGTACCCGCTTCTACGAGCTCTATGCCGCCTTCCTGCGCTCCTGTGCCACCCGCACCAGCGCCAGTTGGTCCCCCGGGCTCTCTGGTGGCGATCGTTCCGAGGCTTGGCCCAAACCGGTCGTCGCACTCACCCGCAAGCTCCTCGGCGCCCGGCCCCCCGCCGCCTACCGCTTTGTCGCCTCCGAGATGCTTCGCCGCCTCCAATGCCAGGTCGATCCAGCCAGCGTCCGTCGGTGGGCTCTGGCCCACGACCTTGCCCATGACACTCCACGGCCACGCCCCAAGGCCGCCACACGACGCTGGCAGTCTCTCAAACTCGGTGCCCTCTGGCAGCTCGACGCATCGCCCCACCCGTGGTTCCTCCACCATCACCGCCGGCTCTATCCGCTCCTGGACCTCCTCGACGACTGCACCCGTCTCTGCACTGGCGCCCGCCTGTACCACGCCGAGAACCTCCTGGCCTATCTCGACTTCCTTCCCGCTGCCTTTTGCGAGTACGGATTCCCTCTCGAACTTTACGTCGACTGTCACAGCCTCTTCTTCCCCCAGAACCCGGACTCCCTCACCCAGCTCGGATCGGCTCTTCACTTCTACGGCATTAGCCTCCGCTATGCCCACACCCCCCAGGCAAAGGGCAAAGTCGAGCGACTCCACCTTTGCTGGCAACGCCGCCTTCCCAGCCTCTTCTCTGCCGAATCGATCCTCACACCGGAGGCCGCCAATCCGCTCCTCCAAGACCTCCGCCTGCATCGCAACCGCGCCGAACGACACCGAGAGATCGCCATGACTCCAGACGCGGCTGCCAAGGCCGCGCTCCGCGAGGGACGATCCGTCCTCCGCTCAGTTCCACGCTGCCCTTTGGGCCTGCTTCGATAAAACGGACAGAGAAAAAGGGGTTCTACGTTAGGTGTTTTTGAGTTCGAACTGGGCGGGCGAGAGCCCGCCGAGGGATGTGTGGCGGCGCTGGCGGTTGTAGAAGACTTCGATGAAGTCGAAGATCTCGGATGTGGCGTTGGAGCGGCTGGTGAATCGGGTGCGGTAGACCAGCT
>SYEM01000180.1 GCA_005801385.1 Verrucomicrobiales bacterium | reverse complement strand
TTCAGGGCATAGCCGTCATCCGGCAGGTTCCACGAGGCCCTGTAGACCGCGTCCTTGGGCTTCAACCGGACGCCGCCGGCATCCTCCTCCTTCAGCTCGAGGAGGTCGGGGTTGATGGCGGCGGTGGTCGTGAAGTCCTGCCGGAGGTTTCCACCGAAACCGGAGGGTCCCGAGACCTCGACACGAGCCAGTGAGATCCGACGATCCTTCCGGGTGTAGGGCTGCGCGCCAAACAGGGCAAAGGTGTTGGCGCTGAAGGCCGGGAGGACCTCCGCCGGCAGCGTGGCCGTTCCGCCGACACCCTCCGGCCCCATCAGCGTGACCTGGGGGCCGTCGAGGATCAGGCTCCAGGCCCCGATGAGCGACCGCAGGCTGGGGTAGGTGTTCTCGATCAGGAGTCCGGCCGGCTCGAAACGGATGCCATGCCCACCCGCTGCATCCTTCTTGTACCGCACCGTCGCCCGGATCCGCCCCTCGGCATCGGGACCCGCCTCGAGGAAGATCCCGTTGGGCTCGTTCCAGTCGGGGCTCGGGTTGATGACCGAGGCCTCGGTGCCGATGAGGAAGAGGTTCGCCACGTAGCCGGCCGAGTCGGGTCCGACGGCATCCTCGTTGATCGTCATGGAATAGCGGACCGGTCCAGTGGCGTTGACCCACGACAGCTGCGAGGCCAGTCCTGCGACCGTGGCGATGTTCTTGCGGCTGTAGTCACCGCTGCCCGAGGTCACGACCTCCAGCCCGGGCCCCGTGGGGGCGAGGGTGAGCCTCGGTGGCGGAGCCGGGGCGCCCGAGGTGATGAAGGCCACGTTGTCGATCCAGACCTTCGCCTTCTCGGTGTGGGCCGACTTCCAGTGGATGTTGAGCCCGACAAAGGGCTTGGTTCCGGCCGGCAGCGCCGCCTGGAGGTGGGTCCACCCGGTCGACGTGACCTTGCCGAACTCCACCAGATTCCCGGGCCAGCCAAAGCCGTCTGGACGCAGTCGCAGCGAGAAGATCCCGTAGACGCCATCGGGGTCCGGCTTGCTTCCGGGTTCGACGAAGACGTCGATCGACACCTGGTCGTACTTGGAGACGGTGGCGAGGCCGCTGCAGACCTGGAGGCTCACCTCGCCTCCCGAGGAGAACTCCGCCTCGACCGCCATCGAGCCGGAGGCGGGATTGGACTGCACGTCGATCAGCGGATCGAAGGTCGTCGTGTGGGTCACGCCCCAGTCGCCGCAGCCAAAGCCGCCGACATCGGTGTCGAACCCTCGCCAGACCGTGACGGAGTCCTTGGCAATGAACTCCAGGTTGTCGAACGAGATCTGCGCCGGAGCCGAATGGCTGGCCTTCCAGTGGATGTTGAAGCCGGAGAACTTGGCAGCGGTGGCCGGGATGGGGCGCTCGAGATGGGTCCAACCCGTGTTCGTCACGGCGCCAAAATCCATCAAGTCCCCGGGCCAGGCCCAATCGGGACGGAATCGGACGGTCAACGACCCATAGGTGCCGTCGGCCCCCACGGGAGCGCCCGGATCGACATAGACGTCGAGGGCGAACGCCTTGTAGCGGCTGAGCCCGTCCATGGCGGTGCAGTTCTGGAGGACGGTTTCCCCGGGCTCCTTGAACTCGGCGTTCACCAGGAGGGAACCCGAGCTGGGATCATTCTTGGCGTCCCGGGTCGGATCGAAATCAGCCGTGGCGGTCGCTCCCCATCCGCCACAGCCGAAGCCTCCTGCGTCCTGGTCGAACGTCTTCCATCGGAGGTTCTGGGCCTGCAGGGACAGCAGGAGGAACAGCAGCAGGGCCGTCCGACAGCCGATCCGGGTGATTCGGCAACCTAGCCCGGAATGAAGGGTGAGTGGACTCATGGTGGGTTGGTTCAAGGGTTCAGGATGCGACTTGACGACGCGATGTTCTCGGGATGGACGATTGATACGCCATCGGGGCGGGATTTCAAACCCTCGACTCCGACCCAGCGGTCCGCCAGCGCCACCCCGGTCCCAGAGCCGCGTCGACCGGTCCGTCCACAGCGAGACCGGTCCGCTGGATCGCCTCCGTCCGACAGGCTTCCGTGGGCTCTCCTCTCAGCGCCCGTATCCCGGGACCGGCTTGCCGTCCTGCGCCAGCTTGCCGCAGCTCCACAGCAGTCCGCGCGTGACGAGGTCCAGATAGCGGGGATCCGCCACCGTCTCGTTGTTGTGACCAATCGTCGTGGCGAAGACCCGGGCCTTGGCCGGACCGTACTCATGGGTCCAGGCCACCACCGAGGTGTTCTGCCCGGGCTTGTCGCCGGCCCCCTGCTTGCCCCGGGCCACCGGAACGGCGGAATCCCAGACCTTGATGTTGTTGTAGAGCTCCTCGTTGATCGTGGTCCATCCGCTCAGACCCGCCGTGATCGGACTCTTGCCGGGAAGGTACTCGATGACGACCGGCAGCTGGGGACCGTGTCCGCTCGACTGCAGGCCGAGGAGATCGAACCAGAAGGCATGCGGGGTCCCGGAGGTCGCTGGCTGTCCGGGATTGCCGATGCGATAGGAGTGCATCGCGCAATGGAGTGCAACGGCCGGGATGCCCTCGCGATGCGGCGCCAGCACGCCCTCGACCACCTTCGGATCGCTGATGTCGGCGGCGCACTCGTCGTGGATCACCACGTCATATCCCTTGGCGTAGTCGGGCTTGCCGAAGATCGGCAGCGGTGGCTTGGTGCTGGAATCGGCGGAATGGATGATGTCGACCTCCACCCGGGCCCGGGCCTCGAGCCCCTTCTTGAGGATCTGCTTCTGGTTGGCGTAGTCGTGGCAGCAGCCACCGAGGATCAGCAGCGCCCGGAGCGGCTTCGCCGGCGCGGCGGTGCCGGGCTTGCGCTCGTACTGGGCCAGAAGCAGTCCGCTGCCGGGACCGCTGTCGAACGATGACGGCGTCGAGCCCCCGTTCATGGGGTAGACCGCCCGCCACCCGGTCGGGGTCAGCTCGGCCAGCGCCGAGAGGGTCCGACCCGGATTCTGCCCCTCCTGCTCCGTGATCTTCATGACCGCGGGCTTGCGGCTGAAGTCGACCTCGAAGACACCCTTCGCCTGGTTGTCACCCATGTCGAAGGTGTACTTGCCGTTGTCGATCGTGACGGTGACCGAGACGGCGTCCACCGGAACGGCGTTGCCGTCAAAGACGGCCTCCTTCATGACCCAGACCCCGTCGAAGGACGAGAGGTCGGCGGCGCTGAGGGACACGGCGAGGGCGAGGGGGGCGAGGAGACGGAGCAACGGGAGCTTCATGGTGGCAATGTCAGTGTTCGGCGAGGATTCAGGAAAGGGGATCAGACGGTCCAGCCCTTGCGGTCCTTCTGACGGAGCAGGCGGTGGGCCTCACGATCCTTGGGAATGCGGAGGCCCTTCCGGTCCCAGGCAAAGGCACGACCCGTCCGGACGGCGATGTTGCCCAGGAGGACGACCTCAGTCATGGGACCCGCGACGGAGAAGTCCGAGAGGGCCGGCTTGCCCCCCTTGCAGGCGTCGAGCCATTCCACGTAGTGGCTGCGCTCCCAGTCGGCGCTCTTCGGGAGGGTCTCCGGGACCTCCTTGAAGTCGCCGACCGGCCGACCGGATTTGAACCGCGCCCCACCGTTGTAGTTGCTGAGCAGGGTGTCCTTGTCACCCACGAAGAGCAGTCCGTTCTCGGCGTATTGGACACCCGGGAAGAGGTCGGTGGATGGGAGTCGGCCGCCATCGTGCCACCAGAGGGTGAAGGCAGGACGGCTACCCGCGGCGGGGATCTCCCAACGGACGGTCGACTTCACCGGGGCGGAGACATCGGTCTGCCCCTCGCTCCAGGCCTCGACCCGGGTGGCGTCACGGATGCCGAGCGCCATGTCGGGCAGGTTGAAGAGGTGGCAGCCCATGTCCCCGAGGGCCCCGGTGCCGAAGTCCCAGTAGCCGCGCCAGTTGAAGGGTAGGTAGGCGGGATTGTAGGGACGCGACTCCGCGACGCCGAGCCACAGGTCCCAGTCCAGCGTGCCTGGGATGGGCGGAGTGCCGGTCGGGCTCTTCACGCCCTGCGGCCACCAGCGTCCGGCGCGATCCGTCCAGCTGTGCACCTCGCGCACGGTGCCAAGGACTCCGGCGCGGACCAGTTCGACCTCGCGACGGAGGTCGGGATGGGATCGGCCCTGGTTGCCCATCTGGGTGGCGACCCCGTGCTTCCGGGCCGCCTCGGTCAGGCGCCGGGCTTCGTCCACCGTGTGGGTGAGCGGCTTCTGGCAGTAGACCCCCTTGCCCCGTTCGATGGCCCACATCGACGGGAGGAAATGCATGTGGTCGGGGGTCGAGACCGTGACCGCATCGATGCCCTTGCCCATCTCGTCGAACATCCGACGGAAGTCCCGGAAGCGGCGGGCGTTCGGGAACCGGTTGAAGGTGTCCGCCGCCCGGGCGTCATCGACATCACAAAGCGCGACGATGTTCTCGGATCCACAGAAGCCGACATCGACGCCCCCCTTGCCTCCGGCACCGATGCCCGCGATGGACAGCCGGTTGTTGGCTCCGAGCACTGGGAGTCGGCTGATCATCGGGAACGCCAGGGCGGCCGCGGAGCAGCCCAGGAAACGACGTCGGGAAAGGTGGAGGTGTCTCATGGGAATCCCGTAACCTACCGCGCCGACAAGAGGCTGGGAAAGCCGGATCTGCCCCGGAGGCTCAGGAGGCGGGGGATCCGCACACCCAGCCTCCCGCCCCATCCCCACGATGGTGCCTGCGGAACCACGGGACCCCGTGGCCTCTCACAGGAACACCACACAGAGCCAGAGGAAGACCATGAGCGAGGCGACTCCATACCGGAGTGCAGACAGGACGAGTCCCAGACGGTCGATCCGATGTCGGATCGGGGTGGCCTTCTGGACGTCGAGAAGCCCGACCCCATGCCGAACCCAGCGGCATCGGGTCGACCCCGGGATCGAGAGCGAGAGGTGATGGGGACGGAGTCCATGGGCGTAGGACAGGCGGGTGCGTCTGCGGTTCATGGGCCCATCGTCTCAGGAGGGGTCGGACATCCGTGGGGGGGCCTACGAGAGGGTCCCGGACGAGCACCGGTCGGGGGCTTCGACGGCGTTTGCACTTGTGTGGGGACCGGGGAGGACACGCACCATCCGGGCATGTCGCTACGGGTTCTCGTCGCCCCGGACAAGTTCAAGGGGACCCTCACCGCCGCGCAGGCGGCGGGGGCAATCGTCAACGGATGGTGGGGGGCGCGTCCGCAGGACGAGATGGAGATGCTGCCCATCACGGATGGTGGGGATGGATTCGGCGAAGTGATGGCGGGACTCCTCGGTGCCACAGAATGCGTCACAGCAACGGTCGACGCCGCCGGACGGCCGGTGGGGGCGAAGTGGTGGTGGCTCACCGAAAGCCGAACCGCGATCATCGAATCCGCCCAGGTGATCGGGCTGGCCCTGCTGCCCCCGAGGAAGTTCCACCCCTTCGAGCTCGACACCCGTGGCCTCGCGGCCGTGATCCGGGCGGCGGTGTCGGCAGGCGCCCAGACGATCCACCTCGGCATCGGCGGCAGCGCGACCAATGACGGGGGCTTCGGCGTGGCCCGCGAGCTGGGCTGGCGGTTCTTCGACGACCGCGACCAGCCCATCGAGAAGTGGGTGAAACTCAACAAGCTCACCCGCTGGCTGCCGCCCCTCGACCCGATTCTGGGCGTGGACTTCATCGTGGCCGTGGATGTCACGAACGGACTGCTGGGACTGAACGGGTGCACCCGGATCTTCGGGCCCCAGAAGGGCATCCTGCCCGCCCAGTTCCCGATCGCGGAGGCCCCTCTCGAGCGGCTGGCCCTGCGGGCGTCGGAACACCTCGGCTACGATGTCGGTGCCGACCCCGGCTGCGGGGCGGCCGGGGGTCTGGGGTTTGGACTCAAGGTCTTCCTGGGTGCGCGGCTCGAACCCGGGTTCGAGCTGTTCGCCGAGCATTCCCGGATCGACGGGAAGATCGCCAGGGCCGACGTGATCCTGACCGGCGAGGGCATGATCGACCGCCAGACCCTGATGGGAAAAGGCACCGGGCGGCTCGCCCAGCGGTGTCAGGCCGCAGGCAAGCGCTGCGTGGCGTTCGGGGGAGTGGTCGAGGGCGCCGCCAAGATGCACACCGCCGACCGGCTGTTCCACCTCGTCCACGACATCACCCCGAGCCTGACGAGCCCTGCGGAGTCGAAGCAGAACGCCGCCCTGTGGCTGGAACGCCTCGCCCACAAGGTCGCCAACGACTACGACTGGACGTGAGCGCCGGAACCGATGCCGAGGGTAGCGACGGGGCGGAACCCGTGTTGGACGCGATTGCCGAGGGATTCCTCCGGGATCTGGAATCGGTCCGCAACGCCTCGGCCTACACGGTCCGGAACTACCGCCAGGCGCTGGTCGAGTTCACCCGATGGCATCGGGAGACCCACGGCGCGCCTCCCGCCTGGGAACGCCTGACCCGGGACGACTTCCGGCTGTACCTCCGGGCGCTCGGCCGGCGCGGACTGGCCCGATCGCCGATCCATCTCCGATTCAGCACCCTTCGGGGGTTCTACCGGTTCCTGCTCCGGGAAGGCCGGGTGGCCCGGCATCCGATCCGGGACCTCTCCCTGCCCCGCAAGGAACGACGCCTGCCCCAGTTCGTGCCGGCCGACCGCATCGAGGACCTCCTCCGCGCACCCCTCCGGGATCTCGAGCCCATCGATGGGACGCCACCCGACGAGCGGACGGCGGTGCTGGCCCTCCGGGACGCGGCCGTTCTGGAGATCCTCTACTCGTCCGGCCTGCGCGTGAGCGAGGTGTGCCAGCTCCGCGTCGGGGACATCGACCTTCCGGGGAGACAACTCCGGGTCCGGGGAAAGGGACGCAAGGAGCGGATCGTCCCCGTCGGCCGACCCGCGCTGGAGGCGCTCGGACGGTACTGGTCGAGGATCGGCCAGCCCAGCCACCCCGACCAGCCAGCGTTCCCGGGGGGACGGAGCACCGGCGGAACACTCCAGCCCTCCGAGGTCCAGACCCGGCTGAAGCGACATCTGAGGACTGCGGGGCTCGATCCGAAGCTCACCCCGCACAAGCTGCGACACAGCTTCGCCACCCACCTGCTGGACCGCGGGGCCGATCTGCGGAGCGTCCAGGAACTGCTGGGCCATGCCCGTCTGTCGTCCACGGAGATCTACACCCACGTGTCGACCGAACGTCTGAAGCGGGCCTACCAGCAGGCCCATCCCCGGGCCTAGCCGGCTCCCCCGCAGGTCATGCCCACGGGCTGCCGCGGGATCACCGGGCCTTCTCGGTCTCGAGCGCGACCCGGAGGCGCTCCGCCTCCTCGCTGAGATCCCGCAGGAGTCCGGCGACCCGCTGCGCATCGATCCCCGCACCCTCGAGCTGGGCGCACAGGGCGGCCATCCGGAGACCGCCCAGGTTGTTGGCGCTGCCCTTCAACGTATGGGCGGCGGCCTTGAGTCCGGAGGCACGGCCGGATCGGGCGGCCTCGCTGAGATCCGACAGCCGCTGCGGCAGGTCCGACAGGAACAGGTCGACCAGTTCCGCCAGCGGGTCGGGACCCGAGGGGGATCGGAGGCCCCGGAACACCTCCAGGACCGACGGATTGAGGGTCGGAACCTCCGCTCCGACGGACGGGGCAGCGACCGGCGGAGCCTCCACCCGCGGCGCCAGACCCGCCGTGCGCAGGGAGGCCTGGGTGAGCGCCCGACGCAGCCCCTCCTCGTTCAGCGGCTTCGTGAGGAAATCGTCCATCCCCACCGCCAGGCAGCGTTCCCGGTCGCCCGACATCGCGTTGGCCGTGAGCGCGATGACCACGTGCGGATGATGGCGTCCGAACTCGCCGGCCGCCTCGCGTCGACGCAGCTCCCGGGTGGTCTCGTAGCCGTCGAGCTCCGGCATCTGGCAGTCCATCAGGATGACGTCGTAGGGCTCCGAGTGGACCGCCTGGAGGACGGCCCGGCCGTTGGTGACGATGTCGGCCTGGTACCCCAGCTTGTTGAGCAGGGTCACGGCGACCTTCTGGTTCACCAGGTTGTCCTCCGCCATCAGCAGCCGGAGGGGACGGTCGAGGACCTGGCCGCCGGAGGGCGCCTGCACCGTCCGTTCCTCGGCGCTCGCGAGGGCGTCCTCGCCACGGAGGATCTGCCCCATCAGCTCGCCCAGGCGGGCACTCCGCACCGGACGCATCAGGGATCCGGCGACGCCGACGGTCCGGAGGAGTCCCGGATCGAGACGCTGTCCGACCGGTGCCATCAGGAGGACCTTGAGGCGTTCGAGTCCGGGGCGCATGTGCGCCTCGTGGGCGAAGGACAGTCCGTCGAGATCCGGCAGCTGGTAGTCCCCGATGACGGCCAGGTAGGGATCGTCGGACCCCTGGGCGGCGACGAGCCTCTGGAGGGCCTCCTGGGCGAGGTCGGTCTCGTCGGCACGGAACCCGAGCTGCGTCAGCACTTCCACGATGCCATGTCGGGTGGCCGCGTGCTCATCCACCACCAGCACCCGCGGGGCGGGCCGGCCCTCGAGCTCGGGCAGGCGGGCCGGGGCCATGCCGACCCCATCACCCTGGACACGTCCAAGCCGGACCGTGAACCAGAAGATGGATCCCTTGCCCTCGGCGCTGCTGAACCCGATCCGCCCCCCCATCCGCTCGACGAGCTGCTTGCTGATCGACAGCCCGAGACCGGTGCCGCCAAAGCGGCGGGTGGTGGACATGTCGGCCTGCTCGAAGGCGCCGAACACCGTCCGCTGGGCGGACTCGGGGATCCCGATGCCGGTGTCCTGGATCTCGGTCTGGACGACCAGCTCCCCCGGGGTGGAGTCGACGAGGGAGACCCGGAGCAGGACCTCCCCCTTGAGGGTGAACTTGATGGCGTTGACGAGCAGGTTGGTGAGCACCTGGCGGACCCGTCCCGAATCCCCGAGACATCGCGCGGGGATCCTCGGGTCGACGAAGGCCGTGAACTCCAGACCCTTGCTGAAGGCGCGCTCGGCCAGGAGTTCGCTGACGTCCTCGATCGTGTCGCGGAGACCGAACTCGACCGTGTCGAGCACCACCTTTCCGGCCTCGATCTTCGAGAAGTCGAGGATGTCGTCGATGATCGTCAGCAGCGCCTGGGCGCTGTGCTGGACCGTCTCGGCATAGTCGCGCTGCTCCGGGGTGAGCGGGGTCTCGAGGAGCGCCCGGATCATCCCCAGCACGCCGTTCATCGGGGTGCGGATCTCATGGCTGGTGTTGGCGAGGAACCGCGACTTGGCGAGGGCGTTCTGCTCGGCGGCGTCCCGCGCGGCGGCGAGGTCCTGGTTCGCCTGGCTCAGCCGTTCCTCCGCCAGCTTGCGGGCCGTGACATCCTCCACGGTGCCCTCGTAGTAGAGCAGACTCCCGTGGGAGTCCCGCACCGCCCGGGCGTTCTCGGAGATCCAGATCACCGACCGGTCCTTTCGGAACACCTGGCTCTCGAACTTGTCCACGCGGTCCGACCTCTGCAGGAGCTCCACGAACTCGTGCCGACGCTCCGGGAGCACGTAGAGCTGGTTCTCGATGTCCGTCCGGGAGTTGATCAGCTCCACCGGGGTGTCGAATCCGTAGATGCGCGCGAGCGCCTGGTTGGCGCTCAGATAGTGGCCGTCGGGCGTGGTCTGGAAGATGCCGTCGATCGCGTTCTCGACGATGCTCCGGTAGTTCGACTCCGCCTCGACGAGCTTCTCCGCCGTGCGCTTCTCCGAGGTCACATCCCAGAAGATGCCCTGCAGGCCGACCGGCTCGCCGGCGGCATCGAGCACCGGGGTCTTGATGACGTGCACCCAGTGCCGCTCCCCGTCGGGCGTGACATAGGCCTCGGTGGTCTCGAACGCCCCGCCCCGCTCGAGGACCCAGCGGTCGTCCTCCTGGTACTTCGCCGCGAGCTCGCGCGGGAAGAGGTCGAAGTCGGTGCGGCCCAGGATCTCCTCGACCGGCCGCCCGAGGGTGGCGGCGAACCTGCGGTTCACGAACGTGAAGCGCCCGCTGAGGTCCTTGCGGAGAATGTTCTGGGGAAGGCTCTCCACCAGCGTCTGGTAGAAGGCCTCGCTGCGCCGCAGCTCCTGCTCGACCTGCCGATGGGCCGCCTCCGAGGTGGCCGCGGCGGAGGACTGGTGCCGGAGGTCGAGCCGTGTCACGACCTGGTGTCCGACCGTCTGCAGGGCCGCCCGCTGACGGGAGACGAGACGTCGACCCGAGCCGTCCACGACCACAATGGCGCTGAGCACGTTGGACAGGGCGGAGAGGAGGGGCTGGACCCCCACCCAGCGGATGCCGAGCGCCGCGAGACCCGGGGGATCCCTGAGCTCCCGCCAGGCGTCGGAGGGGGACAGGCCCCGGCAGATCTGCAGGAGGGGATCGACCACACCCTCCCTCAACCCGTGCTGTCCCTCCACAAGCCACTGGTCGCCCTGGGCCAGGACGACCACCGCCGCCTCGGCATCCGTGACCTCCACGGCCAGGACCGCGAGGTCGTTCATCGACCCTCCCAGCAGACGCGAATCCCCTGTCGGCGACACCCCGGATTCCATGTCCCCACCCTCCCCGGCGGCGGCGACCGGTGTCAATGCGCGGGGCCATTGCGGTGTTTTGGCTTTGATCTTTGCCCGGCCCGACAAAGCTTGGCCCGTGCTCACGGATTTCAGGAGCGTCCACTTCATCGGTATCGGCGGCACCGCCATGGCCAGCGTCGCCGTCGCCCTGCGCGAACGCGGGTTCGACGTCACCGGCTCAGACCAGGACGTCATCTACCCCCCGATGTCCACCTTCCTCGCCTCGCGCGGGATCGTGCCCAAGGCCGGCTACTCGGAGTCCAACCTGTCCCACAAGCCCGACCTCGTGGTGATCGGCAACGCCATCTCCCGGGGCAATCCCGAGGCCGAGTACGTCCTCGAACACCGCCTGCGCTACTGCGCGCTGCCCGAGCTGCTGAAGGAATGCTTCATCCGGGGGAAGCATTCCCTCGTG
>SYEM01000017.1 GCA_005801385.1 Verrucomicrobiales bacterium | reverse complement strand
GGTTTCAAGCAGGCGACCTCAGCCTACGTGCTCATTCAGGACGCCGACCTCGAATATGATCCCCGTGAATATCCGGTGCTTGTGGCACCAATCCTGGCCCGAAAAGCGGATGTCGTGTTTGGATCCCGATTCTCAGGAAGTTCAAGGAGGGTCCTTTACTACTGGCACGCGGTTGGGAACCGCCTGCTCACTATGTTATCCAACATGACGACCAATCTCTGGCTGACCGACATGGAGACCTGCTACAAATTGTTTCGTCGGGAAACACTCCAACAAATTGTTGTTGAGGAGAGTCGTTTTGGTTTTGAGCCCGAAATCGTGGCCAAAGTAGCCAAGCTAGGCTGTCGGGTTTACGAAGTTCCCGTCTCTTACAACGGACGCACCTATGCCGAAGGCAAAAAGATCGGTTGGAAGGACGGATTCAGTGCACTCCGGTGCATCCTCAAATATGGCCTGTTCCGATAACCATGAGATCCAACGTCAACAGCCAGGCAACCACCGGTGAATTCGAGTTCTCCGCCCTTGCGGAGGCGCGTAATTATCGAGCGACTCTTGTCCGGGAGTTCGACTCCGTCCTGCGGGGCCAGGTACTCGAAATCGGTGCCGGTATCGGCCAGATGACTTCAGAGTTCGCACAGGCGCCTGGGATTAAAGAGATCGTTGGCGTGGAGCCGGACTCCCGATTCCACAACGGATTCATCCGCAACAATCCAAACATCAAGCTGATCCGCGGAGTCGCCGAGGAACTACCTTCGGACCCAGGTTGGGATGGCCTCGTCGCCGTGAACGTTCTGGAACACATCGAGGACGACTCGGGAGAGCTAAAAAACTGGGGGCGCCTTCTTTCCAAACGTCGCGGCCGAGTTGGTATCTTTGTGCCGGCACGCCCAGAAATCTATGCACCCATCGACCTTGATTTCGGCCATTTCCGCCGGTTTACAAAGCCTGAGTTGCACAACAAGATGACCGCTGCTGGATTCGAGGTAGAGCGGTTGACGTACTTCAATTTGACCGGGTACTTCGGATGGTGGTTGACCTTCTGCCTGCTCCGGAAAAGGAACTTTAACACCGGATCCGTGAGATTCTTCGACCGCTGCATTTTCCCGTTTGGGCACTGGCTGGAGTCGACCGTATGCCGTCCCCCGTTCGGACAGAGCCTCCTCGCCATCGGACGGGTTGGGAAATGATCAAGGCGAGGGGACATTCGACCGGCGAAGGCAGGCAGCTTGTCACTATTGCCCGGCAGGTGCCCCCCCTGCCGATGGGCCTCAGATGCCTTCCTGAGTTCAGACCCTTGGAACACTCCCTTCAGGACCTTGAACGGTCTTAGCGGGGCCAGAAGGAAGGATGGTACATGCCGGAGCTCAGCCTCCGGCTGACCGAGCGTCCCTCCGACCTTGTACTCGAAGAGCTTCGTGAACGGAGCGAGAACGACGTCGAGGATCGCACCCAAAAGTGGGACGTCGCGCAGGGGCCGGGCCTCGAGAACCAAGTCCACGTTGCCGTCGAAGTCGACCCCACCCTTCAGGTCGAGGCGCATGGCCGAGGAGACGAGTTCAACCCTGTGGAAATCGACCGTGTTGTTGGTCAGGGTGAAGAGACCGGAACCCGCATTGAACCGGGCCTTGCCCATGCCCGGGGCCACTGCGTCGAACACCGGGGAGAGAAGACCGAAGAGGGGAAGTCCCCAAAGGAGGCCATCCCGGATCTCGGCGTTGCCACGCCCCTTCCAAGGCATACCTCTCCGGCTCTGACCCTGCTCCACCAGAACCTGACCACTCAGCAGGCCTCCAAGCTGGTTTGTCCGCGTCGCCAGATCCTCCATCAACAGATCCACACGGACATCCCTGAACCTCGGATCTGCCGTGAAACGGGTGTTTCTGGGCTCCGTCATGTCGAGCTGGATGTCCGTCTCGAGCGACCCGCCGTAGAAGCCCGACGTGACGTTGGTGATCGAAAGCCGGTCCCCCCTCCATCCGACGGTGGCCACGAGGTTCGTGAACTTGAAGTACCACCACTCGAAGGCGGGCGCACGGGTCTTGAACACGACATCCGCCTCAGCTTCATCCGCGGTTGGGATCACGCCGTTGACCTCGACCTCGGGCGGAACCGGGAAATGATACGGCCCGAGTGTGTCGGCCGTGCGAGGACCAATTACCCTGGCGAGCGACGCCAGATCCACCCTCGCGGTCGCGTTGGTGAACCACAGCAGATTAGCTTTGGGATCGAACCTCATCCAGGGAGCCAGGATCCGATTCGTGGACTGCAGAAGATCCGTCCCGATGAAGAGGATGCTGTCATTGGTATAGTGGACCGTGGTCCGGAGTTCGGTGACGGGTTCCAACCGATAGACGGCGTTAGTGATCGAGACCCGGGCGGTACCCTCAAGATCCGCGATACTCCGGGTGTTCCCACGGACCTCGGCCAGGATCTCCGGCCGAGAGGCGAGTTGGATCATATCGAACTGCCGGGCCAATCCCGGAGCCCGGATGAGAGGTCGGAACACCAACGGATCCAAGGTGCTCGAAACCCGGGCGTCGAAGTCCCCATCGGCAGGATCCCAAGTGCCATCCGCCTGCACCCTGCCGCCACCCTTTGAAACGTTGAGGGATTCCAGCCGAACCCGTTCCCGATTCCAGGAAGCCCTCAGGCCGGCCTCGTCCAAGGTCACCCCACCCCACGACACAGGGGCTGCATCGAGGGTTGCCCCGAGGGAGAACCCGCGGCGGAGCGGCTCCTTCCACTCCCGGAATGGAATCGTCCACTCTGGCAGTCTACCCGAGGCGGCCACCGCGAGCCGAACCTTTGAGTTGGTCCCGATGTCCTTGCCGGACCACGACTGCCAGAGCTCGGTAGGCAGAACGGTCGACAGACCCTGGATCCCCATGTCGGCCCGAAAGGTCGCCTCCATCTCACGCGCCCCGGCGTCGACCGCGCCCGAGGCCACCACCACACCGTCCTCGAACCGGGCCTCCAGGTTGGTGATGGAGGCACGTCCATCGACCCAGTCGAGGCGAGACCCGAGGGACCACAGACGCAATCCCGTGGAAAGAACGGGATGGTCGAAACTCGGCTCTAGGTGAAGCCGCCACGGGGCAAGATTCGTCCAGAAGGCCGAAAGGACCGGAAGGCGGTGGGAAGGCACCGGGTGGATACTGCCCCGGAGCCTGAGCCGCGCCGCTCCATTTCCCTGGATCCGCAGGCCTTCCGAAGCCATCTCGAAGTCGAAACCCCGAGGGTTCCAGTCATTCGTGGAATTCCAGATCCGGGCCTCGAGCGACGCGTTGGTGGCCGAACCCCAGGCTGCGATGAGGTCCTGGAAGCGGAGGTCCAGCCGGCTCATGTACCCCCCCTCAAGATCGAGACCGGCACGGGCGATGGCTCGAATCCCTTCATCTGTCGACACCTCCGGAAATCGGTTGGTGGCCAGCGTCACCCCCCTGATCTGGAGCCGGCCGATGTTGAGACCGTCCCGCTCAAGGGAACGGGCGTTCAACTGCCAGTCCAGATGGGAGGGACGGGCCTCGGCGGCCATGACCCGGAACCCGACCTGCCAGGCCAATCCGCCGAAGGATCCAAGCGACGTCCGGACCGCATCGGAGTCGAGGTGGAACAGGCCCCTCAACGTCGGAGGCTTTTCGGCATCCGGCGAGACGCTCAACCGAAGTCGAACCCCCTCGAAGTTTCCAAGGTCATTGGTGACCCCGGACGTCTCCAGGCGGAATTCGACGAGGGACCGTTCCGGATGTTCCCCGTCGACGGCAAACGCCAAGGCGAGCCTCGGTGGGTTCCTGAAGCCGGTCGTTTCGAGACGGTTCAGGATCCGGGCCAGCGGACCACTCTGCACCGACAGGACCGGCGTGGTGGCATCGCGAGGGACAGCGCTGCGGCTGGAGAACAGGCTGGACGTTCCCCGGAGGGTGCCCATGGCCTCGAAGAAGGTGGAGTTGATCCGGGCCGAGAATCCCGTCAGCCGCCACGTGTGGTGTTCCTCAAACTCGAGGTCACCCACGATCTGGTTCAGCTTGAGGAGCGCTGCCGAATCCCCGGGCCCGCCGTCGACCGGGAGGGACACCTCGCCTCCCAGGAGTCCGAGCGATTCCACGATCGGAAGCTCCGGATCCCACAGGGCGAGTGGGTTGATCCGGAGTTCCAGCTTCCGGAAGTAGGCGAACTGGCTCTCGGGACGACCGCGGAAGTGAACCAGCACATTCTCCGCAAACAACCCCTCTCCCCACTCGAGATGGATCCGGCTGTATTCGAGGCGGAGCCCCTGTGCCTCCAGCTGGGCGACCAGCGGTTCCCGGATGAACTCCGGCAGGCCGATCTGGTGCAGGTGCACGATCAGATAGAACAGGATGCCGGCGGGGAGATAGGCCACCCGAACCCCCCACTTGAACCCCCTCCAGCACCTCCTCAAAAACCTCCGCTCCTTCCCCTCCGGGACAACCTCCCCGGATCGGGGATCCCGGGGTTCCGGTGACGGGACAGGATTCACGGGGCGGAGAGATCCCGGAATACGTCCTCGTAGAGCGCCACCGGGAACTCGATCAGCAAGGGGTCCGCATCCGTGTCGAACCGCACGAGGGCGAACATGTTGTTGGCCGGATTTCTGCCGCCGAACTGGAATCGCACCGAGGCAGGGCCGCTTCCCGGACGGAACCTCAGGTCGATGCTGTGATCGACCTCCTTGAACTTCAACAGTCCCAGCTGCTCCTCCTCAGGCGTCCGATATCGGGTTGAGTCCACCCGACCCAGACGGAACAGGGTCTCGTTCACGGCCTCGTCCAGGAACGCCACCGGTGACCCGGATGCCCCCGACGAGGCGGTCCAGCGTCCATTCCCCCCTCGGGTCAGCACCCGCTGCCGTCCCTTCTGCTGGATCGTGATCTCGACGACATTGGTGGGGTCAAAACGCATCAGGCGAACCTGGTCCGCAACCTCCGGCAGACGGAGCAGTTCCCCCAAGCGCGTAGCACAGACGCTGGGTTCGTCAGCCCTTCGGGCATAGACCTTGTCGTCCAAGCCAACCTGGGATCCAAAATCCAGCCGAACCAGCTCGTTGGTGCCCGCGATGAGGACAAAGCCGCGATCTGGCCTCTGGAGACCATAGCGGCTGAGATCCGCAGGCACATCGTTGGGGAACTCGACAATGGTCAAGCCACCCAGCTGACGAATCATCTGCTCCATAAGCCCCGGATCGGCGCCGAACCGTCTTGGTTCGACCACCATCCAGTTGGTCCCCTGCCGCTCGATCCGGACCCAGCCCCCCTCCGATCGGAACCGCACCTCGGAGACCCCGTCGAGACGCGGCGTCAGGGATCGATCCCGAAAGTTCGGGAGCGGAAGTCGGAGGAGCATCCCAGCCTGGATGGGCGCCAGGACGACGTTGGTCGTCGCCAGACGCCGGACCAACACGTGTTCCGGAGAATTGGTGGGCACACGACCGAACTGGAGATGGACCAGATCATTGGTGCCGCGGCCCAGGAGGAATTCGGATTCCGGCGGCTGGAAGCCATAGGCGGCGAGATCGACCAGAGGGGAGTCCGACACAAAGGCTGCCACGGGCGTCACCTGGAGGGCGTTGATGAGTGCCTCGATCCGCTCGGAGTCCGCCCGGGCCGACAGCGGCTTCACGAGACGCCAGGCCCCGTTCGTGGACTCCCGGACGGCGGTGAAGGCGGTGGGGCCCCGGATCTCCAGGCGGTCAAAGGGCTGGCCCCGGAGATCGAACAGGCTCCGATCGCGCCAGTGATCCGGGGTCGGCGGCAGGTTCTTCAGGAAAGTATCGTCACCCGTGAACACCCCATCGGCTCCAACCTGCCTGAAGTAGAACTGGGAACCCAGCGGGGTCGGGCCTCCGATCTGGTAGAGCAGAGGCGCCCCGGAGGCCATCTCGAGCTTCAACGTGAGCGGCTCGGCGTCGAATCCGAAGGCCCGTAGACTGTTTGTGCCACCGGCCGCCGACAGCTCGGATGCGGAGATGACGCGCCGCGGCTGGAGCTCCGACAACGCCTTAAGAAATCCCTCGACCGACGACTTCTGGGCTCCATAGGCCACAGGCAGCGTCATCTTCCAGCCCGCCCCCGCGCGATCCACTCGGACAATTCCATTCGACCGGAGGAGCTCGATGCCCTGCACCTGTGCCGGGTCGAAGGTCTTGAACCGGACCGCCACCGTTCCAGCAGTGCGCGCCGGCCGATCGGTCAGGTAGGTGTATCCCCCGAGGGCCAACGCCAGCAGGACCAGGATCCATGTGGAACGGGTGTTCATCGCGTTTGGAGGTCAGATCCGGCGACGGTACCAGATTGAAAGCCCCACGAGGAGAATCGCTCCAGGAAGGCCCGCGATCGCAGCCCAGCTGAGGATCTGGCGCTGTCGGGACGTCAGGACGATGCGGTACTCGCGGATGCGACGTGGACCAATGGCGAGCGACTGGGGACGGTCCAGCAACCACGCCACTGCCATGTTGGCAAAATCCCGGTTCCCTGCCAGTTCCCGCGGCTCGTCCAGCGTCTCATTGGTCACCATGGTGGAATCGCCAATGGCGACGATCCGGGTCGTGCCCCTGCCGGCAGCGATACCCGACACCCCACCTTTTTCCGCGGCGACAGCGATGGGGATTTCCTGGTTCCGGACGTCACGGGCTGGATCGAAGGCGGCGTTCCCATCCCTCACGTTGGAGCGGGTCATGCCCGATGCGCTCGTCTTGACCAGCACATCGGCCTTCGGTGCATCGGCAGGCATCTGCTGGGCAGACATCGGCGCCACGACCCGGGGCAAAGGAAAGTAGAGGGCTCCTCCCGATCGGCGGAGGGGCGAGACGATCGCATGCCCTCCGAAGTTCTGACTCAGCACGTCGAGCTTCGTGTAGCTGGTGAACTGGTCGTCGCCCGCATAGGCCGGCGGGGCCGCAACGCCCCAGCGGGCCAGGAGCTCCTCGAGCCCGGTTGACTTCTCGACCGTATAGGGATGGAGCAGCACCAGGAGTCGGCCACCACCCTGGAGGAAGGCCTCAATCTTCTGGAGCTCCCCGGGAAGCAGGGGGGCCGTCGGACCGGCCACCACCAGGAGCTCGCAGTTCTTCGGAATCTGGTTGGTGGCACCCGCCAGCCGGATCACGTCGACCGTCAGGTTCTTCTGCCCCCGCAACAGGTCGAGGAACGCCGCGTAGCCGACACCCTTGTCCTTTCCCTCCGGCGGATGTTCGCCGTGACCCAGGAGGTAGCAGGCATGGGTTTCCCCTGCATCGGTCAGAGCCGCGATGGCCGAGGTGAACTGGTATTCCCCCGTGAAGCCCACCCGACGGACATCCCATTCCTCGCCCGAAACGAGGGCTCGAAGGTTTCCTGTGTCGTACACCGACAGCTCGCCGGCCGTGACCACCCGATGCCGGTTGCCGGATTCGAAGACAACCAGGCCCTTGGCCCCAGCCCCGAGCTGGTACTGCGCCGCCACCTTGAGTCCGGCCGCCGGATCCCGGAGGTAGTCGACCGTATGGACGCGGATCCGCGGTGAGAGGGCTTCGTAGTCCCGGAGCACCCCCATTACATGCGGAAAGAGATCGCTCGAGGGATCGAACAACACCGTCACCCGCACCTCGTTGGTCTGCATCGCCAATGTCTGGCGCGTCAGCTCGGACAACGGCTCCGAGCGCGCCGATGAGAGGTCCACCCGCCAGACACGACGCGTCACGGACAGGTGGTTCAGGAGACCGACCACCACGACCAAGGCGACCACGGAGACGGCGACGTTGATCGCGGTCCGCATCCGGCGTCCGGGTTCAAAACTGGGGCGGTCTGGATTCACAGGGTCGATTGCCGAGCGGTCATTTCCAGCGTCGGCTCTCCACGACACGCTGGGTCAGGAACAGGAACAGGAGGGTCACCGTCAGGTGGAAGACGATGTGGCGGGAGTCGAGGATGCCCCGGGCGAAGTCGTCCATGTGCCGGAGCAGCGACATCTCATCCAGGAGCCGAGCCCACCGCCCATCACCCACGTTTGTGGAGACCGGCCGCAGACTGAGAATCCAAAGTCCGATCCCCAACAGGAACGACACCATCGCTGCGATGATCTGGCTACGGGTCATCGACGAGGCAAAGCAACCCAGAGCCATGTAGACCGAACCGATCAGCATCACGCCGAGGAAGGCCCCTGCGGTGGACCCCGGATCCAGAAGTCCCACCTCACCGGTCACCTGCCTCAGAATCAATAGCACCCCGAACAGCGGGAGCCAGACCAGCCCGAAGAACAGCATCGACCCCGTGTACTTCGCCAATACCACCTGCCAGTCGCCGACGGGTGTCGTCATCAGCGCCTCGTAGGTCCCGGAGGACTTCTCCGCAGCAAACGTCCGCATCGTGATCACCGGGGACACCACGAGAAGGATTACCCAGAAGTAGGCGCTCTGGTAGAACAGCTCGGTCACCGGGGAGTCGGTCGGCCGATCGGACAGCTTCGTGACGAGGTCCACGATCGAGATGCCAGTGAGGAGGGCCGTGGCCGCCATCACGACCCAGCCGGTGAGCGCATTGAAGGCTCCCGCAAGCTCCCGCCGGACCAGTGCCATGAAGACCCTCATGGTTCCTCCCTCCTGCCACGGGTCAGATGGACGAAGATGTCCTCGAGGGTGTGCCGGCTCCGGGTCAGTTCCCGGAGCCGCCACCGACGCTGACCGACGATGTCGAAGACCACCGGCCGCAGGTCGACCCCATCCCGCGGAGTCAGAGCCACTCGATAAAATCCGCCATCCAGGGGGCTGAGATCGAACCGTTCGAGATCCTGAAGATCTCGGAACGCGTCCCGTAAATCCTGTGCCGGCGCCGCGATCTCGGCCACGACCTGGCCGTCCAGGCCGAGGTTGCGCTCAAGATTGGCCGGCGTGTCCACCGCCAGGATCTCGCCCCGGTTCAGGATTAGCACCCTCGAACACGTCATCTCGACCTCGCTCAGGATGTGGGTCGAGAGCAGGACGGTGTGACGCCGGCCCAAGTCCTGGATCAGTGCCCTCACGGATCGGATCTGGTGCGGATCAAGACCGATGGTGGGCTCGTCGAGGATGATGAGGTCGGGTTCATGGATGAGCGCATCGGCGAGCCCCACCCGTTGGCGATACCCCTTCGAGAGCTGTCCGATGATGCGCTTCTGGACGTCGGTGAGCCCGCACTGCTGGAGGACCGTGTCCACGCGTTCCCGGCTCCGCCCCCAGCCCATCCCCTTCAGTCGGGCGCGGAACTTCAGGTACTCCCGCACCCGCATGTCGAGATGGAGCGGGTTGTTCTCCGGCATGTAGCCGATTCGGCGACGGACCTCGTCGGGCTCATGGAAGACATCGTATCCCGCCACGCGGGCCGTCCCGCTGGTGGCGGGCATGAAGGCCGACAGAATGCGCATCGTGGTGGATTTGCCCGCACCGTTCGGCCCAAGGAAGCCCACGACCTCCCCACGCCCCACGGTGAACGAGATGCCGTTGACCGCGGTGCGTCCGGGATAGCGCTTGGTGAGTTCCCTCACCTCGATCATCGGCGCGGCTTCCATGACGTGCCGGCGAGCCTACGTGGACCGGACGGGTGTCCAAGGAGAAGTTGAGTCTTGCCCCTTTCTTCCCTGCCCTGATCAACGCACCACGACCTCGGCCTCACCCTCGGTCCGATACACCACCAGACCTCGCCGCTCCCCCCAGACCAAACCGAGCTTAAGGCTCTCCCCGGCCGCCTTCGCGAAGACCTGACGCGCGAAGGCCACCAACGAATCCATCCGCGCGCCATCTACGGCAGACAGCAGCATGCCAACCCGGATGTCGGCCCGGGCGGCCGGACCCGCCTTCTCGACCGACTCCACCAAGAAACCGCCGGGCTCCGCCGACTTCAGCCGGAGACCCAGACGTTTCCAGAGAAGATCGTTGTTGAAGAACACCCGCTCATCGATCAGCCGGAGGCGCAGCACCCGGGCCTCACCCTTCCGGGAGACCTTGAGCACGACGTCGCGATCGGCCTTGGCCTGGACCAGTTCCCGGTTGAAGTCGATCAGGCTGTTCACGGCCTTGCCGTCGACCTGGAGGATGGCATCACCCACCCTGAGCCCTCCCTGGGCGGCGGGGCTCCGGGGTTGAACCCCCTCGACCACGAGTGGGCGATTGAGACCGCTGAGCTGCGCCCCGAACCAGAAGCCCCCGACGGTGACCCCGCTAAGGGTCTCAGCGAGGGCCGCACTGATCTGCTTCACCGGGATGGCAAACCCGATGCCCTGGCTGTAGGAGGGATTGAGCACGGCCACATTGAGGCCGATGAGTTCTCCTCGGAGGTTGATCAGCGGCCCCCCGGAGTTCCCAGGGTTGATCGAGGCGTCCGTCTGAAGCCAATCCGCTATGTCGAGCGACTCGCCCAAGGCCACCTCGGAGGGTGCTCGGCGCGATTTCGAGCTGAGGATGCCGCGGGAGACCGAAGCCCCAAGGTTGAACGGATTGCCCAGCGCGACGACCGTCTCCCCAAGGAGGAGATCGTCATCCCGAGCAAAGGTGACCGTCGGGAACTTCCGGGGTGTCTTAGGTCGCAGCCTCAGGACCGCGACGTCCTTGGCCTTGGAGAGAACCACCCGTTCCGCCGGGATCGGATCCTCCTCCTCGGCGAACTTCACCCAGATGTCGTCGGCATCGGCCACGACATGGGTGTTGGTGAGCACATAGCCATCCTCGTTAACCACAACACCCGATCCTCGGCTGTAGGTCGCCTCGGGTTTTCGCTGGTATCCGTAGTATTGACGCCAGAGTCGCTCGTAGGGGTGTTCCCGCTCGACCCAGGTCCGGGTGGCGATGTTGACCACGCTCGGCATCACCCGTTCCACGGCCACCACCGTCGCATCCCGGCGGGGGTCAAGGGCCAGAGCGGTAGGCTCGGCGCCGGACAGAAGACCGACGCAGTGGAGGAACACCCAGCCCTTGAGCACTAGCCTCTTGAGAAAACCCGGTCGTTTCATGTGAAGGTGTTCCTGTGGACGCATGGCTCTGGTGGCTCGTTCAATCGGATCAAACCCGGAACCGGCCGGCGAGTTGCAACGGAAGATTCGCCGATGCGAAAGATGCATCCCTGGAACCCCTCATGGTGGAGTCCGGACCGAAGCCGTCCACCCCCTAAATCTGGTGTCCCCCAGTTCTTGTCCGGGACACAGCGGGTTGGGCAAGGAGGAGGGGTGAAGACAACAACACCCACTCCTGCCGGGAACCCGGCTTCTGACGAACCGATCCATGCTGTTGCTACCGGAACGCAATCCTCACCCCCTCCGGAACGGTGGATGCAGCAGCTCTGGAGGCATCAGCGCCTCCGTCGCAGCACTCTCTGCCTGACCCAGGGGCAACCCCTCCGGGTTCTGCATCCTGGATTCTGGAACCGCGAGGCCGGTCCGGATTTCCGACGGGCCATCATCCAGATCGGCGATGCGCCTCCCCGCACCGGCGACATCGAGGTGGACCGGCACCCCACCGCCTGGTTCCAGCATGGTCACGCCCGCAACCCCGCCTACCGGAACGTCGTGCTGCACGTGGTCTGGAACAGGGCACCCTCCCATCCAGAACTGCCGACACTGGCACTCGAACCCCACCTCGAAGGCCCGCTTTCCGAGCTGGTTCCCTGGCTCGACACCGGATCCCTCATCACAATTCCCCCTAGCACCCTCGGTCGCTGCTACCCCTCGCTCCAAGGACTCCCACACGAGTCGCTCGTGGAGCTCCTGACTGCGTCGGCAAGGAAACGCCTCGAGCAGAAGACCCAATTCCATAGGATCCGCTCCCGGCTGACAGACCGGGATCAGTCGCTCTGGGAATCCTTGTTCACGGCACTGGGCTTCCAGCACAACCGCTGGCCACTCCAGCACCTCGCGGAGATCGTCGCGGCGGAAGCCTGCGGTGACCCCAGGACCTGGGAGGCTCGGTTGTTCGGGCTTTCTGGACTGCTCCCCGTCGATCCCCCCTCAACCGTCGAGGCGGTCCGACTGTTCCGGGACCTCTGGGACACCTGGTGGCGCGAGCGGGCACGGTGGTCCGACGACATTCTCCCGCGACAGGTCTGGCGGTTCGCCGGGGTCCGACCCGCTAACCATCCCCAGCGTCGCCTGGCACTCGCCGCCCGATGGCGGGCGGAGGGCGGCCTTCCGGAGCGTCTGAGGACCTGGTTGGAGCAGTGTGCCTCGGAGGACCGTCCGCCCGGGGTTCTGCTTCGGAAGACCCTCGAGGCGAACCTCCCTGAGGACTCGTTCTGGAACAGGCACTGGACCCTGAGGTCGGAACGCCAGCCTATGCACCTTCCGTGGCTTGGTGAATCCCGGACGACTGACATCGCCATGAATGCCGTCCTGCCCTGGCTTCGCGCCCAGGCCGAGGCCGCGGAGGACATGAACGCTGTGCGTCGGATCGAGGCCCTCTATTTTCAGTGGCCCACCGGACAGGACAACGGTCGACTCCGCCAGATCCGCCAACGGTTGTTCTCCCTGACCCGGCCCCGCCTGCCTCAGGGAGCCGCGATTCA
Source organism: Verrucomicrobiales bacterium (assembly GCA_005801385.1). Lineage (GTDB taxonomy): Bacteria > Verrucomicrobiota > Verrucomicrobiia > Limisphaerales > UBA9464 > UBA9464. The sequence continues at coordinate 5,484 of SYEM01000017.1, read as the reverse complement.
GCAGGGACTGCTCCAGATCGCCGAGGAGTTCTGCGAACCGGGCGGTTCCCTGTGCGAGTCCTGCCGATTCCCGGAACTCATCCCCCCGTCCTAGAATCGCCTCCTATAGATCCAACTGGCCGCACAGAGACCCCGGCCCGCCGGTCCCTAACGGATAAACTCCGCATGGAGTCCGGCATACACACCGCCCGAGGCCACCAGCTGATCGTGGGTTCCCCGTTCCACAATCCGGCCATGATCGAGAACGAGGATGAGATCCGCATGCCGCACCGTGCTGAGTCGATGGGCGATCACGAAGCTGGTCCGGCGCTGGAACAGGGTGGACAGTGCGCGCTGGATGACGGATTCGATCCCCGGATCCACCGCGCTCGTGGCCTCGTCGAGGATCAGGATCCGCGGATCCGCGACCATGGCCCGGGTGATCGTGATCAGCTGCCGCTCACCGGCACTCAGGTTGCCACCACGCTCCCGCACCTCCGTCGCATATCCTCCTGGAAGCCTCTCGATGATCTCATGGGTCCCCAGCCTCCGGGCCGCCTGGATCACCTCCTCATCCGTCGCCTCGGGACGACCGAATCTCAGATTGTCGAGGACTGTCCCGGTGAACAGGAAGCTTTCCTGGGTGACGATACCGATCTGACGGTGCAATGAGCCGAGCGTGTGCAAGGCCGTATCCTGTCCATCCACAAGGATCCGTCCCTCCAGGGGTTCATAGAACCGGGCGAGGACACTGATGATGCTGGTCTTGCCAGAGCCCGTCGGCCCCACGAGGGCCACCATCTGCCCCGGGTGAATCTCGAAATCGATGCCATCCAGAACCCAGACCTCCCTCGGCGTGGTGTCGTATCGGAATCGGACCCGCTCAAAGAGCACCCGCCCCTCCAGTCGTCGAAGGTCCACCGCCATGAGGCGATCGCGAACCTGCGGTTCCGTGTCGAGCAGACCAAAGATACGCTCGGCACTCGCCGCCGCCGACAGGGCCGCATTGTAGAGGTCGCCCATGACCTGGATCGGGCCGAAGAACAGTCCCAGGTACAGGACGAATGCCGCCAATTGCCCCACGGTCAGAAGGCCTTCCATGACGCGCCATCCCCCGTACCCCAGCACGACCGCAGTCGCTCCACCCGCCAGCAGGTTCACCAGCGGCATGTAGGTGTGAAAGACCCTCGCCGAGGCCACCCAACGGTCGGTGAACTCACCCTGCAGGTGGTTGAACCGACGCAGGTTCTCGTCTTCCCGGACGAAGGCCTGCACCACACGGACCCCCGTGATGTTCTCCGCCATCGCAGCGGTGATCCGCGACTGGGTGCCTCGGAGTCGCCGATGGGCATCACGTCCCCGGTGATGGAACCAGAGCGTCAGCCAGACGAGGGGCTGGAGAACGATGCCTACCGCAAGGAACAACCGGAGATCGTAGCGAATCAGCAGGATCACCACCCCGATCAAGGTGATCAGACTCGACAACGCCTGGGATGCACCCCAGGTCAGCACCCGATCCAACGCGTCCACATCGGAATCCGCCCTGGCAATGATCCGCCCCTGATGGGTGCGGTCGAAATAGTTCAACGAGAGACGCTGGATGTGCTCGAAGACCGCAAGGCGGAGATCGTTCATGGCTCCCTGCCCGATGGTGATCGAGGAGCGGACCTGCCAGACGGACAGGGCCCAGCCTGCGAGCAGGTTGACGAGATAGACAGCACTCACCACGCCCACTCCCCGGAGGGCGTCCTCGGAAGCCTCCCGGCCCCGCATCAAGGCCGGCTCCAGGTAACGGTCGATCCCGACCTGGACGAGCTTTGGGCCCAGCAGGGTCGAGCCCGTGGCCAGCACCGTGAGAAATAGATTCGCGACGAACAGTCGGCGATGAGGGCGGGTGTAGGCGAAGAGACGCCGGAAGACCGACCCCTTCATCGGGGCCTGCGCGAACTCCTCGTCGAGTGCGATGTCGTCGTGGGTCGCCATCAGTGCCCTCCCTCCCCGGCCTGTCCGCCAAACAGGGACCGATACAGAGCATGGGACTGGAGAAGAGCCTCATGGGTGCCGAGCCCGACCATGCGCCCCCGATCAAGCACAAGGATCCGGTCTGCCCGACGGACCGTGGCGAGCCGATGCGCCACCATCAGGGTCGTCCGCCCTCGGCAGAGCGCGCCGAGGGCATCCTGGATCTCATGCTCCGTGCGTGGATCCACGGCGCTGGTGGCATCATCCAGCAGCACGATCCGCGGATCCACCAGGAGCGCTCGGGCGATCGCAAGACGCTGTCGCTGCCCGCCACTGAGGGAAATACCGCGCTCACCGATGACCGTGTCGTAGCCCTCGGCAAGCTCGCGGATGAACCCATCGGCTTGAGCAGCCCGGGCTGCCCGTTCAATGTCTTCACGGGTAGCTCCAGGACGTCCGAAGGCGATGTTGTCGGCAACGGAAGCACTGAACAGAAAGGTCTCCTGGAAGACGATCGCCACGCTCCTCCGCAAGGCAGCCGGATCCATTTGGCGGAGATCGACACCATCGACGAGAAGTCTTCCACGTGTCGGCCGATGGAACCCGGGGACCAGCGAGAGGAGTGTCGTCTTGCCCGCACCGGTGGGACCCACAATCGCAAAAGTCTCTCCGGGTTCGATCGTCAGGGTGATTTCCTCCAATGCAGCGATCGGTCCACGTGGACTCCCCGATGGCACACCATCGGGGTTGGCGGGTTTCTCGGATTCCACCCGCAGCGAGGGGGTCGAGCTGTAGTCGAATCCCACTCCTTCGAAGCGGATTCCCCCGTGCAACAATCCCGCAACCGGATGGTTCCGGGTGGCTCCAGGCGACGTGTCCTGAAGGATCTCGCAGATCCGTTGGGCGGCCGAGCTGGCGTTCTGGAGGATGCTGGTGATCTGCCCAATGATTCCGATGCGGCCGCCAAGGCCGAGGAGGTAGAAGACCACCTTCACCAGATCCCCGAGCGGAATCTCACCTCGGACCACCTGCTGCCCCCCAACCCACAATACGAGGGGCAGGCCAAGCCCGAACAGAAACTGGGCGAACGGGACACGGGCAGCCCAGTAGTTGACCGTCTCCGCCAGCTCCCGGAGGAATTCCTCCCGCTTCCCGCGGAACTTCTCGATCTCGGCCGATTCTCGGGCGAACGCCTTCACCACCCGTACCCCGGCGATGTTCTCCTGGATCACCGTGCTCATCGCTCCGTGGCGATCGTGTACGCGTCGCCAACGAGGCTGGAGCCGGATGGCGAAATATCCCATCGCCAAGACGGTCGGGAGCATGGAACCAAGCGCGATGAATCCGAGGGGCGCACTGACCAGGAAGACCAGCACCAGGGTTCCCAGGAGACCTGCCAGGACGTCGACACTGAACAGGAGACACACAAACAGGAACTCCTGGAGCCGGCCAACATCCGTCACGGCCCGGGAGATAAGCTCTCCTGTGCGGGCGTTGTCATGCCACCCAAAGCCCCTCCGCTGGAGACCGTCATACACCGCTGCGCGGATGTCCCCCAGTGTGGTGATTGCGGTACGATTGCGGATGGGACCGAGGATGAGTCCAACGAGGGTCCGCAGGACGACCAGGCCGGAAAAACCCACCACGGACCAGGCCAGGGGAAAGTTCTGTGCGGCGACTGGATCCTGGAGTCGGGTGATGGCATTGCCGAGGAACTGAGGGAGGATCAGTTCGATGCCGATGTTGACCAGCAGAAGCGAGACCGAGAGCGCCACCCATCCTGGTCGGCGTCCGAGGAAAACCAGAACGGTCCAAAGCGCCCGGGAGGCGCTGGGAACATCAGGGGTGGGTGGTTTGGACTCTCCGGACATCAGGTTGTCACTAAAACTGGGGATTCCCCCCAACGTGGCGGGCGAACCTGTCATCCCAAGCGAGTCGGGCAAGCGGAACCCGTGTCACCACCTGGCATTCCCCCACTGTGGCAGGTCATTCATTGGGTTTACCACGAGGCCCAGTCCTGCTTGATGTGCGGAATCGGGAATATCGATCGTCTTGGATTTTCCCCTTCTCGGCGGCCTCAAGGGGACTGGCTGCTGGCTGGAGTCACAGATAGTCTCACGCCATGGGTGATGTCTCACGTCGGGACCTTTTCCGGATCTTTGGCCGCCGGGTGCGGCCGGCTCCCAGGCCCGTTGCGGAACCCGATCCTCTTCGCGTCGCTCTCGTGTCCGGACGCCACTGCCTGGCCCTGACCTCCCGATGCTCGGTCTGCATCGAGCAGTGCCCCATCCCCGGAGCCATGCAGTGGGATGCCGGACTACCCATGGTGAACCCCGACATCTGCAACGGCTGCCGGATCTGCCAGCAGGTCTGCCCCGCCCCCACCAACGCCGTCCGCATGCTGCCCCGCCCCCCGGGCAGCAATCAGTCGTGGCAGGAATCCCCAGACTGACGCGCGCGCTCAGAGGTTGGGGCCAAGGGAGGGCGGGTTAAACGCCGTACGACCTCACGCTGAAGAAGAACTCCTCCGGGATCTCTCGAGTCTCGGTGAAAAGACCGGTGTGGCTCAACGCGGTAAGCATCCGTTCGACGACAGACAAGTCGTCGTCGAACCTCCACATCAACGACTCGGCGTACCGCTTGCGCGCATGATCGCTGGCCTCCCCAAGTCCATCGAACACGTCATCCGTGACGTCCCATGCCTCGCACGCCTCGTCCTCGGTTCGACAAACCGACTGGTCGTAGCGTGGCATATCAGGTCGTGAGCTCCCTCAGATGCACGAGATTGCCCTCGGGATCACAGACATTGCGCACCTTCATTCCCGGACCCGGCCACAACGGACCGCACACCAGACCTCCCGCCCCCTACACCTCAGCCTCTGCAGTGGCGAGATTTTCAACGGTGAAGAACGGCTTGATGGCCTGATCCTCTCGGGGCACGGGAGGAGCCCCAATGACGATGCCGTCGGCGACGTGTTGGGGAACGGCATGGACGATGAGCTGGGCGTCAGGCGACTGGAGAACCCGATGCTGCGGGTCCGAGTGGACCACCCGTGCGCCCAACACCCGCTCATAGAACGCCGACACCCATGCGAGGTTCTTCGCATAGATCAGCACACCGGTTCTGGCGGGACCTCGCATGGATTTCTCTGCAGATCTGGGTGTCAGGGCATCACCCGCCACTCCGGCTCCACAACCACTCGCCCGCCGCTGTCCCGGAGAATGATGGGGTCGGAACCACCGCCACACTTCCGCTGGCGGGAATAGGTCTGTCCCTCCTCAGCCGTGAACCGCAGCTCTGGGAACTCAAACACCCCGAAATCACCCGAACCGTGGTTGGACCAGGCGCAACAAAGAACCGCTCACGGAACCGCCAGAAGCTCGTCGGCTGGCCGTTGATGTGTAAGCGTACGCCGAACCCCATGGTATTCGGCCTGCCGTCGGTTCTGGTAAGCGTGGTGGATGAGATCCATTGCGAGTGATCGGGGGCGGCACCGGCGGCGGACGCCTGCCGAGATCGAGGTGCTGGTGCGGGAGTTTCGG
>SYEM01000179.1 GCA_005801385.1 Verrucomicrobiales bacterium | reverse complement strand
TGCCGAGCGGAATCTCAAGCCGCAGCGATACCAGTGGCGGGCTGAAGGAACGGTGATCCTGGAGAAAATCCGCCGAGCCCGGGAAGCTTTGGCACGGAGCCAACCAATTGTTAAAGACTAATATGAGACACTACACTAGGGACCCTAGGAACAGTGGGACCATCAGCTGAGCGAACCGGCGGAATTCCGTTGCGATGGAGTTCTGGAGGAATGGCACGGCCAGCAGGGACAGCAGGAACGCCAGATAAACCGCCAATCCGCCAAGTCGGGGCATCACACCCCGGTGGACCTTCCGTTCATTCGGGATGTCGATCGCACCCACACGGAAGGCGAGCCATCCGGCGAGCGGCGTCAGCCAGAACGCCGTTACCGCCGAAACCACCAGGATTCCGAGATAGGTATTGTACCTCATGCGCAGGCCGGTCGGGGTTGCCGGGTCAGTGACCTGAAAAGGTCCATGAAACCCCGGATCATCACAGGGCTTGAGAATTCCGAGAAGGCACGCGAACGGCCCACCTCGCCGAGCCGTCGCGCCAATTCAGGCGTGGACAGGAGACGATTCAGTGCGGCCGCCAGGGCGGCATGATCCCCGATGGGGACCACGAGTCCGTTGACCCCGTCGGAGCAGACGTAGGTGACCCCGGATCGGACATTGCTGGCGACGAGAGGCTTGCCGCAGGCCATCGCCTCCACCTGGACCAGGCCGAACCCCTCGGCAGCAGTGGTGGAGGGGAAGACAAAGATGTCGCAGGCCTTGAAATACAGGGGAAGGTCGGCATCGCTGACGTCGACGAAGAAACGGACCCGGTCCGCCACCCCGACCTCGGCGGCCAGACTTCTCAGATCTGGCTCCAGGGGACCCGATCCCACCAGCCAGAGTTCGGCCTCTGCCACATCGCGCAGAGCCTCGATGGCATGACGCTGCCCCTTGTACCCCACGAGGCGGCCCACATTCAGGAGGATCGATCTCCCGCCCGCCAGCCTTCTCAGTTCTGCAACCTTACCCATCTGGGCCGCCGAAAGCTGGAATCGTTCCAAGTCCAGACCGAAGGGGATGACGACCACCTTTTTGCGGAACTCCGGGAGCCAATCGGAGAACTCAAGGTGGTTGGGTGTAGCCACCACGACACGATCGACCCGGCGCAGGAGAGCCCGCTGCATCGGAGAATACAGGCGGATCATGTATTTCTGCCGGACACAGATGTCACTGTGCCAACTCAGCACGATGGGTGTCGAACGGGGTGCAAGGAGGCAGGCCAGGTCCGACAGCGGATTGGGGAAATGGGCATGGATGACCTCGGCAGGCCACCGTCTTGAGGCCCAGAGGTATTCCGGTGCCAGCGAGGTCCTGAAGAACTCACCGTATGTGCGGACCCGATGGACCCGGACACCTCGTTGAACGGAGGAGCCCGAGTCGAGGACGGATCCCTCGAAGGTCGGACCCCGTCCCACGACACAGTCGACCTCGGCACCCTGCTCCACGAAACCCTCCGAGAACTGACGCAGCAGCGTCTCGATCCCTCCTCTCTCGGGGGGGTAAAACTTCCCAAGTTCGAGGATTCTCATGCCCCCCTCCCGTGCCCAGGCCCAGGAAATGGGGAAGCAGCTCCACCACGGATCGTTGGCGCCGACGTCTTCGATCCAGACCGGCACCTCCCATGGATGGGGGTGAAGGCCCAGGAACCCTCGCGGCGGTGGGCCGGAAGGCTGGAACATGGAAAGACGAAAACCATCGCTGCCACCGAAAAGCGGCAACACCGAGGGTGCCCAGCCATCCCACCCCATCCCTAGTGGCAGATCCTCCAGTTCCAGATCTCGGGCCACCCTAGGGTCCTAGGAATTCCCACTAGACTCTTCCGTCCTGTCGGACACCCCCGTCCGGTAGGGGTTCTCGTTTGGGGTGCGTCGTCGGCACCAGAAGGGCGGGGACATGACCTGGAGCCATGAACGAAAAAGGGGTGTGGATAATCCACACCCCTTGGATCTGCTGGAATTGGGATCCAGAAACTACTTCGCGTCAGCCTTCTTGGGGTCCGCATCCGCAGCCTTGGGGGCGGTGTCCGGGGGCGCGTTCGCATTGAGCTGCTTGAGAATGCCCTCAGTGATGTCGGCCTCGGTCCCTGCAAGCGTGCTGTACATGATGACCGGGGTCTGGTTGATGGTAGTGGCTGCCAGATCGAACACGAGGGCATAGCCACCCGCCTTCGCCTTCTCGTCGACGATGCCCCGGATGTCCTTGAGGACGCTCTCGCGCATCCGGCCCTGCTGCTCGCCAAGGGCCTGTCGCATGTTCTGCTCGAACGTGCGGATGCCGTTCTCCTGCTCACGGATGTCCTGGAGCTTCTTCTCGAGATCCTTCTTGCGGCGATCGCGCTCCTCATCGGAGACAGCCGGATCGTTGAGGCCCTCGCTCGCCTTCTTGAGGTCCTCGTTGGCCTTCTTGTAGTCCTCGATGAGTCCATTCCGGGCCTTCTCGAAGTCGGCCGCGCGTTCCTTCAGCTGGCCGTCTGCCTGCTTGGTGCGCCAGTAGCCGTCGAAGACCTTCTTGAGGTCGACCACTGCGATCTTGGTCTGTGCCTGCACTGTTGAGGCGAACGCGAGGCTGGCCAGCAGGAGGAGGTGGGTGATCAGGGATTTCATTGAGGATGTGTTCACAATCAGCTCTTGGGGGTTTTAGAAATCGCGGGTGTAGCCAACTCCGAACTGGAACTGGCCACTGCTCCGGTTGTACTGGTCGGAGACGATCGGAATGCCGTAATCCAGCCGGAGCGGACCGATGGGCAGGTTTAACCGAAGCCCCACACCCCAGTTGGAATTGTAGAGCCCAGTCGTGGTCCCGTTCAAATATCGTTCGGGTTCAAAACTATAGGCGTCGGGGTAGACCATGCCGATGTCGAAGAAGGCGGCGAATCGGACACGGGGGATGACCGGAACGCTGTACTCGGTCGAGCCATACCAGAAGGTGCCACCGCCGTAGGGTTCAGCGGTGAGATCCTGCTTCGGACCGACCTCACGGAAACGGAATCCGCGCAACGAGTACATGCCACCCAGATAGTACCGGTTGAAGATCGGCGTGACCCCTTCCCTGCCACGGTCCCCGGATCCATAGGCGTTCACCACGCCGACATTGCCGACCACCTCGAGGATGTGCTGCTTCAAGGCCTCATAGATGTCGCTGGCGGGGGAGAAGAAGTTGGCCGGGGACCAGTACTGGGCCGCCTTCATCTCCAACTGATAGAAGCTGGCCTGCCCACCCAGGGGGCCACCCGCCAACATGGGCTCAAACTGCACCAGATGCCCCTTCGTGGGCAGCATGAGGTTGTTCCGGGTGTCATGGGACAGCGTCCAGTTGAGGCTTGAAACCAGGGTCTTTCCCGCCTGCTGAAGGAAGATCGGGGCCTGGCCGGCGATGGTGTTCGTGCCAACGATGGAAACCTGGCCGCCGTTCGTCGCGTACTGCACCTGCTGGCCTGCCGAGGCCAGGGCGTTCATGTACCCATTGTTCAGGATGATGTTGACGTCCTGGAGGGTGTACGTGGTGTTGAGCGAGAAATTGTAGGGGAGGGCCTTGGTCAGGCCGACGCTCCCACCCAGCACCGTCTGGGTGTAGTAGTCGGACAGATAGGCGAGGTTCCGGTAGTAGAGCTCGGTGTCGAGGCGGAGCCGACGCCCGAGGAACCAGGGCTCGGTGAACCCGAGGATGTAGTCCTGGCGTGCGGTGCCGACCTGCGCGCGGGCCCGGGCCTTCTGGCCACCACCCGTGAAGGTCGGGGGATTGAAGAGGTCGAAGTTACCCTGCGTGACCTCGACGTAGCCCACCAGCTGGTCGACCGAGCTATAGCCCGCTCCAAATGCGACATTACCGGTGTTCTTCTCCTCCACCGTCACAACTAGGTTGCGCTCCCCGGGCGCGTCGGTGAAGGCATCCTTGGCATCCACCTTCTCGAAGTAGTTCATCTGCTCGAGACGGCTCTTGCTGATCTTAACCCTCACCATGTCGAACGTCTCACCCGGCGACACCGCCAACTCACGGCGGATCACCTTGTCCTTGGTCTTCGTGTTGCCGCGGATCTCGATCTTCTTGATGAAGGACCGGTCCCCCTCCTGGATCATGTATTTGAGATCGATCGTCTGGGTTTCGACGTTCGGAATCTTCTGGGCTGTGACCTTGGCGTCGATATGCCCCTGGGCCCCGTAGAAATTCTCGTAGCCCTCGAGATCCTTCTCCAAGTCACCCGGACGGAAGATCGCCCCGGGTGCCAGTCGAGGTCGGGTCATCACCCCGGTGGAATCGCGCATGTTCGACACGATCTCGGCCGGGGTGAACTTCTTGTTGCCCTCGAAGGTGACCGCCCCCACGCGGAACTGGGTCCCCTCGGAAACCGTGAACTCGATCTCCATCCGGTTGGTCCTTGGATACTCCAACTCGATCTGCTGGATCTCGAAATCCACGTAGCCATTCTCGGCGTAGAAGGTCCGGAGCTTCTCCTTGTCCTCCTCGAACTGGTCCTCCTTGAACTTGCCCGCTCCGGTGATCCAGCCCAGCCAGTTCCGGCGGCGGGTCTTGATGACCTTCCGGAGCTTTTTGGACGCGAACGCCTTGTTGCCCTCGAAGTCCACCGACTCGATGCGAACCTTCGGTGCCTCCTTGATCTCGAACGTCACGGTGCCGCGGCCCAGCTGCTCGTTGATGCTGGGCATCGGGGTGACCGTGGTGTTCTGCATGCCCGCCTTCTCGTAGGCCTTCCGGATCTCCTGAGCATCGGCGAACAGCTTCCGCTCATCCAAGGGTTGCCCCACTTTGGAGGTCGTCTTGCGTCGCAGCCGGGAGAGGCTGAAGCGCTTGTTCCCGGTGTATCGGATCTCGGTCAGGATCGGCTTGCTCTGGACGAGGTACACCAGGATGACCCTGCCACCGTCGGCACGCTGTTGGGAGACCCGGATGTTGTAGAAGTACCCCGTGGAAAAGAGTGTCGTGACGTCGTCGTCCGCAGCCTTCTGGCTGAAGGGTTCGCCGACACGGCTGCGGATGTTGCTCCGGATCAGGTCTTCGCTGACGGTCGCAGGTCCAACGAAGCGTACCCGGATCTCCTCGATCTGGGGTCCGGCGGCCGGGTCACCCTGCCCAAGGACCCGCTCCGGGAGGCATCCGAAGACCATGGCGACGATGAGGCACCACACCCCCCACCATTGCATCAAACGTGAAGCGCTTCCTGAAGATGGACTCATGGATGCCCGTCCTTGGACGGGCCCCCGAGATGAGACTCCATGGCAGCCCAGCCACGCAATCCCCAATCGAGATTCCATCCTGCCGAGGATTCGGCCGGTACAGAATCAACACCTCTCGATGAGGCCGAGGGGGCCTCGTCGATTCCCGCTCATCGACCCGCCGGTAAAACCACAAAGCACTTCCCATCAAGAATCTCGGAGATACACTGGTCGTATGAAGTCGTTATTTTTTGCAGGAGTGGTCATGACTGGCGCAACGGCATTCTGTGCGGCGCCCGGCAGCGTGGAGGCCAACATCATGGGGACCGTGTCGGTCTACACCAGTCCGCTCGCTCCGCCATCGGTCGCCTACAACATCCCTGCCGGCGACTTCTCCGCATACTACACCCGTCGCGAAGTGGCCGATGACGTCACAATCAGCGGCACCGATCTCACGGTCGCCAGCATCCAGTTCTCCTACTACTCTAACTACGCAGAAAACGGAGGCCTCCTGTTCCGGATGTACGATCGAACCTCCGAAGGAACCCCGGGCAGCCTCCTCTACTCGACTTCGATCGACCTGCTGTCCGGAGGCGGTGCCGTCACGATCCCGTTCGCCTTCGATCCGGTGAACAACGTCATCCCTCAACGGTTCTTCTACTCGTTCGAATTCGCCTCGGCCCAGGGCAACAACCGCGCGGGGATGTTCATCCCCAACCGGACGGCCACTGTGGGATACTCGGCGGACGTCCTCTACGAGAAGCGCGGTAGCCATTGGCTTCCGGTCGACTTCCGGAGCCACTCCGGTCCGGCACTTGGCATGGTGAAGGACAAAGACAAGTTCATCCTCTACGTGTTCGCGGCGCCCAAGAGCAAGGTTCGCATCCGTGGCAAGTCGGCCCTCAACTCCCAGTGGTTCGACATGGGCGAGACGACAACCGACGACGAGGGATTCGTGGAGTTCAACCCGATCTCCCCGACCCTCGACGCCGCATTCTACCAGGTCGTCACAGAGTGATGCGACTGGCCCGACGGGTGTCGGTGACGAACGCACAAACCCCACCACGCCAAGGGCTCGAGGGTCGACATGCCCGGCGAAACTCGGTTCGATTGGGAAGCTGTCCGTGCGGCCGACGGTTGAACCGGGTCGAGCAGCGAATTTCCCAAGCGTTTCGTTATCCATGAAGTCCATCCATCCCGGCTCCCGTCGCCTCTTCCTCCCCGCCACCCTGGTCGCCGGGGCCCTGCTCTGCGGCTGCAAGCCTTCGGAGTCGGGACCGGCGTCGACCGGAGCCAACACCAGCTCCGGACCCATCCGGATCGGGGAGTTCGCCTCGCTGACGGGCAGCGAAGCCGCCTTTGGACAAAGCTCCCACCAAGGCACCCAGCTCGCCATCGAGGAGATCAACAAGGCGGGCGGGGTGCTCGGGCGCCAGATCGAGTTGATCACCGAGGACAACCAGTCCAAGCAGGGTGAGTCGGCCACCATCGCCAAGAAGCTCATCAGCCGCGACCAGGTCGTCGCCCTCCTCGGCGAGGTTGCCTCCGGCCGCTCCATCGAGGCCGCCTACGTCTGCCAGGCCGCCGGCATCCCGATGGTCTCCCCCTCGTCCACCAACCCCAAGGTGACGGAGATCGGCGACTTCATCTTCCGCGTCTGCTTCATCGACAAGTTCCAGGGCGAGCTGCTGGCCAAGTTCGCCCAGCGCACGCTGAAGGCGAAGAAGGTCGCGGTGCTCTCGGACGTCTCCGCCCCCTACTCCGTCGGCCTCGCCGAGTACTTCACCAAGCCGTTCCTCGCAGCCGGCGGGACCCTCACCGCAGAACAGAAATACCAGACTAAGGACAAGGACTTCCGGGCCGCGCTCACCGCCATCAAGGCCACCGAGCCGGATGCGATCTTCGTCCCGGGATACTACACCGAGGCCGGCTTGATCGTCGCCCAGGCCCGTCAGCTGGGGCTCACGGTCCCGATCTTCGGCGGCGATGGTTGGGAAGCCCCACAGCTGATCGAGATTGCAGGACCAGCGCTCGAGAACACCTTCTACTCCACACACTATTCCCCCCAAGTCTCGAGCCCGGAGAGCAACGCCTTCACCAAGGCCTTCCAGGCCCGCTACAACGGCGCCATTCCCGACGCCATGGCCGCACTGGGCTACGACTCCGCCAAGGTCCTGGTCGACGCCATCCGACGCGCCGGGTCCACCGATCCCGCCAAGCTCAAGGAGGCGCTGGCCGCCACCAAGGACTTCGCGGGCGTGACCGGCAAGACCACCCTCGATGCCCAGCACAATGCGACGAAGGGAGCCGTCATCATGACCGTCAAGGATGGCAAGTTCCTGTTCGTCGACACCTTCATGCCCTGAACGGGCCGGCCCCTCAGCCCAGTGGAAGGAAGCCCTCCGCGAGAGTGGATTCCTCGAACGGTTCGATGCAGACCGGATCCTCATTGCGCGCATTGTTGACCCTCGTCGACACCCGATGACGGACCAGGCTCGCCGCCGGTGACGGCTGCATCACCCCCTCCAGCGAGGTCCGGTTGCTCTCAGCATCCAGCCAGGTCCGAAGCGCCCTTGGATCCAGCAGCACCGGCATCCGATCGTGGACCGGGGCCATGTCGGCATTGGCACTTGTCGTGATCAACGTGAAGGTCTCCACCTCTGCCTGTTCGCCGGGCGGTCTCCACGTTTCCCAGAGTCCTGCAAGGAGGAACACGGATCGATCCGATCGCACGAATCGCCAGGGCAAAGGCTGCTTGCCCGACCGCTCCCATTCGAAGAATCCGTCAACCGGCACGGCGCAGCGTCGCTGCCGGAAGGCCTCCCGGAAGGCCGGCCGCGTCGCCACGGTCTCGGCCCGTGCATTGGTGCACTGGAACGCCACCTTCGGATCGCGGGCCCAGGACGGAATCAGACCCCAGCGGAGCAAGGCCCCTTCAACGCCCGAGCGGCCTCTGCGAATGACGGTGACCGATTGCCCGGGTGCGACATTGTAGCGAGGTGCGGGAACGTCGATCTCAACGACCTGCTCCTCCACCTCGGCAATCCGGACCCGGCCGCGGACCGTCAGTGAAAATCGGCCACACATCACCACCAACATGACCTGGACTGCGAAGGATGAAGAGCCCCGATTGGAGAGGTGCGCCGGTCGCTCGAGCATCCCATCACGAACTCATCCATTGACCCGGCATCGCAACCTGCAAGGGTCCCTCCCCGCGCCCCCACATGACCGGCGCTCCCCATTCATGAACCTCACTTCCGTTCGTCACCTCGCGGCGGCCCTCGCGCTCGCCGGCACCCTCCACGCCCAGAATGCACCGGACCTCAAGGATCCGAAGCTCAAGCTCAGCTACGCCATCGGCACCCAGATGGGCACCAGCATGCGTGACCAGGGTGTGGACGTGGATCCGAAGGCCCTCGCCGCCGGCCTGGCCGATGCCCTCGCGGGCAAGCCGGGGCTGACCGAGGCTGAGATCCGGGATGTGATGAACGAGTTCCGCACCCAGATGATGGCCAAGCAGCAGGCCAAGCAGCAGGCCGAGGGGGCCAAGAACATCAAGGCCTCCGAGGACTTCCTCGCCGCCAACGCGAAGAAGGAAGGGGTCAAGTCCACCGCCTCCGGTCTCCAGTACAAGGTCATCAAGTCCGGCAACGCTTCCGGCAAGCCCCCCGGACCGCGTGACACCGTCAAGGTCCACTACCACGGCACCCTGCCCGACGGTTCCGTCTTCGACAGCTCTGTCGACCGTGGCGAGCCTGTCTCGTTTCCCGTCGACGGTGTGATCCCGG